>JAYWFY010000026.1:0-8678 GCA_043778555.1 bacterium
CCAAGGAATTAATAATCAAACACCAAATCAGAAATATCAAGCACTCTCTTTACTACGATTCTAACTCCAAAACGTAAAGTATGCTGGAAATGTTACAAAAGTAATCCCAATTAGAGTTACCAAACTCAAAAATAGAAAAATCACCAACTATTCTGGAAATCATAATATTATATATGACTATAAGCTCTAAAATTCTGTGTGATGCTGACTTTGTAATTGCTTTATTTTTAGATACTGATTCAAACCATCAAAAAGCATTTGACATCTACAACTCAATTGATAGTAGTCTATTTGTTATTTTAAATATTACAATTTATGAAGTTGCAACTTTACTTTCCAGATTTTTACCTCAGTCTGAAGCAATTTATACTTTATAATCTATAAGGATGACCTTCAATAAACCTATTATTTTTGACTATAAATGGGAAAATGATATTTATAGACTCTACAACTCATTTGAAAAGAAAAATATCTCTTTTTTTGACTGTGCCTGCCTACACTATGCAAAAATAGTTAAAGCCAAGGTTGTCAGCTTTGACAAATTTTATCCGCCAGAAATTTTAGCTTAGTTATGACTTTTTTACAACAAACTCTCGGCAGGAACTATAAGTGGCTTTATTTTTTTCAATATGGATTTAAGGCAAGTGTGACCTATAGATCGTCGGCAATTATTTGGACGCTTCTCAATCTTTTGATAATCTTTTGCACTATTTTGATCTGGTGGGTTAATATTGACGCTGGTTCTAGGCTTTTTGATTTTAAAACTATTTTTACTTACTACATATTCGGATCGTTAATCTCAATAGGACACGGCGTCCACTGGAATGTTTCAGAACGAATCAAATCTGGGGCTTTGTCACAATGTTTAATCACCCCATCTAATGTCATGATGAGAAGTATTTTGGGTGATTTTAGCTGGTGGTTTTTTCAGAATATTATCCAAATTATTTCTATTTGCTTGATTGCACTTTTAGGTCGGGACTACTTGATTTTTAGCTCTCCAAGTTTGGTTTGTTTATTTATATTATGCGGAGTACTAGGATATTTAATCTCGGTTTTTTTTGCATATGGGTTGGGTTCTTTGGCATTTTTCTTAACTGACGTCCACGGGATTTTAGATATTCAAACTGAGTTTAAATATTTTCTTTCAGGTAAGGCTCTGCCTCTCAACAGCGTTTGGTTTTTAAAACCTTTGACGATACTACCTTTTGCTTTCACTTTTCACCATCCCATGCAGATCTATCTAGGCAAATATGATACAATCCAAATTATACAAACTTTTATTGTAGGAATCATTTGGTGTTTTGTTTTGTGGCTTGTTGCACGATTAATATTTAAAGCTGGTTTGAAACGAAATGAAGCTGTGGGGCTTTAATCCCAATTGGTCTATGCAAAACAAAAAACTTAAAGGATTTAAAGAAAATTTGCCAACCAAAATCTGTGAGGCTTGTCAGCGACCTTTTCAATACCGTAAAAAGTGGAAAACCGATTGGGAACAAGTCAAATACTGCAGCGAAAAATGTAAAAAAACTAAAGTAAAACCAACATGACCAAAATTGAAATACGCAAAAATACTTTAATTCAAAGAAATAATCTGAGTAAAAATCGGATTGCATCTTGGTCAATGGAAATATGCGACAAAATAATTAGTTCTCAAGACTTTCAAAATGCCAAAATTATCCATATTTATAAGTCATTTGGCAGTGAAGTCGACACTGAGCAATTGATTAACCGAGCTTTTGAGACAGGTAAAACCATAGTCACTCCGAAGATTGAAAATGACAAAACCTTATCTCACTGGCAAATATTTCCAAACACAGATTTTGTTAGAGATAAATATGGAATTGAAAACCCAGCATTAAACTGTTTACCTTTTAACTTAAATGGCTTTCGACCAACCGATCTGATTATTGTTCCAACAGTGGCATTTGATTTGACTAACAATAGAGTTGGCTACGGTAAGGGTTTTTACGACCGATTTCTAAGTCAAATTAATTGTAAAAAGTTTGGGATTGCTTTTGGATGTCAACTTGTAGAGAATTTTGAACCATACAAATGGGATATACAACTTGACCAAATTATACAAAACTAAAAATCTTGATTATAATAAAAATATGAGTAAAATAACCATCGAGCTTGTCCACAAAGTCAATTTATTGCAAGATATAACTTGTCTAATTTTCCAGTCACAGGACAGTTTCAAATTTGAACCAGGACAGTTTTTGACTATTGAAGTGTCCCCAGGAGTTCACCGCTCGTATTCTTTGTTTTATTGTGATTCTAAAGCTCCTCGCTATTACGAAAATGGATTGAAAGATCTTTCCACTGATAAATATATTGGACTAATGATCAATACCAAACCTGATGGCGCAGGTTCACACTGGGCACAAAATATTAAAGTTAATCAAAAGTTTTCAGCAATTGGCTGTAACGGTAGTTTTGTAATTCACCAATCCAATAAACCAAAAGTTTTTGTAGCTACAAGTACCGGTATTGCACCGTTTGTGCCTATGATTGAAAGCCTATTGAAGCAAAATCCTAAGGAAGCTATTGTAATATTTTTTGGAGCGTTGACAATACAAGACAATTTTTCAGAACAATTTTTGGGAGGATTTGAAAGTATTTATCCAGATTTTAAAATATATTGTTGCTATGATATTCTAGAAGTCAATAAGCAAAACTCTAAGCAAAAATCAGGAAGAGTAACACAGATTATTCCAGAATCGATGACAAATGATCAAATGCAAAATAGCGATTTTTATCTTTGCGGCAACCCAATGATGGTAGAAGCTGCAAATACTTTACTTGTAAAAAATAAAGTTGAAAATATATACTTTGAAAAATACTAATTTGAAAATTGAGATATACCAGTTTCTCCGCCAACTTTTACAAATCTATAAACAAACAACTTGCCCAAAGATTCTCTCTCTTGTAGAAGGAGTGGTATCCTAAGTGACGAGGGGTTCTTAAGGAGTATAAAAATTGGCAGGGAAATGAGTATATGTCTAACTCTTCTTCTTGATTCTATCTGTTATTGCAAAAATAATTATCAAGATTACAAATTGCCCCAAAATAGAATACAACTTGTAGTCAGTTGGTAGTGTTAGACTAAAAATAGAACTCACAAAAAGAATTGACAGTGTGACATATAATACCTGCCACTTGTCCAAACCACTATCCAATAGTCTAAAGTGCCAGTGCTCCCTACCCGCTGCAAAAATACTTTTCCCCGATTTTTTCCTCAAATAAATTACAAGTAATAAGTCAAATATAAACCAGCCAATAATCCCTGTAGTAGTGGCAATTTTGGCTCCTGATAAAATAGATAAAACTCCGATGACAAAACCAACTACCTCAGAAGCTGATTCACCCAAATATATCTTAGCGTTGGGAACATTATAGGGCAAAAAACCGAGTATTCCGCTTGCCCATATCAAGGCCAAAATAACTATTAAAGGCTGATTAATATTAGTAAAATTGGCAACCAAAGCAATTACAAAAAAATTGAGAACACCCACTAACCCTACCAATCCATCATGCCCATCGAGAAACTTGGTCGCACTAATACATAGCCCAATCCACACAAAGGCCAAAAAAGAACCCAAAAAAATATTATGTGGAAGTATTTTATCAAATGGAAAAGAAAAAGAGTTGATAGACAACCCACCCAAAAAAACTGCAACCCAAATGCCTACAAATATCCATAAAAATAGTCTCTTGGTACTAAAAGTATATATATCGTCTAGAATACCACCAACCATCAAGATCAGACCACCGATCAATATCCAGAGTATTTTGAAAGAATAGTCAAGATTTTGTGCAAGATAATTTTGCAATCCCAAATAATTATTTTTCTGAATCAACCAAACCAAGCTTGTAGCCAAGCCACAAACAAAAACAAAACTCAAACCACCAAGAAGCGGAATTGGCTTGTCCTGAAATTTTCTATCAGAATCAATAGCTGGATCATCAACAATCATCCATTTTTGAGATTGTAAAAAAATCCACAGTGTCAAAAACTTACTCACGTAAAAGCAGAAAATACAAATTGCAATTGCCAAAAGAGTAAATGAAACCTGAGCTGACATAGTTATTTATTTTATAGCTCCAAAAGATTTTTGATGGCAAACTCCAATTTTACTCGCTCTTTTTCTGGATTTGATATATTTTTTGCTTCAGATTGAGAAAGTTGATCTGTATTGGAATCTTCGTTTTTTATATATAAATCATAAATTGTCCTAATTATAAACTCGGCTTCGTCTTTTTCATTGCGGGCTGTATAGTATTGGGCTGGTGTAGAGTCTATGCGATCGGTAAAAAGTTCTTTTTTCTTTTGATTGTCATTGTGAGTGAGTACTTTTTCTGCCAAGTCAAGAATTTGTTGGTTGGATCTATAGTTTTGATTAAGAATAATCTCTTTGGTATTGATATATTCTTTTTGAAAATTGAGAATAATCTCTATCTTTGAGCCACGAAACGAATAAATACTCTGGGCATCATCACCAACGACAAATAGTGAACGAGTACCCAATCCAATTTTTTGGTTTTGAGTATTTGAAATGTTTTGAGGAGAATGAAGCTGATTGATCATAGCTATTTGGTCACAAAGTTTTTATCTTCATATGAATTTTGGCTAAAAGTGTATTTTGGGAGGTCAAACCACTTATAAGTTTCAAACGCATCAGAAAGATTATTAAGAAAACTTTGGCTAGAAGGATCAGGCTGTTTGGAATTATTGTTCAAGCTACCTTTGTTGTGAATAAAATTGCCTACTCTAAGAACTTGCTTGCCAAAAATAGCATAATCAGAAATAGAGCCAATGATCCTAGAATCTGTAGAATTTGTACGATTATCACCCATTACAAAGAATTTGCCTGCTGGGATAGGAGTCTTGTCAAAGTGATAATTCATTTTTTTCATTAAATCTCTTGTATCTTGGGAAATATAATCTTCCAGTAATATCAAACCTTTTGGATTTTGCTTGTTGTATATAATAACGTCACCGTTAATGACTTCTATTTCTTCGTTGGGTAGCCCAATTATTCGTTTCAAATAAAACTTTGCGTTGCAAGGATTTCCACAATCAAACCTAGCCATATATGAGTCAAAAGGATTAAGCTCGTGCGTAGCTTTGTAAGCAAACTTATCGTTGGCGTAAAGTGCAACCACTTGACCTCTTTCAAAATTTTTGTCAATTGAATTCATAATCAAATAGTCTCGATCGTTAAAATTGGGAAGCATTGAAGAACCGTCTACTTCTACTTGCTGAAACACAAAAAGCTTTAGAATCAATAAAGTCAAAGTCAGTATTAGTATTCCGTTGCCAAGAATTGTAAGAATATAGCCCCAAATACTAAATTTTTTGATCGTCTTAATTTTACTGCTAACTGAACTTTTGGAAATGAGTTTTGAGTCTATTTCAATAGAATTTTTAAATTTTGGAAAAGATTCCAGTTCAGTATATGAATCATCCAAAATAGGGTTAATTTTTGGGATTGTTGATAGATTATCTTTTTTTTTAAAATTAAGAGTTGTCATGATTGGTTTTTGGGTTTAGAATTAAAGATACCTAGTTTGATTTAATTATAGCTTTATTATGTTGCAAGGCTATTTATTTGTCAAGATATCAAATTGTTGCTAAACTAAAAAATAAATCGTAAAACTAAATGTCAAAATCCACACCTCAATTACCAAAAATTCAAAACTGTTTTTATATTTGTGGACTCACTGGTGGGCCTTTTTTTCCTATACCTGCAATGATTGCTCAAGTAAAAAAACAAATTTCAAACTCATCAACTATTTTGATTGGTGTCCAAAATAGCTATGAATCCAATGTTGCTAAAGATTTTGGCTATCCAATTGAGTTTTTGCCAAAAGTTAAGCTAGATATTTTGAGTTTTGATAGGCTAAATTCTTTAGAAATAATAATTGGGATTTTTAAAGCTATCGTCAGTGGCTTGGTGTTGATTTATTCTATTTCCAAGTGCTTATTTTTATTAATCAAATACCAACCAATCTTGATCTATTCTACAGGTAGTTTTTTGGCGGTGCCAATGTTCTGGGCTGCCAAACTTACCAACTTCTTTCGGTTTACCAATTCCAAACTAGTAATTCACCAGCAAGATGCAATTGTAGGCTTGGCAAACAAATTGACAGTGAGTATTGCCGATCTCAAAAGTTGTATTTTTCAATACACAAAGCAAAAATACCCACAGTTTCAAGATGCACACTTGATACCCAACCCATTAATAACTTCAAAATATATACAATTTGAAAGATACGAAGACAAAGAATTGGAAAAATTTGTCAATAATAAAAGTCAAATTCAACCAAATTTAAAAATACTATTGATTTTTGGAGGAGGAACGGGATCTGAGATAATAAACACCTGGGTAGAGCAAAATATCTCAGTATTGCTAAGCAAATTTAGAGTAATTCACCTCACAGGGCTGCTACAAAAAAATATATCTGAAAAAAAAATTGACTTTGGTAACAACTATTTTAGCAAACCTGCAATTCTTCACGATATGCCAGTACTTTTGTCAAAAGCTGATTTGGTTATTTGTCGCGCCGGAATGGGATCAATTTCTGAGCTAATATTTTTGAATATAAATACATTTTTGGTTCCAATACCTCATACTCACCAGCTTCAAAATGCTAAGTTGATTTCAAAATCAAACCCAAATTTTACAGTCCTAGATCAAAATAATCAATCCAATTGGCTTGACCAAATCCTCAGTCAGAATTTTGAGAATCCTATAAATCAGAATTTTGACCAAAAATCTTTGGATTCATACTTTGCAGAATTTATCACAAAATTGAAAGACGACAAATAAAAATACATTATATTCATTCCATCAACAATATATAGATAACAATAGTGATATGATGATAAAGTATTAATTAAAGCTAAATCGTTAAAGGAGTGGGGTATAATTTAATTTACTCCTCCATAAAAACATCGTACTTGAGATCCAAGGATTTTACAGCTTTATACATCGCCTCTTCAAAGTCTCGACCGATTGCCATTATCTCACCAGTAGATTTCATCGATACACCAAGACTGCGATTCATTTCTGGAAACTTGTCATCTGGCCAGCGCGGGATTTTGATCACGACATAATCTAGAGCAGGTTCAAAGAAAGCACTTTTACCCGTTATGCCATTGATAATCTCAGGAAGGTTTTTGCCAAGTGCTATTTTGGTACTAACTTTGGCTATTGGGTAACCTGTCGCTTTGGACGCAAGCGCTGAAGATCTCGAAAGTCGTGGATTGACTTCTATCACATAGTACTCCAAAGTGTCTCTATTGAAAGCAAACTGAACATTGCAACCACCGCGAATATCTAGAGCCTCAACGATTTTGAGAGCGGAATTTCGCATCTTTTGGTGGTCTTGATCACTAAGAGTTTGAGCTGGTGCCACAACCATACTTTCTCCCGTGTGAACACCCATAGGATCAATATTTTCCATATTGCAAATCACAATTTTGTTGCCGACATTGTCCCGAATCATCTCATACTCAAACTCACCCCAGCCAAGTATAGATTTTTCCAGCAGCACCTGACTAACCGGACTAGCCTTGATGGCAAAGTCCAACATTTCTCGGAGTTGAGTCTCGTCAAACGCTGTATTTCCTCCAGTTCCACCTAGCGTAAAAGCTACTCGCAAAATTACCGGATAACCAATTTTTTGCGTAACAAAATCCAAACCTTCTTGTACGCTTTGTACAGCTTTTGCTGCAAGTACAGGTTCGCCAATTTCGATCATTTTGTCTTTGAACAAACCTCTATCTTCACCAGTTTGTATAGAATTGTAAGACGTTCCAAGAAATTTAATATTGTGTTTTTCCAAAATACCTAACTCCATTAGTTTAACTCCAAGGTTAAGTCCTGTTTGACCACCTGCACCAGCCAAAATCCCATCAGGTTTCTCGATAGCAATTATTTTTTCAAGTATTTCTGGTTCTAGAGGCTCTATATAGACTCTGTCTGCTACTTCAGGATCTGTCTGAATAGTAGCTGGATTGCTGTTGACAAGAATAGTTTGGATTCCCTCTTCCCGAGCTGATACACAGACCTGAGTCCCCGAATAATCAAATTCTGCGGCTTGTCCGATCACGATTGGCCCAGATCCAATTATCAATATTTTTTGGATTTTTTTATCAGTAGTCATATTAATAATCTTAAAGTTTTTTTGACTTTTTGTAAATTAATAATTTTTATTGGGTAAAGATTTTTTTGACAAAACCCTACAAATAAAATATAATTAGCATATGTTTAAAACCCTAGTTAATCTAATATTATTAGCCGCAATCTCTACATCTACACTATCTTTATTTGCTCAGGGCAACTATGACGCAACCAATCCTTGTTTGAATCGATCCAAGGTAGCCTCAGAAGCTTAGGTTTTTTTACTCAAAGAATAAATTATATCACTTTTTAGTAATTTTTCATTGTCCAAATACAAGATTTAGACGTATTACAAAGTCAAATATACCCCCTAGGGGTTTGACAAGAATTATAATTATGTTCATAATAAAATAGAAATTTAAAAATATTTATAACACATTATTATGCAAAACAACACAACCAAAATCATCGCAGCAGTCATCGCAATTTTAGCACTTGGAGGTATTGCAACATTTGCTTTAAACTCAAACAAGCCATCTACCACAG
>JAYWFY010000027.1:0-8445 GCA_043778555.1 bacterium
GTTTGGAGGTATAAACTTTGTGGGCAGTTCCCAATAATCTGTATAACAGGTTGTGTCATTTGGTGTAAATTTTGAAATATTATCAAGCATTTTTTTACCTCATCAACAAGACCTTTATAAAAGACAAACTAACCAAACAAGAGTATCTCAAAAAGATTGAAGACCATCTCAAAACACATCAAGATTACATCAATGAGCTGTCAGATATTGACCGAGATAATCTAAAAATCTCAAGAATCAAATACAAACACGAAAGACATAGAAAAGCGTTGAGGAAGATACAAACTAATTTAAAGTACATGTTCATACTTCAAGACCACCCACAGCTCAACATTCCAAAAACAACCAATCATATAGATGGAGGACTATTCTCACCTATGAAGAATCTGCTCAAAAATCATAACGATTTACCGAAAGAACATCGTAAAACTCTAATCACCCAATTCTGTAATTCTAGAAAGAAAGCTGAATAAATCAATCACCCCAAAAGTTTCTATAACTCAAAAGAATTAGAAAATAACTGTATTTATTATGTACGAGAAATACATGAAGCAAGAGGAATATTTCATTTAATATTGCAAAATCAAAAATCCTCAATTGAAATGAAACGGGTGTGACAATATATGCAAGGTGGTTGACAATTTTGGGAGAGTCAATCAATATCTATAGCATATGCCTAATATACAATCCTTTATCGCAGCGATTAACGCTGGGTACACCTTTAAAGATAATTTTATAATAATTGGTGGTGCAATGTTTGACGCCAAAGCTGTCCCTGAGGTGCATATTACTATTCCGCTGTCGATGATGAACCGCCACGGACTTATAGCTGGAGCCACAGGAACCGGTAAGACCAAAACTATTCAACGATTGTGTGAATCATTATCTGAAAATGGCGTACCAGTACTAATAATGGATATTAAAGGTGATATCTCTGGGTTGTCTCAAATAGGGACAATCAACCCAAAAATTGAAGAAAGATCAAAATTACTTAATATCCCTTGGCAACCTAAAAATTTTCCAACCGAATTTTTGACTATTTCGTCAGAAAATGGTGTGAGAATGCGCGCAACTGTAACTGAGTTTGGGCCTGTACTTTTCGCCAAAATGCTTGAGCTCAACGACACTCAAGGTGGTGTAATGTCAATGGTTTATAAATACTGCGATGACAAAAAATTACCGTTAATTGACCTTGCAGATCTCAAAGCTATACTACAATATCTAATGAGTGATGAAGGTAAGGTGGAGTTAAAAGGTGAGTATGGTTCTATATCTGCAGCTACAGTTGGTACAATTATGCGAAAAGTCATTGAGCTAGAACAGCAAGGAGCTGAGAGTTTTTTTGGAGAGACAAGTTTTGATGTAAGAGATTTGACCAGAACTGACTCTTCGGGCAGAGGGTTTATCAACATAATGCGTGTAATTGATATTCAGTCCAAGCCAAAGCTATTTTCCACATTTATGCTTTCATTGCTCACAGAAATCTATTCCACTTTTTCAGAAGAGGGAGACGTCATAAAGCCAAAACTTTGTATTTTTATTGATGAAGCTCACCTGATTTTTGATCAGGCCTCCAAAAACTTATTAGATCAAATAGAAATGATTATCAAGCTCATCCGCTCCAAGGGTATAGGGATTTATTTCATCACTCAAAACCCTATTGACGTTCCAGATTCTATACTCGCACAGCTTGGTATTAAGATACAACATGCTCTTCGGGCGTTCACCGCCAACGATCGTAAGGCTATCAAAGAAGCCAGTCAAAACTATCCTGAGACAGAGTTCTACAAAGTTGATGAGTTAATAACATCGCTGGGCATCGGTGAGGCTTTTGTGACAGTTTTGGATGAGCGAGGAAATCCCACTCCACTTGTTCATACTATGTTACTTGCTCCGCAAACTCGGATGGATACTATTACTAATAATGAGCTCGATGAAATAGTCAGTCGCTCTATTATTGCTCCAAAATATGCCAATTTGGTGGATAGCCAAAGCGCTAAAGAAATATTAGTCCAAAGAATAGCTCAGTCAGAAAATCAACAAACTGCGACCAATTCCAACAGCAATGAAACAAAATCCACAAAAGAGGAGCCTAGCTTTCTAGAAGAATTGTCCAAAAATACTATGGTAAAACAGATTGGTCGGACAGTAACTAGTGAGCTCACAAGAGGACTACTTGGTATGTTAGGCTTTGGACGCCGAAGGTAAGCGCGAAATCGCCAACTTTACTCTTTATGTCATTAATCTTACCAATAGTTGCTCATGTATCGTTAATTGGAGAAAACATACCTTTGGAGTTGTTAGTTACCTCTTTCTTGGGAGTCACAGTTAAAACCTTAGTTAATTTTTAAAAAATAGACTGTATTGTTGGCTTTAGAATTGCTAAGGCTGCGAGAAGAAAAAATTCTGTAAATAATGTATAATTAGAGAATTGTAGCCTTAACTATTTTTTACCATCTCCCCCTTTTGGAGTTACCCAAAAGCCCAGATAGTTACCAAACACGCCACGGAGTTGTGCCTCAATCGGTGGAATAAACCATAGACTAAAAAATAATGGAGACAATAAAGTTTGGAGGATGATGTCCAGATAATTATAGCGGTTCATCTTTTTGTTTTGATGAGCAAAGCGAGTATTGATATAATTACTAATTATCATACCATTTACGATTACAATCAAATAGCTGATAGTTGAGAACGCCTGCGAAAAAAAATTGAGATTATTGGCAACCACTGAATCTGCAAATTTGCCATTGAGAAATGCTGGTAAAAACATCACAAAACCAAATACAAAAGGCATAGTTGACCAAAGAAAATGCCCTATCCACTCATTGTATAATATTTGAATTTTTTTGCGATTATCAACAAGCTTACCTTCATCTTCCAGAACCAATCTTCTACCGAGGTAAGACATACCTTCCACTCCACCATACGCCCAGCGACGAAGCTGTTTGTATTGATTTAGTAAAGCCTCTCCAAAGGTTGGACTTTCAACCACATCTGACTCAAAGTAGGCAAAGGTAGGCAAGGAGCGATACTCACCGCTGAGCTCACAAAAGTTTTTATCAAAGAAAAGACTATCTTCCGATACTAGATCCTTGACCCAAAAGTTGGTTTGTCTTAGTAGTTTGAGCGAGACAGAGTAGTTGGCAAAATGATGAATCTCTTCTGGAATGGAGCTTTGTACAAAATTCCAGAGTGTGGTTCCACTGGCTACAAGAGAGCTTAGTAGGGTACTGTCAAAATAATTATTGGTAAAAACTGGAATGGGTTGAAAGCCTACGTTATGGCGGTCATTTGTTACACAATATCGAAAACTTAGTATCTGGAAAAAATTTTTGCCAGGACGAGAATCACAATCAAGGACTGTCATTACGGTTGTATCTATATCCAATTTATTGACAAATGCCAGATCGCTGACTTGTCTACCTGCCCAGTCAAGATTGGAGCCTTTACCTTTAATTTCGCCTGCTAGATCTTCGGGATGTTTAGTCAAAATAATTTGGAGTTTGTGTTTGTTTTGTTTGTACGATAGGCATGAAAAATTTTTTGAGTTGTTTTCTAGCTCGACAACACTTGCCCAATCCAAAGCCTCTAGTTTACTTTTTATAAGTTCATTAAACTCTACTCCAGCTCGATCTTCTCGACATACTATCAACCAGATCTTGTCTAGCGGATATCCAGAATTATAGACTCTCTCCAGTGATAGCGTCATAGTATCAATATTTTCGTTATAAATTGGTACGAAGATACAATGATGTAAACCATTTGGATTTTGAAATTTGGTGGATATATTACGCTGATAATTCTCACCAAACTCTTGCCAGTTGGTTCCCCAGTTAAATTTATCTTTATAAAGTTTGCCAATTTTGTCCATTTCAAGAGTTGCTAATTGTGGTTTATTAGCCATCAAATCTAGCAAATTAAGCCACTGTACATCTTCCCAACGATATATATTTTTAAAAGTATAAAAAGTGTAAATTGTGTGTAATCCAGATTTGAGCACAATAAAAAAGCTATAGACAATAAGAAAAATAGCCAAAATTCCAGGAGCAAAAATAGCTAGTGATAGCATAATTGCAATAAAAATAATAGCTGACATTCCTGTAAAACTTTCAAAAAACCGATATTTCCAGTCTTGGCGTTCTTGTTCGATTGTTTTGGTTGATCCAGCATAAGCATCTTTATGAGTCAACCGTTCTGACGTTTTAGGTTTAATCAATTTTATTTGCTTAAGCTCTTTTTTCATCCTCTTTTTTGATCCTCTTTTTTGATCCTTGGATTTATTTTTCTTCATTACTATATTACAAGTGACAAAGCTTTTTTGGTCAAATCTTGACAATGCTCCAAAAAAAACACAAACTCATAATAAATAACAATTTTAATTTACTTTTTAACACTCAAATGAATGAGATCTCCGCAATTTTAGTTTTACAAAATGGACAAATCTATATAGGGCAGGGCTTCGGCTGTCAAGGCTTGCGATACGGGGAATGTGTATTTACCAGCGGAATGACAGGCTATACAGAGTCGCTGACAGATCCAAGCTACGCAGGACAGATATTGTGTTTTGCTTCTCCTTTGATAGGTAACGTTGCTACTTCAATTTCTTGGTATGAATCGGAGCAAATGTATGCAGAGGGTTTGATAGTTTCATCTCTAAGCAATCAATGTTTTCACAGCCAACAGGATTCATCACTCACAGATTTTTTGAAAAATAATAGTCGAGGTGGAATTCAAAATATCGATACAAGGCGACTAGTCAAAACTCTCCGAGATGAAGGAAATCAGCCGTGTGTTTTGATAGTTGGAAAAGAAAAAGTCAAAATGCTTAAAGCTATGGGTTTTGACCCAACGAATAATATAGACTCAAATGTTGATCCCAAATTTTTTGGAGAGCTCATACAAATCGTTGACAACCCCGAAGATATAGGTTTTTTGGATTGGGCTAGAAAAGTGAGTAAAAATAGATTTGAGGGCAAAGAGTATAATTCTTTTTTTCTCAAAACAATTAAGAGTGGAAATACCAAAGACTTTGCAGCCCGAGATCAGCCAACAAAAGACAATTTACAAAAAGATAAAACTATAGTAGTATTTGACTGTGGAGTCAAGTTAAATATTTTACGAGAGCTTTCCAAAAGAGTAGAGAAATTGATTGTTGTGCCTGCATATACTACTTGTCAGCAGATATTGAGCTACAAACCAGATGGAGTTTTACTTTCCAACGGACCAGGTGACCCCCGCGACTATCAATATGCTGTAAAAACAGTTCAGGGGCTTTTGGTTGCTAATATTCCTATGATGGGGATTTGTTTAGGCCACCAACTGTTGTCATTAGCTATAGGTTGTCAAGTCTATAAAATGAAATTTGGCAATCGTGGAGCCAATCAGCCAGTTCAAGACCTTACGACCAACAAGGCATATTTGACTTCACAAAATCATGGCTATGCAACTCAACTTGATACTGTTCCAACTCAATATCAAATCTTTTTTAAGAACCTCAACGATCAGACTGTGGAGGGTATAATTCACAAGAATAAGCCTATTTTCTCCGTACAATTTCATCCTGAAGCCTGTGGGGGCCCACAAGATACCAATTGGCTATTTGACAAGTTTACCAATTCTCTATGACTTGTACACACACTTTTTTACCAAATTTTAAACTTCTCCAAAATATTACCCTTCAATTATTGTGCCGCTCTTTCAAAGAAGAATCTTTAGACTAATAGTTTGTCTGTAGGTTTGTAAAATTTAAGGAAGAAATTGGTATAATTATTTAACAAAGAACTATATGCTCAATAATAAACTATTCTTAATTCTCGGAGACCAGCTGTTTCAAATTAACAAAAATATAGAAGCTGCGGACTTTGTGATGATTGAATCCCGTCAAATTTGTGAGAGGTTTAATTATCACAAGCAAAAACTTACTTTTGTACTAGCTTGTATGAGAGAGCATAGAGATTTATTGATTCAGAGTGGCTTGAACGTAAACTATTACGATCTCAAACAGCAAAAAAACTTTGAAGAAGTATTTGCAGAGCTTTCAAAGATATACGACGAAATCGTGTTTCACGAGATATCCGACAAAGCTTTTTCTAGTTTTATAAACAGTCTTTCCAATCAATACTTTAAAAAAGTTTTGGTACTAGAAAGTCCCCAATTTCTCACCTCCAAAGCAGATTTTCAATTGTATTTGAGTTCAAAAAAGTCCAAGCGGTTGCTGCTGAATGATTTTTATATTTGGCAGCGAAAAAGACTAAACTTACTTTTGGATAAGGGTGGCGATCCACTAGGTGGCTCGTGGAATTATGATGCTGATAATCGTAAAAAACTTCCCAAATCCCTAGATTTACGACCAGCTTATATTTCCAAACCAACCTCAAATTACTTTGATGCTAGACAAATTATCTTAGAATATTATCCCAACAACCCCGGAGTAGTGGAAGATCTATGGCTACCAACCAATTACCAACAAGCTCAAGATTTGATGCAAGATTTTTTTGTTAATCGACTAGCGGATTTTGGAACGTATGAAGATTCGCTTTCTGACCGTTGTCCTTTTTTGTTTCACTCAACATTGAGCCCTGTCATTAATAATGGTCTTTTGACTCCTAATTTTGTTCTACAAAAATTACTAGAATTTTGTGACTCTCATCCCAATTTTGTGACTCTGTATCTTAATTCAGTAGAAGGTTTTGTGCGGCAAATAATAGGCTGGCGAGAATGGGTAAAAGGTTTGTATGATAATAAATATTCTACTGAGCTGACTCGATACAATTTTTTTGAGGCTAAGAATAATTTGACTCCTGATTTTTATTTTCAAAAACTAGTATTGGATGCTCGCAACACTTCTACAGTTCAAAATTTACCATTACAATTAGCATTAGAAAAAGTAGAAAAATATGGATATAATCACCATATAGAAAGGTTAATGGTCTTAGGTAATTGGATGCTTTTGAATGAGTTTGAACCTATACAATGCTATCAATGGTTTATGGAAATGTACATTGATGCATACGATTGGGTGATGGTTCCCAATGTCTTTGGAATGGCATTATTTGCCGATGGTGGAATTTTTGCTACCAAACCATACATTGCGGGCGGTAATTATCTCAAGAAAATGGCTGATTATAAAATATCAAAAGAGATTGAGGATTTGTGGACAAATAAGTTTTGGGAGTTTTTACTCAAACATAAGGCAGTTCTCAAATCGAATCCTCGCTTAGCAATGCTAATTTCATCTAGAGAAAAGAAACTCAACGTGAATTTGTAGTTTACAAAAACAGTAATATATTCGGCATTGTCAAACAATCTCCAAGTGGCGGCACACTCCTTTGACTAAATTAATAAGTACAGCTGGAATTAAAAGATAAGCTTATGGAGGAAAAATATCAAACATCATCACACATCAAATACGAGCTGTATTTCACCTTTCGCAGGAAACTAATTTGACTCAATAGCTCAAAGACAGATAGTATGAATATATGTCTAGACCATCTTCAAAATTCAAGATTAATTTATGTGATTGATTTATCTACTTTAGATTTATATTCTGATTATTTGATTTCCAGCTGTGGGCAAGTGACTGCTTACTCAGTACCCAGTATATACCCAAACCCAACCCAACTTTTACACCGAGTGAGAATTGACTACATTACATAGATTATCGAATAGACTCAGTGTATAATCGTAATAACCTCTTAGTTTTTGTTTGATCGTTCCCCATAAGTTTTCTATTGGATTGAGGTCTGGAGAATATGGTGGTAGATAGACTAGTGATATTTTGTGTTTTAGGAATAGTTTTTGTAGGTGGGTTGATTTGTGATAGCTAGCATTGTCTAGTATTACAATTGAACCCTGCTTTAGCTTTGGGAGTAAATTTGCAAAATATGCATATACTGTATTAGAATCAGCTGTACATTGATATATCATTGGCTCTACAAGTTTATGCTCATGATTCC
Organism: bacterium; assembly: GCA_043778555.1. Lineage (GTDB taxonomy): Bacteria > Patescibacteriota > JACMRA01 > JACMRA01 > JACMRA01 > JAYTWQ01. The sequence continues at coordinate 7,959 of JAYWFY010000027.1, forward strand.
TAACTGCCATAACTGATTGACGCTCATATCGCTTTCCTGATATTTCTAAGTTTATCTTTTGTCCTCCTTGAGCGTATCCATATCTTCTTGTGTAGTATTCGTCAAAACCGCTTTCATCTTGATAGTAGATATTTTCTATACCTACAAGCTGTATGTAGAGTTGTAGATTGTCTATGAAGTTTTTTTTAGATCTTGATTTGCTTCTTTGTAGGTAGTTTTAACTTTTTTTCGTTTGAATCCTAGTCTATGTCTCCATCTTTGAATTGTTGATTTTTTAACTCCGAATATGATTGCAACTTCTTTGTTAAATTCAAATGGATTGTCTGTGATATATTGTTTGAGAGCTGCTGTGTCAAAGGTTGGTTTTCTGTTACTTTGTTTAGGTTCTACAAACAACTCTTCATCTGAAAGTTTTCTCAAATTATGTACCGTTTGTTTTGTTTTCCCGATTGCAATAGCTATTGCAGCTACCGATGAACCAGCTTTG
>JAYWFY010000028.1:0-8345 GCA_043778555.1 bacterium
AACACCGAGCTAATTACTACACTACACAGCCAACAAACCCACCACAGCCAAAAACCAATTTCACCCTAGAACTAGAAGAGAATTTAGTGTCGCATAAAAGGGGAGCTTGACAAAGTGTTCTAATTGTAGGCAAGTTTAATGAGTCCAAATCTGTCTCTATTATTGATTTTAAAATATATTGATAATTACCCCAGTTTAGCCTTGTGTTCACATCATTACTACAGTGAACTTTGATAAATTCTAAAATTTGTGATTGCGACCAATTGAGGTTTTTGATATTATTGACCAAAGTTTTTTTGGGATTGGCAAAAATTAGTTTGAGTACACTTTTGGCTTTGACTCGCTTTGCTTTGGAGTTTAACCAGTCTAATTTTTGCGAGTTTATAGAAAAGCCTTGTAGAAAGGCAGAGTGCACTTTTGGTTTTGGATTAAAGCAATGCGGGGGCAGATCAAAACAATATTTGCAATCCCAAAATAGATTGAGCCAACCTCCAAAAAAGGTTAACTTTTGGGCCAAGTTTGGATTGGACTGTGTTTTGACAACCACTTCTTTTTGGTGGATTACTCCAAAATTGATATGCGGACAAGCAACAGCCAAATCAACCAAAATCCTAGAACCAATATGATAAGGAAGCGACGAAATTAACGTAAAATCTGTTGGCAAACTGCTAGATTCCAAATCTTCAAGAAGCCCAATAGCATCAGCTTGAACAAGCTCAAAATTGTCTTGTTTGATATTATTATGTAAATATTCTACAGCCTCTGGATCTATTTCAATTGCAATCAGCTTTTTGTTCCATTTTATAGCTCGTTTTGTAACATCTCCTTGACCTGGACCAATTTCAATTATTGGAAAATCTTCCAAGTCGCAAATTTGCTTCATTCCAGCGGCTACCCGTTCTTGAGCTTTGGTGTCAACGAGAAAATTTTGGGAAAAGTGTTTTTTGGCTTGAATATGGTTTGGCATTATTAAAGATTGTAGTCTTTTAATCGTCGTTTTGGCAAGTAGAAACTGTGAGTCAAAACATCAACATTCAGATTTACAGTTGTTATGCTGATTTATAATAAAACTCTTACCAACTTTTATATTTACTTTATGTAGAATTCCCCTTCTTTAGAGGGAGTGGCACCGTAGGTGACGGGGTAGTGTTTTGCAGAGGCGTAAAAGCTAGTTTGAGTCTGGACTTGTAGTAAAATCTCCCTTTAAAAGCTTTGATTTATAGCTATTTTGGACATAAAAGTAGTACCTTAAAAATTAACAAAACGGAAAGTTTCGTAGAAAATTTAAAGTGCTTAAGACTAAATGGAGTTAGTTTGTTTCTTTACAGTTTACTACAAGCCCTCCACTTCTATATAGTTTATTTTGTATTGCAAATTTTGTTATTTTACACTTTATTCAATTCTTTGGCTTTGGCTATATCTAATTCGCCGCGAATAATCCAGCGGTGAGTCGGCATCAAGCCTTTACCAGGGACATTTTTGAGCACTGAGCCTTGTAGCGTGACTTCACGCTTGCTTGTGTTTGCCCAAAGAACGTTTGGATCATCTTTGTATTCTCTTGCCTCAAAGACCTTGAATGGAAGTTTTCGTCCTTCACAGTCGTAGACATAAAATGTATCTCCTATTTTTCCATTACCAAGTAGTGGCTTGAAAGCAAAGTTGAAAGCGCTATCAACGAATGAGTAGTTGGATGTATGACCCGAAATGTAGCTGTTTCCTACCTCGCCTGGCAGTGGAGAAATGGGGAGTAAAATTGCACCAGATTTGAGCTTGATTTGGAGAGGACTATTGACATTATCATCATTAACACGGTTGTTATAGTTAATTTTGCCTTCTTTATCTTTGTCAAACATATCCTCAGTATTAGTATAAATCAAAGGCACATCTACACTGTACTCTGGATAAGAAATAGTGTTTTTCTTTTCTGGTTTGGACGGTACAGGGACAATTTCGCGAAGCAAATTTTTTGGTACGTCTGTGTAACCAATATCTTTGACATCTGGGATCTTTGTAGCTCCAAAAGCCTGTGTGTTGCATTTTCTCATAGACTCTACATCTTGCCACCCCATATCCCAATTGTACTCTTCGCCACCGTTGATACGCTTTAGTTTCAAATTTGCGTTAATTGCTTGGGAGAGTTTTTCGTCAGCTTTGTTGGACGGTACAGCCGCAAATTTTTTCTGATCTTTGACCTCCGTACTAGCCGTATCGTATGTTTTTGAATTTGAAAGTGATGAAATAGTTTTGGTGACATCATTAGATTTTGCAAATGGATTGAACACTGCAAATATTATTGCAGCAAGTATGAGAACAAGACCGATTGGAATGACAAACTTGAATAAGACTTTTTTTGGGTCGGGATGTGAATTGTTGATTTCAGTCATTTGGAAGATTTATTTTATAATTTTGGTATTGAGCTTAGCTATAATTTTCTACTCCAAAAACCAAAAATTTGTCAATTCGTTAGTCAAGTTTTTTATAAATTTGGGAGAATTGTGCAAAACCAAAAAACATGGATTCTTTTGCAAATTATATAATTGTATGGTATGAATTAATACAAATTTGAGTATAACTCATCAAATCACTTGCAAAAAATCTTTTGCATATTTTTGGAGTTTTATAGCGCCAACACCTGATATTTGGGCAAAATCATTGAGGTCACGGGGTTTTTGTTTGGCTATGTATACCAGTGTTTGATCGCTAAAGATTACAAAAGCTGGAATATTTTCTCGATTGGCTATCTCGCTTCGCTTTTTGCGAAATTTTTCAAACAAAACTTGTTCGTTGTCACTGAGATTGAGCTTTTGAGTACTGGATTTGATCTTAGATTTGAGTTCGGGGCGTTGATATTTGATCAATTCAACTATTTTTTTGCCTGCCAAGATATCATTTGCAGATTCGCTCAGTACAAGAGTTTTGATAAAACCATCATATTTAATATTCACCAAGCCAAGATCAATGAGCTGGTTAGCATAAAACATCCAAGTATTTTTATCCATATTTTTACCAATACCAAAAGTAGGAAGAGTATTATGACCATATTTTTGCATTCTTTCATTGTCTATACCCAGCAAAAGATCTACGATATACCCTATGCCAAAGCGCTGTTCGGTGCGAAAAATAGCCGACATCAGTTTTTGGGTAATGACCGTTGCGTCAATTTTGTCACGTGGAGAATCACAGCAATCACAATTGCCACAATCTACTAGCACTTTTTCCTGAAAATATTGAAGCAACACCCTTCGTCTACAGTGACCAGTTTGGCAAAACTCAAGTAGCCGATCTAGTTTGTCGTGTTGGATAGCTCGAAATAACTGGTCACTTACTGTAGGATTGGTGCTTGAGCCGCCGTCAATGAACCGCCGAAGTGTAAAAGCGTCTCCTGTGTTGTAGATCAACATCGCCTCACTTGGTAGTCCGTCACGCCCAGCTCTCCCAGTCTCCTGATAATAGCTCTCAATATTTTTTGGTAAGTTCCAGTGAGCTACCCAGCGGACATTAGGCTTATCAATTCCCATTCCAAAAGCAATCGTAGCACAAATGACTTGGATTTTGTCTGCCATAAAGTCGCTGTAGGCTTTTTCTTTTTCTGCTTTATCGATACTAGCGTGATAAGGTTTGGCTTTGATGCCCAATTTGTTGAGCTTGCCAGCTACTTCCTCGGTACTTTTGCGACTTAAACAATACACAATCCCCGCTTGATCTGGCCAAGATTGGATAAAGTCTACTAATTGAGTGTAAGGCTCACCTTTGGACACCACCGAGTAATGAATATTGGGGCGGTCAAATGAGGAAATGAAAGTCTTTGGAGCAGTCAAATTTAGCTTTTCCAAAATATCTTTGCGAGTCAATTCATCGGCGGTGGCTGTCAAGGCAATAATTGGAGTGCTAGGAAATATTTCTTTGAGAACAGAAAGTTGACTATATTCGGGGCGAAAATCGTGACCCCAGCTCGAAACGCAGTGAGCCTCGTCTATTGCAACGAGGGAGATTGGTAGGCTACCTAAAAAGTTTAAAAATTGCTTATCGTTGGCAAGTAATCTCTCAGGTGAAGTGTAAATCAGCTTGAGGTCGTCCACTCCATTTGTGTTTCCTTCTGTCTTAATTTCGTGCAAAACACTCCAAATCTCTCGCTGCTCCTCTGCCGATTGAGAGCTGTTGAGATACATGGCGCTGACTCCATTTTTGTTGAGACTTTGGACTTGGTCGTGCATCAGAGCAATCAAAGGAGAGATTACTATCGTTAATCCAGGCAGTAACAAAGCTGGCAGCTGATAACATAGCGATTTTCCACCACCTGTAGGCATTATAGCTAGTGTATCTTTTTGTGCCAAGATGTTTGCAATTACAGGTTCTTGAGCTGGTCGCAATTGATCGTATCCAAAGTATTGTTTGAGAGTCGGGAGCATTCTATAACAGTGAACGTTTTTTTGTTTTCTGCCAACAGTTTATACTCATTCTCATGTCAACTTGCAATTTTAGAAGAGTTATAGAGTGGTTCTCCCTTGATAAGGGAAGGTGTCTGACGGACAGAGGGATTTAATTATGCAAGTTGGGGGTGAGTTTTAGTATAACATTAATTTTACACAAGTTTGTATTATATCTGTTCTACCAGCGACCTATTTTAAATTTGCCAAGTTGTCATACTGAACTCGTTTCAGAATCTAAAAAGTTTGGATAAAGTATAGTCTAATTGTTGCAAAAATTGATACAACTTACCAAGGCGTTTATTTACTTTGTCGTGAATTTAATTTGGGACAGCCCAAAGGTTTTGAAACAACAGCTTCTCTACATTCAATTGTATTTATACTGGAATGACGAATCTTTATAAGACCACCAGCTACATATCCGTCTCCACTAAAATCACCATTTTTTAAATGTTCAAATTTTTATTTCGGCTCCAAGAAACAACGAAGCAATGCCAATTAACGGAGTTCCTAAACCAGTGATGCAAGAAACTGTTATTGCAGCGTCTCTTGCTCTTTTCAAATTCAAATCAAACTTTGAAGCTGGGCTAGTCATTTCTCTTAGTTCTTTAATCAACACTTTAACTTGTCGATCTGTAATTTTAGATTCATATGTTTCAATTTTGCCCCCCACTAATTTTCTTAGTCTTATCGAAGTGTAATAATTCAAATATTTTTTTTAACATATTGGAAATTTACCACATTTTTTTTACTTGTCAAATTTAATAAAGAAATAATTAAAGAGATAATTTTATAACCATTGCTATAATGATAGGTTGCCGTTAATTTGAGATTCCAAGATCCTGCAACAAGTTCAAAATGACAGCCTCTAAAATTTGGGTTGGGTTAGTCGTGAAACAATTACCATATTCAAGGCTAAGTTCAAAGCTAATTCAAAACCCAAATTTGAAAACCCAACGCAGTTGCAATCAGCAACCAACCAAAAAGACTTGTCAAAGTAGCCAATATTGACTTGCCAGAGAGGATTCTTGACCCCAAACTCATCTTATCTACGTCCAATTGGTAGGCATAAAACATAGCAATTATAGTCAAAATTAACATCGACAAAGTAGGCAAAAAGAACATTATAGGAAGCAATTTTCCAAACAAAATAGGACTGCCAAACGAAAGATATTGAAAAATAGAATAGTTCAAAACAAGTAATCCTTGAGCAATCAAAAGCTTAGTTCGCAGTGTAGATTTGGAAAGATTGATAGTCAGTAAGATACCATAAGCTACCAAAATGCAATTGAACGTCCACACAACCCCAAATATTGAAGTTGGCGGAGCAAAGTACGGCTTGTTAAGAATGTCATAAATCTTTGGTATGTCAGCTCCCAAAACCACTACTCCATAGCCCGCAACCAAATTGATAATTACAAAAGCAAAAAATGCGACCAAAATTTGTTTGATGGTGATAGTTTTATTGGTCTTAATCATCTTTAAATACTGTTGCCTTAATTTATTCTTGGCAAACTCAAAATTTTACTCAAAAATTATTAACTTCGAAAAACCTTAGTTTCAAGCCAATATACTCTATTGTGCAAAATATTATTCTATGCTAAAATTATTGTAGAAATTATCAATTTTTAATATAACAATTTAATTAAACTCTACAATATGTTACAACCAAATCCAAAAATTCCAAATAACGATGACGCTATCAACTCATTTGACCCAAAACAAATAGCCGGCATTTTGGACGTAGAAAAGCAAATCTTGGGCAACGAAAAAGCAATTGCTGCAAAGGAATCTTATATCGCCAAACGTTCTGGTATTATGAGCAAAATTGTAGTTTTTGTAGGTTTTTTGACGATACTTTCTATCAGTTTGACGGGCGCACTGATCTCCCAAAACATTGACAACAAAACATCACAAGCTAGTGTTGCATATAGCTGTTTGGCTAACGAGACTTTGTCAGGTAACAATTGTATTTCTGATGCTTCTTCCTATCCAGTTTACGGCGAAGGATGCAACGCTGGATATACTACAATGCAATCGGTCTGTGTAAAATCTATCCAAAAAACTTGTGCTGACTTTGCCGAAGCAGTCGATGCCGAAATGGGATTTTGTAAAATTGGAAACATTAATAATGTACTTTTGAGCGAAGTCACCGACAATGATGGTCGTACCTGCAACGGTAATGGCTACAACTTCAAAAGATACAATGTAGGATTTGTGACCAACAGCACCGAAGGTCCAATAGTGTGTGCTAGTGCTTTTTCTGGAGTTTTTGGCAAAGCTAATTTTCGTTTTATTCCACAGATTATCGTAGACATTCAGAACTTTACGACATCGCAAACTGGCTCCAAAACTGTACCTTGCCTAGTCGGTTATACTGCAATTAACAACAACACTCAGTGTTCCAGACCAGCGACTATAGTTGGCTGTACAAGTGGTGGCGAGTACCTTGGTAAGGTTAATTTGTTTGGTTCTGTCAAAGCTAATGCCGAAACCACAACATACACAACCACTCAAGATGATTCAATTGACGGAGACAATATTACAACAACAAACACTACTAATACTCAAAACAACACGATGATGACAAGCTCTTCGTCAATTAGTTCATCTATCAGTTTGTCGTCTATGAGTATATTTTTGTCTAGTTCAAGTTTGTCGTCTTCAAGTTTGTCTCAAATTTCACAGACTCAAGCGTTGCCAACTGTTACGCAATTAGCTCTATCTAATTCTAATTTGAGCACTCTCGTAGCTGCTTTGACCAAGGCTGACCTCGCAAATCTATTTAGTGGCTCTACAAAATACACAGTACTTGCCCCTACTAACGAGGCATTCTCCAAAATTCCTGACTCCACTCTCAACCTCTTGCTCAAGCCAGAAAACAAAGAAACCCTTACCAAATTTTTAAAATACCATGTTTTGGCTGGTGAAATCAAATCAACTCAAATCATAGGGCTCTCTCAGGCGGCAACTGTAGAAGGATCAAATATCAACATTCAGGTCTCCAATGGCAATATTCTTATCAATTCTAAATCTTTAGTTACAGCTGCTGATATTGCTGCCAGCAACGGAGTTGTCCACACTATTAACAATGTACTAGTTCCTTCTTCCATAGATTTTAGCAAGCTTATTGACTCTTCTGCTACCCCTACTCAGTCACCAAAACAGCCTGTTAACCCAACCAATCTTTCTTGCAAGCCTTGTCCCGCTGGTCAATATTGTGCAAATAACACTACAGGAGCAACTACCATCAAGTTATGTATCAACGGTGGCAATCTAGTAGGTGATAAGTGCGTAGCTCAAAACAAAACTTCCCAAACCGTATACACAGAAGGTTGCTCTTCGGAATACGTCAAACTAGACCAATCTTGTGCCATCATAGAAGTGAGAACTCACGATCTTGGTTGTACTTACTATTACGCATCTGATAATGTCAATGTCCTTGCAGTTCTTGGTGAAGACGGTACACGCTGCTCGACTGGTGGTCGGACTGATTTTGAATCCACTTCCATTGTCAAAGTCTCCGATCTCCAATGTGACGGACCTGACTCTGCATATTATAACTACAATGTAGCTTACGATCCCTTGGTCTGCGGTAAAGGCAACCCAACAAACAAATCTGGATTTCGTTGGTCACAAAATTCATTTACCAAAATTACTGGTCTCCAAAAACTAGGCAAAAGCACATCTGTTTGCCCTGCTACTTGGACAACGCTTAACGACACAGATTGCTACCAATTGGTCTCCACTCAAGAATACAAGACCAAAACTGACTGCCCCATAAATACCTATTGCCCAGAAGGCTCTACAGTTCCAACCCCTTGCCCTTCCAATACTACTTCACCAGCCAAATCAACCAAACCAGCTGACTGTGTCGCACCGATTATAACTCCAACAGTTACACCTACAGTGGCTACA
>JAYWFY010000029.1:0-3138 GCA_043778555.1 bacterium
GGACCATCAATCTCAGTCACTCCAATCAATACAGGAAACGGCGGCGGAACGATTACTATCAGTAATGGAAATTCTAGCTCAGTAACTAATAATTTTAACCAAAATAAACCAAGGACTGACAGTTCACCTACTTTGATCAGCAATCAGAACGATTCGAATCCTACTTCATCAAACCAGTCCAATCAAAATAATATAAATAATTTGAGTAATATAATTAGAGACAGTAGCCTAGCACAAAATGCTATCCAAAATACAATTGATATTATCACTCCACGAACAGGAGGACAGTCAGCTGGTTGGTCTATGATTATAATTGGGGTATTATTATCTTTCGCACTTATCACTCTTAGAACCAAAGAAGACTAAGATTAATTTACAAAATATTATCCCTTGCCTGTCGTTAAATAGACTAGCTAGGGAGTATTTTTTTGTAGAATTTTTTTTTGATTGTTATGCTTGTTCTTCTAACAATTATTTTCTTCCCTCTCCTAAGGTGTAATTTAAAAATTTTAATAAAGACTTTAATTTGTGTATTTAGTAATAATGAAAGATATAGATTAAGTTAGTTTTTAAGGGTGGGAAGGGGGTAAGATTTTTAAATCCCGACGTAAGTTGAGGATAACAGCTTGTTGAATTTAAATTTAGTTGTCAGCTTGACAGGTATAAAATGTATATATGTTAGTTTCTTCTTACTTTAGTATATCTAAATCTCTATTCCATCTCTAAATTATTCTCGTCTGTTTCTACCTCTTCATTATCTCCTCCATTATCTTCTGTCTCTGATACAATTTCTGCTTTTTTGCTACTATCTTTGAACTCTTTGAGGATTTGGGCTTTTGCTATGTCAATCAATTCTGGGTGAGCATAAAGATAATCTTTTGCTTTTTCGCGACCCACACCTAGCTTGATTTCTTCCATATCTGGTAAGTTCATTACATACGTATTACCAGTCTTGGTTACTACAGAGTAGTTCACACCTACATCGATGATTTCTCCAGCTAATGAAAATACACCGGGCTCGTTGAACATCATATCGACTTCTACGACTTTGAAGGGAGCGGCTAGCTTGTTTTTTACCACTTTGACTTTCATTCGAATACCTACGTCTTCTGTACCGTTTTTGAGCTGTCCAGATTTGCGGACGTCAAAACGCTGCGACGCATAAAACTTGAGTGCTTGACCTCCTGTGGTTGTTTCAGGGTTACCAAACATTACACCAATTTTGAGACGAATTTGGTTGATAAAAATAACAACTGTCTTGGATTTGTTGATTGCACCTGTGAGTTTTCGCAAGGCTTGAGACATCAACCTAGCTTGGACACCCATTGTAGAGTCGCCCATATTTCCTTCTATTTCTGATCGCGGTACAAGTGCTGCCACAGAATCGATGACAATAATATCAAAAGCGTTGGACCGTACCAAATTATCTACAATTTCTAGGGCTTCTTCACCATTGTTGGGTTGTGAGATAAAAAGCTCGTCAAGATTAACCCCAAATTTGGCTGCCCAAGTAGGGTCAAAGGCATGTTCTGCGTCAATGATTGCGGCTATGCCTCCTGCTTTTTGAGCTTGAGCTATTGCAGAAAGACAAAGGGAGGTCTTACCTGAAGACTCTGGACCGTATATCTCCACGATACGACCTTTGGGTACTCCGCCTACACCAGTGGCAATATCAACAACCAACGAGCCAGTGGAGATGACTTCGATCTGAGAATTGGCGATTTCGTTCATTTTCATTATAGCTCCTTGACCAAAACTAGTACGGATTTGCGAAACTATCAGATCAGCCATTTTGCGTTTTTCGGCTTGGTCGGCTGGTATAGGGTTGTAAGAAGTATCTGCTGCTGCTTTTTTTGCCATAATAAATGTAGTAATTAAGTTGGTTAAATGTTATTTGTTCTCTAATATTGAAGACTTTTAATTTTCTTGTCAAAGGATGTAGCTGGTGGTTATGATAGCAGCAACTTAATCTAATAACTCACGTTTAGTAGCATTTTAAAACAAGAGCGCATAATTTTAAAACTATCAAGGCTTAATTATAATTTGAACATTTTGGATATTTGGCAATCTATTATATAAATTATTTGTAGCCTTATTAGTCATATTAACACAGCTAAACCTAACACAAACTATACAAGAATTTAATCAATATTTAGCGGCAATAGGTTAAAATTAAATTCAAAGATATGTCTTGTTCGCAATGTGTTTAGCTATATCTGTAGAGTGAATCAATTTATTTTAGTTCATAATTTGAACTTGCGTAAAATACTTAAAATGTGCTATGATTAGTTTATGATTGAAAAAATAAAAATAAATTTAAGCAATAAAAATAAAATACCGACAAGTCAAGAGATTGACGAAGCTATGATATTAGGCTTTAATCCAGCTGATTTAATTATAAATTACTATTCAAAATCAGATTCTTATCCTCAAAATTTTCCAATTGATCGTTTAAGAATACAACATGGGTTATCACATGGTGCTAATTTTGATTCTTGGTCCTTTTCAGATCCTATGAATTTAATTTTTGACTCACTAAATTATTTAGCATTTCAGCATGAAGGAAAAATATCTACTGAAAAAATAGATAAATTTATGTTAATGTTCTATAATACTATTGTAGTTAGAGTCTACAAAATTTACGAGTCAGAATATGATCCAGAATCAAAATTTAATTACTACAAAAAAACTATTTATCTATTAACAGATTTTTATGATTTAATATATAGGCATAATACAGCTAATAAATTATTTAATCAAGGTGAGTTACTAAGTAGGCAAGATGAATACAAAAAAGCTCTTTTAGATTTAATAAAAGATCTAGAAAGAAATGAAACTATTTTTTATAAATTTTTTAAACTTAGAAATAATAAGGATTTTGATTTGAGGGCTAATAAGCTAGTAAATAATCATTCACTCTTAGAAATAATACAAATCCAAGACAATAGTAATCATCCTTATGCTCAGATTGAATATGAATCAATGAAAGTGCTAATAAGTAAAATTTACTCAGAGGAATAACTTTGGATCAACAGGGGTAGCCTTAGTTTAGTTTAGGAATGAGTTCTTGACATTTCAACAGATATTTAGCCAAACTTCATTATATGTCTGATCTCAACAACCTCGCCATTATCGGGC
>JAYWFY010000030.1:0-8268 GCA_043778555.1 bacterium
AGCTTAAAAACTCAAAACTCATGCCCGCTTATACCCTCCAAAAATTACTGATCTTTACGTCAATTATCCTTAACTTTATTGCAATTTTTGGTTATACTTATGGCCTCATTCCTACCAAATTTTATAGCATTGGTTGGCTAACTATAGTCGCAATTGGGTTACTTTGGGTAATTCAAAATAGACACCCGCTGGGTTTTAGACTTGGACTTTCGATTAATACTTTTTTGTGTTTGCTTGCTTATATTCCGGTAATAGGCTGGGCTGCGATTATCTTTGGAATTAAACTATGTATTGACGATGTTGCATATTTGATAAGTATTTTTGACGATAAAATGATACCCGATCAACCAACTCAAAGCTCCAATGGTACATTTGGATATTCTACCAAAGAAGTTATCGATGTCGAAGTTGTCGAGTCATTTCCAAAAATATGATAATAGTATTTTAAGCTAGCTCAATATCCAAAATATCTTTTATTGCAGCAGCCATTTCAAAGTCCATTGCATCTATTGAGATTTGTAAGCGCTCAGAAAGCTCACTACGACTAAGCATCAAATTATTGATTGTCTCATAGTTTTCTTGTTTTTTGGTTTCAAAGCTGTCATAAATTTGTTTACCTTTATTAGATTTAATTTGCGATCTGCTGCCACCGTGAACAGAGGTAGAATTGTCATTAATTGTTTTTTTGTTCTTTGCGTATTTGGAAACTCCATACCGGTTAAGCTGTTTACTACCTTCTCCATTTTTGTTATTACTAGTGATTTTAAAATCATCAAACATATCATTAACTTCCCCATTGTTGTAATCTAAGCCAAAATCTGAGCCAAAATGTTGGCCTTTTTCTTGAAAACCCATTGTGGTTAGAATTGCCCCAGCTTTGCCATAGTTTTCGTCTTTTTCAATATCTTCGCGAACATCATCAGCTATGGTTTTGAGGCTTCTAGTTGTGGACTGTGGAGTGATGCTATGAGCTGTATTGTAATCCACTTGGATTTTACGTCTGCGATCAGTTTCGTCAATTGCAAACTGCATGCTAGCTGTAATTTTGTCACCATACATTATGACTGTACCTTCCTGATGCCTAGCAGCTCTTCCTACGATCTGAATTAACGAAGTCTTGGAACGTAGAAACCCCTCTTTATCAGCATCAAAAATAGCTACTAGCGAGACTTCGGGTAAGTCTAGACCTTCTCGCAGGAGATTAATTCCAATGAGCACATCGTACCGGCCACGTCGCAAGTCTGCCAAAATATCCAACCGATCGAGCGTTTCCACATCTGAGTGAATATAGGCTGAGTTAATATTGAGCTGTTTAAAATAAATGTCTAGCTCTTCAGCAAATTTTTTGGTCATTGTGGTTATCAAAACCCTTTGATTCTTGATAATTCTAACGCGAACTTCCTCCAGTATATCGTCAACTTGGTTTTCTACTGGCTTGAGGATAATAAGGGGGTCAATCAATCCCGTTGGTCGTATAATGGCTTCGCTAATAGTAATTTTGCGTAGAATAGATTTTTTTAATATTATTTTTTCTTTCTTTTTGGCGTGGGGCATTTGATATTGTTCTGATTTTTAGAATTAAAATTTGGTAATGATTTGTATTGTATTTTGTATCTTGCTAAATGTCAATTGAGTATTTGATAGTAATAAAAACTCAAACTTGCAAAAAATAGAAATTTAGAATATGATTAATATTGCAATTAATGCTAACAAAAATATGTTTATTCACCACAATCAAACAAGCAAAATATTTAAATATAACATTGGTGAAAGCACTGGCAAAGAATCTCCATTTGGAAACCAAAGTGGAATTACTCCTCAATTTCACGAATACTTTCTCGGCAATCCTGAGCCTGAAGATCCTATGATGTCTCATTATAGAGGTATATTTGAAGAAAACAGAGGTGCTCTTGATGCATATAATTTAAACGAGGCTATAATAGCCCTAAACACCAAGTCAGATCATCGAACAATTGCAAGTGTCAGAGGTAAAATAGTCAAGGATAAAACCGTAGAAGATTTTAGTGGGATTCCTTATGCTCCAGATTTGCTGCCTATTTTGAATGTTGAAAATATTTCTGATGATAAATAATTTGTAATTTCAAACCTTGTATGTTTTTTGAATTTCAACTACTTTTCTACAACTAGCTCTCCTCGTGTTAACCATCGTTTGGTTGGCTCTAGGTAGCCATTGACTAGTTCTAAAATTGAACCTTGCAATGTTACTACTCGGCGGTCGCCAAAGTTTTTGTAAGCTGTATCAACATCCTCTTCTCTGATAGCGAGGGATTCAAAAACTACAAATTTCATTTTACGACATTTATGATCCCAAATGTAAAACTCCTCACCAAGTTTACTAGTTCTCTCAATTGGTTTAAAAATAGTGTTATAATTACTCATCACTTGGGGAAAATTACTTGTATGACCTATAATGTAGCTATTGCCAATTTGTCCTGGTGACGGAGTAATGGGTAATCTAACAATTCCATTTTTGAGCATTTGCTGTACTGGTACTGATTCATAATTTCCTCTTGCAATAGCATTTTTATCTTCTTCGATAGGTCGTCTGAGATCTACTTCACCAGTTTTGGGATCAGAGTAGTAAAAATCCTGAAAACTGCTATTTTGTAGTGGAGCTTCGATGTCGTATTTGGGGTAAGTCATCCAGTTTTTCTTTTCTTTGATAGCTTCATATGGTGCGGTAATAGGACAATCTTTCGGAGCTCGAATTATTTCATCTAGTGGTTGCGGTTGAGAAGGCGCTTTTTTATCCATAGCCTCATCAAATTCATGGTCAAAAGGTATCGTTTGTTGAAGATCTACAATATCAGTTTCCCACACAAATCCAGCGTTAATACCAGAATTTTTGAGTAATTGTGTGATTTTGCGTCCGTATTTATCTACAATTTTGGCTTGTTCAGGAGACGAGCTGCTTGTAATCGACGACGAGCTGATAGTTGGAGTTTTTAAAGTGTCAATTTCAGCTAGTTTGTTGGGTTTGTTATTTGTAAGCTCTGCCGTTTTGTTCCAAAAATTTCTCTCAATGACATGGGCAATTCCAACTCCTGCAAGACTAGAGACAAAGACTATTAAGAGTAAAATTGCAATTTCTTTTTTGTTAAAATTATTTTTAAAATTGTGGATTAATTCAAAATTATGCATACTTTCAAGTATAGTTTAAAACTAACAAGCTAGTCAAATCTATTTTATGTTAGTTATGCCAATAATCCAAGGATAAAATAAAAAGAGTCGTCATCCTGAACTTGTTTCAGGATCTAAAAATTTGGGTTAATAAAAAGTTAATAAAAAGTTAATTTCTAGAGAAATCAAAATAAATAGACAATTTAATTATTTCATCATGATTTTTAAAGCAAATTTTTAATCTAAAACAAGTGTTTGATTGACATTCGTTGCAAAATATTTCAAAATTAATAAATGTTGGAGCAAAATATAAACTCAAAAACCAGTAGTACAAAGTTTGTATTTGTTACTGGAGGTGTAGTCAGCGGTCTTGGTAAAGGTATTACAGCAGCTTCCATAGGTTTAATTCTCAAAACCAACGGCTATAAGGTTGACGCTATAAAGTTTGACCCATATCTTAATGTTGATCCTGGAACAATGTCGCCTTTTGAGCATGGTGAGGTTTTTGTACTTGGTGATGGTACCGAGTGTGACCTTGACCTTGGGCACTACGAAAGATTTTTGGACACGAATTTGACTTCTATTTCTTCTGTGACAGCTGGCAAGATTTATGGCAATATCCTTGAAGGTGAGCGGCGAGGCGATTATCTTGGTAAAAATGTCCAGTTGATCCCGCATGTAACCAATTATATCAAAGAAAGATTTACTCGAGACAGCGATCAGACAGACGTACGAATAATCGAGATTGGTGGCAGTGCAGGGGATATGGAAGGTGAAATTTTTATGGAAGCTATCAGGCAATTTCGCCAACATAACCGGGGTCAAGTTTTACATTTTCATCTTGGATATGTGCCATTTTTGGAATGCAGCGGTGAGTATAAGACCAAGCCATTTCAAAACTCATTACGAGAATTGCTTCGCACTGGACTTCAGCCTCATATACTTGTAGCACGTTATGAAAAAAAGCCTGAGCATGATATAGCCAAGGAGCAATTGGACAAGCTTGCCTTGTTTGGTAATGTCGAGCCTGAGTGTATAATAGCAGTGCCAGATTTAGAATCAATCTACGCAGTCCCAAGCCATTTTTATAATAGTGAAGTGATGAAAAAGCTAGAAGAGTTTGTTGCCGATATAGGTCTTCACAAACCCCTACCTTTATTTTTTCAACAAGGCGGGAAGGTAATTAACCCAGCCAAAACAATTAAATTGGCTGTAGTTGGCAAGTATGGTTCGCGACTTGGAGATGCGGATTATTCGGTGATGCAGTCTATACAAATTGCGGCATTTTATGCTGGCTGCGAAGTAGAAAACTTGATTATTGCAGCTGAAGATTTGGAGAAGAATGTTGAGGAAACTTGGCAAAAAGTCAAAAGTGCTGATGCTTTTTTGGTACTTGGTGGATTTGGAAATAGAGGCATGGAAGGTAAAATCTTGGCAGCCAATTATGCTCGTATAAATAAGAAGCCATTTTTGGGAATTTGCCTAGGATTACAGATGGCAGTAGTCGAATTTGCTCGTAATGTATGCGGTTTAAATGCTTTCTCTGCTGAAATGGACTACTCTGTTACTTCGCAACAGCCCCTAGATAGGGGCAACCAGGGTTTAGAAATTGTAATTGACTATATGCAAGGTCAAGAATTTATTCAGAAAAAAGGTGGCACGATGAGACTCGGTAATTATGAGTGTGAATTGGTTAACAATACTTTGGCTTCACAGTTATTTGGTGTACATAAAACTGTAGAACGTCATCGCCACAGACTAGAAGTGCAGACCAAATACTTGGATCAATTTGCAGCCAATGGACTCAAGGTATCGGGTAAATTTAATTATACAGGCTTGGAGGGTAAGCAAGAGTATTTGCCAGAGATTATGGAGTTAGACCAAAATATCCACCCATTCTTTATCGGAATCCAATCACACCCTGAGATGCTGTCACGTCCAATCAAAGCTCATCCATTATTTTTGGGTCTGATCCAATCATGTTTAAAGTAAAAATTTGTAAAGATGTTCAAGTTTGTTAAAAATAATCCACTAGCTAGTTTTCTTTTTCTTCTTGCGTTTATCGTTGGAGTTTATACTAGAATAGTTATGCCACAGCTGGCTTATACTGAGTTTCAGGGGGATCAATCTAACGAGTCTTTTGTCCATTCCAAAATTTTGGATCAAGGTTTGGTGCCTTATGGGCCTGCTAGCTCAATTGGTAAATATTTTTTACCTGGTGGTTATTATACTTTGCAGTTTTTATTTTCTTTTGGGAGTTCAAATCCTCACTTGCACCTTTTGTCCAACTCTATTTTTTCATTATTGACAATTCCTTTGTTTGGCTTTTTAATTTATAGAGCTTTTAATTCGTTCAAAAACTCATTTCTCGTAGCTAGTTTTGCTTCACTATTATGGTCAATTTTTGCTTGTGATATTTTTTTTGCAGGTTTTCAGTGGAATCCCAATTCTGTGACATTTTTTTGGATGTTATTGACTGTTAATTTTGAATTATTATACAGCAAAGTTCTGCTTGGAAAAATTGCAAATTTGGCTTGGACTATGCAAGGTTTGATCTTGGGAATTCTGATTAGTCTTCATTCCTCATCAATGTTCATAATCCCACTGATCTTTGCTGTCAACACATTTTATATTTCTTTCAAACAAAAAAGTCATAAATGGATTTGGGGTATTTTGGGTTTTGTGCTAATTATGTTGCCTTATTTGCTTGCAGAAATTCAAAGCAACTTTCAAAATACCGTTAATATTTTTGATACAGTTTTTACCCAAGCAAAAGTATCTCATACTTTGGCAGAAAAGCTAAATCACTTTCTCGAACCAGTTGAGGCTTTAGCAAATCAGGTTTATTTTTCGCAAACCAATATGCCACTACTTTCGTTTGCTTTAGTGTTGATAACAATAGTATTATGTTTTATTTTTTACAATGGTCGGCAATTTTATCTTGCCAATTATATTTTATTACTTGGTTTATTTCTACTGGCTTCCAACAATTATTGGGGAGGATTATATAGACATTTTATGGTTTTGGTTTGGTCTGTCCCACTGTTTTGTGCTGTCTCTTTAATATTTTCTATTTCACAAATCCAGTTTAAAAAATATATATCAATAGGTTTGTTAGTTTTGGGTTTTAGTTTTTTTACTCAGCAGAGCTTGGAGGGAATTCACAACATTTATCAAAACAAATTTGGAATCAATCGAGCCGTCAATATTGCTGATATGAATTTAGCGTTGAGTAAAGTACCCGACAATCAGACAATTTGCTCCAATGGTTATGGTAACTCTCTAAAGTATTTGAATTATATCAATAAAGGAATCATTAAAACCCAAACCAATTGTAAAATTTTGGATCTTGAGTTTGTGGAAAACTATAAGACTAATGACTTTAATCGTACTTATAAAAACGACTATGATCTCAAAAATAAAAACATCTTTTACAAATCTGATGCCTTTACGATTGTAAAATTAAAATAAAACCTTCAAATAAATATGAACCTAATAGCTCGTGCCAAAGACGTCAACAAAGACCAGACATATTTTATTTGGCAGATCAAGCCTGAGCAATTGCCACATATTTTGTTTCCAATTGGCGAATTTGTTGCCAAAGGAGATGTTCGCGCTTTTGCTAATTCAAAAAATTTGATAACTACAAGTAAACCCGATAGTCAAGGGCTTTGTTTTGTTGGGCAGACTTCGCTTCGTGAAATGTTATTGCAAACTATTGGGCAAAAAAAAGGTTTTATTTACACATATTTAACTCAAGATCAAATTGATCAAATTGGTATCAAAGTAACAAAAAAAACTAGGGGAGATATTAATTTAGTCGGGCAATTTAAAATTAAATTGGGTTCGCACCAAGGAGCTTTTTTATACACTATTGGACAGCGGCAAAATCTCGGAATATCAAATGGACCGTGGTTTGTAGCAAATGTTGATATAAAAAATAACCAAGTAATCGTATGTCATAATGGCTTTCAAGAGGCTATAGAATCTAATATATTGTTGATTAAAGACTTAAATTGGCATTTAGATCTACTTAAAAATAATTTTTATACGAAGTCAAAACAATTAAATATAAAAGAAAAACTAGAATTGCGAAAGCGGTTAGTTAATTTAAAATTTAAAGAGTCTTCAAATCAACTAGGTAATATCTTTGGCTACGCTCAAGACGACAGGGTTTCTTTCCAGGATAGCAGGGTTAATATAATAGAAGTGCAAGTAAAAGCTCAGATTCGGTATCGATCATCAGCCAAAAACTGTAAAGTTTATGTTTTTGTCTCAAAACTAAATTATGATTTAAGCTTGCCGGACGAGATCTTTGACTGCACTCAAGATGATAATGCAATATTTGCGATAGTAGAGTTTGACGATCCTATCAAAGCTGCTACAAGGGGCCAGTCAATTGTTTTTTATGACTATGAGACTGATCAATATCTACTAGGCGGCGGCGTAATAGATGGGGTGGAAAATTAAATATTTGCCAAAACTAAAAATATAGGATAAAATTACTATCAAATTATAAATACAAACTAAAACACAAAATATTATGCTTGAAAACAATATCTATTTCCAAATCTTAGCTTTTTCTAGCTTAATTTTATTTAATATTTTTGCAGTAGCGGGCATCGTTGCCTTTCTGGTATTAATCAAAAGTACTTCAAATATTAGACACAAAGTTGATCAAACCCTAGAAAGAATACAAGATAGCGCTTTAAATATAGGGGAAGCTGGTATCAATTTTGCTTCGGTTGTCTCACAGTTTTCATTTTTTAAACCCAAGAATAACATTCGCTCTTTTATAGCTAGTATTTTTAGAGATTGACAAGTTCCAGATGACATCAGACCAGATTAAGTTACTAGTAGAATATATAACAATTTAATCTCAAGAGGGTCTAATTCCCCAAAGCTTACTCCGCATTAACTTATAATTTTTCCTAATCCGATACTTTGTTACTTGTTGCAGGAATAGAAAATTAAAGGTTAGCTATACTCTCACTATGCTAAGAACCTGTCCGACATCTATTACCCTTGCAAATAAATTGACCCCGCCGCAGAGCAACGGGGTATTGTCGCCACTTGTAGTGTCCAGTTTAGAATAGAGCTTCAGATTCATGTGGTTTTTGAGTATGA
>JAYWFY010000031.1:0-26087 GCA_043778555.1 bacterium
TTGACATCTGAGGTATGGGTTAATAGTTTATGAAGGTTTTACCAATCTCAATTCTATTTCCTCTATCTCAAAATGTAAAGTATGCTTGGGGATTTACAGTTTAGGTAAACCTAAGTCAGGGTAAATCAAGCCTGAGCGTACCAGCTGTCTCGCTACCATTTTTATCTGAAAACGCTCTTCTATTTTTAATTTTACGGTATGAGAAAGTAGAGTTTCTATTTCATTTCTGTTTTGCGTGTCTTGCTCCGCTACTTCTGGTTTGGGAGTTTTATTTTGATACTCTTCAAGTTTTTGCGAAATAGTTTTTTGAACTGCGTTCTGGTTATTAGTTTCGATTTCTACAGGGTTTATTAATTCTTCAAGTTTTAGCAAATAAGTAGGAGTAAGAATACTTGAGATATCGATCTCTCCAGCTTTTATTATATTTAGAGCTTTGTCGTAGTCAAAACTTAGACCAATATAATTACTAAATGATTTTAATAATGAAGTATAACTAAGTAGAGTTGACTCTTTATAAGTCGTGAGATGATCAATTTCCTCCTGAAATATAACAAAAGCAAAGGTAAGTTTATCCAAATTCTCAGGATTTAGGTCGATATCACTTTGTTCAATAATTCCAGCATCTCTCAAAACTCTCAAAGGATATTTTAATCTTGATAACTTTCTAGCAGTTTCAATTTTATCTTGCTGAGCTGACTCATTCACTTCCGTTTTGTTAATTTCTTCTAGCCCAGCTGTTTCTCTGATTTTTCTCATATTTATTTGAGCTTGTGACCTATTGTAATCATTGTCATCGAGCTCTTCGCCAAATGTTGGATAAAACTCTCTCAGTCTTTTCCCCATAGGTATGTCACCAATGGCTCTTTTCAAAGACCTTGAATAATATTCTTTGTAGGCTGTTATCATCATCTCTTTGGGTTCGTTTTTTAGATGATCAGTAAAAACTCCTATAATATAGTCGTAGATTTGAGTATCTGGAAAGATCTTAGCCAGGGTGTTGATTGCACCTAAGCAGCTAGAACTGTCATAGATTAATGGAGTTGATCTACCGTCTTTAATTAGTTGTACACATCCGTTTGTGATTGCTCGTTCTAAGTTGGTCTTTTTTTCCCTACTCCAGACTTTAATACTATTCTGAAGTTCTTCAAAATCAATGTCTCTAAATACTCCCCCCCCCCACGAGATTTTCAAGATGATCTAGGTTGAGAATTATTTCTTTTGGTTTTTCGTTTGAGTTCTGAGGTTTTGGATATTGCATAGGTATTTGTAGATATTTTTAAATGTAAAATTAATGTTAGCCAAAAAGTTATAACCAAAAACTGTAGGCTTACCCTCTACAACAAACTCAATGTTGTATATTTTACTCAAAATACTGATTACTTCTATGTCTGATTTTTTATCATCTTTTTTCTGAATAGCAATAAACCTATTGGTGAATTGTGTATAGCGACTTTCCATCAATTTATCCAACTGCTGAGCCAGTAGTGGATTGTAAAAATGTAGTCCCTTGCTGTTATTTTCTTCTGAGCTCACTTCTCGTCGTTTTTGAGTAAGTTCTTCAAGCGTATAAAGTTCGTAGTATTCAATATCTTTTGCTATCTTTTCTTTTTTTGAAATTGTGGGTTGAATTATTTGTTGTTCTTTTGGTAAAATATAGCCATCATTTTGAGCAATAAAAGTATCAAAAGCTAAGATCAAATTGATAAGATTGTCTTTTAGATTAGTTTTAACGAACGATCCATAAACTCCAAAGTTGTGCTTTAGTGCAAATGTATTTTCAGTTAAAATATTCTCGCCAGTTTTTAGATTCCTCATTTTAGTTTTCACTGCATCTTTTGAAAACAAAATATTTTGAATTTCCTTTGACATTGCGTTAGGGTTTGCTAAAAGCATTATGGAGGCTATTATTGGTGTTAAAGAATCAGTGTATAAATTGATTTCGCCAATTTCATTTGTATCTTGAGAAAAAATATTTTTTGCTAATTTTCTTATTTCACTTACAACTGGATCATCTAATTCAAAATTAAAAAGCATATAGCAGTGTAGTATTTTGACGAGCTCTTGAGTGGACGTGCAACTTTTTGAGTGAAGAAACCGATATGACATAATTTTTTCTATCAAGTTAATGGCGTCAAAACTAACCAACGATTTTCCTAGATAGACTAATTTTCCAGTATCGGTTCTAAGCTCCGTTAATCTTGGCTGAGGAATAATATAAGCTTTGTTATAGATAGAGGTTTGTTGATTTTTGAAGGCCCTTTGAAACTCAGGTTGATTCAAAAAAGCTAGCAAGCTCAATTGTCACAGCCTCTATTTGTTCTTGCTCTCCCAGCTCACCAATAAACGAATATCGCTCCACCGATTTATCTTTTTTGGCTTTTTCAGAATTTTCTGTTTCTTCCCTGTGTCTAGCTCGAAAATCTCTCATTTCTTTGCCAGTTTCTGAGTGTACTTCTCTCATTATTGTATCCAGTACTTCAAATCTAGCCTGTGGCTCATTAGGTATATACTCAATTTTACCACTTTTCAAAGCCTCGTTTAATAATAATCCGTAATATTCATTGTCCACATCTGTATTTGCTTCTAACCATTTTCGTTTTTGATTTGCTGCTCCCATAGTGAAATAAACATATTTTATTTTTAGAATAAAGTCAACCGCTCCAATATGAGTTTGCTTTACTGAGCCACGTTGGTTGTGAGCTCTTTGAGATCTGTGACGCCTTGAAGGCACTTGATCAAGCCATCTTGAAACATTGTGGTCATACCATTGGCTCTGGCAGTGTTACGTATTTCTACAAGTGAGATATTAGGATTGGATAATAATACTCGGATGGCATCATTCATTTCCAATACTTCGTAGCAGCCTATTCTACCTTTATAGCCAAGTCCGTTACACATTTTGCAACCTTGAGATTGGTAAAATTCTAGTTTTTTGGGAAGGTCAATTTTGGCTTCTGGTGGTAGTTTTTTGAGCTCATCCAAGACTAGCTTTTGGTCGGCTGGCTCTAAAAGTTGCTTGGCTTTACAATAATTACAAAGTTTACGTATTAGCCTCTGACCGATTGCAATGCTAAGAGCATCAGCTATCAAATACCCCTGTAGTCCCATCTGCATCAGTCTTGGAATTGCGCCTGTAGCGTCATTGGTGTGTATTGTACTAAGTACTTGGTGACCAGTAAAACTAGCTTGCACAGCTGTCTGAGCCGTCTCAAGGTCGCGGATTTCTCCGACCATCACGATATCAGGATCTTGTCTCAATATCGATCTTAACCCAGAGCCAAAAGTGTAACCAGCCGATTCATCGATCTGAGTCTGAGAAATACCTTCGATCTTGTATTCTATAGGATCTTCAAGAGTAATGATTTTATTTTCACCGTCGTTGAGAGTTTTGAGGAAGGTATATAGAGTTGTAGTTTTACCTGAGCCTGTAGGCCCTGTAGTGAGGATCAAGCCTTGTGGTTTTGCAATTGCCCGATTGATTGCTTCTTTGTTTCGTCCACCAAACCCCAAAGCGTCCAGCTCGAGAATTACATTTTCAGTACCAAGTAGTCGCATTACTATTGAGTAGCCATAGTTGGAAGGCAGCATCGACACTCGGACATCAATATCTTTATCATTAATCTTGAAAGAGAATCGTCCATCTTGAGTAGCATTTTCCACATTTAGCTTGAGCTTTGACATAATTTTGATACGGCTCTCGATGATTTTTTGGCTTTCTTTTTCTAGCTTGGCAAGATTATGTAGCACTCCATCGAGACGCAGTCTAAGGTGGTAATACTCTTTTTCTGGTTCAAAATGGATGTCAGAGGCTTTGCTGTCAATAGCAAGTTTAAGTACCCGTTCTATCAATTCTGACATTGAATATTTTGGTGCATTTTTTTGGAAGGTCAAAAAATCATCTTTGTAATCTTCTAGTTTTTTGCTGTTGATATCGATGTCATCTGATACTATTTTTTGGGCTATTATATGGTCATAAGTCTTGATTAGTTTTTCCATACTGACCTTCGAACCAAAAAAAATCTTATATGTATAATTTTTGGAATTTAAACTGTCTAGTAGTTCTTTTTGTAAAAAATAACCCGGATCATTGGTTATCATAAATAGATCTTTATTTTTCATACTAAAGATTCCGATTTTGTATTTCTCAATATCAGTCCTTGATATTAATCCCAAGTGTGCACTGTCAATAGGAAATCCATAAAGATTAATATATTCCATATTATGGGCTTTAGCTTCTACAACTGCATTGATTTCATTGTATTTTTGATCCAAATCTCCGATTACACGAGTCATTTTATGCAGTGCAATTGCCGAAGTAGTCTGTAGTTGGGGGCTAGAAGTCTTGGATTTTTTTTTTGGAATGAGTTGTATTGGCATTGGATTGTTAAAATCTAAAAAGTGAATAATTGTAAAGTTCTGCTTACCAAAAAATCTATTTTTGGATTCTATTTTTTTGACGCAGCTTTTGCTCTTGTAAAGTACGAAGTCTGTCTTGTTCAAGCTCACCGAGTAACTCACGATGACGTTCAATTTTGACTTCTCGCCTGACGATGTCATTGCCCATATTAACCATTTGAATATCCAAATTTTTGCCAAGCTTTTTGATAGTCTTTGCCTTAGTTCTTGAGCTATCGGTATCAAAATTTATCAAAGGATCGTTGGCATTTTTGGTATTGACAATAACTCGAGCGTCCATTTCAGCCAATACATTGGTGACAGTATTATTGGCAATTTTTGTATAAATTGGACTGAGGTCATAGTCCCGCATATACTTTAAAGCTCGAGGTTTTGTCGCATAAATTATCATTTTAAAGATATAAACTTCGGTATCGCGACCGTTATATTTGCCAAGGCACAAATATGCAAAAAACCCTCCAATCGGTGCAATTACCACAAAAGCAAAGTTGGTAATAGCTGCATAAAAAATATTAAAAATTGCAACACACACAAAGAACCCAAAAATGGCGTAGGCAAACTGACGTAGGTTCATCCCAAGGAATATTTTGTCTCCAGAGTCGAGGAATTGCGGGATCTGATAAGAAGCCATTGTGGTTGAGTTGAATTATAATACTTAATTAATCTTGGTATGTTCATTCTACTCCAATGAGCTTTTTTAGTCAACCTTTTGTTCATATTTTCAAGAAGGCAGTTTTGCTCCGTTATACCGCTTTGCTCCTCAGCTTTGGAAGGCTGTTTTCAAGATACCCCAAAACTAGTCGATGTTGATCAAATGGAGATTAAATCTGAGTAATTTGAAGTTAATTTTAGCAAAACATTGCGTACATTGCTAATTGATTAAATTCGTAAAAACCTCTCAAAATAGACATTTTGGGTACATCCAAAAAGTTAGCACTTGACAATGTTGGTTGCTAATGTTAGAATTTATTTTAGTTTGATTATAGCTTTTTGTAGCCAATCACACCACAATTTAATTTACAAATCTAACTTATATAATTTTTATTTATGTCTATAGTTCTCGGTATCGATCTAGGTACAACAAACTCAGCAATGGCATATGTCGTCAGCGGCAAGCCCGTAATCATAGAAAACTCTGAAGGTAATCGTACCACTCCATCAGTTTTCTTTTACAACGCAAAAGACGCTTCGATTACAATTGGTGAAATTGCCAAGCGAAATGCAGTCCTCAACCCAGAAAATACTTTCTACGAAGTCAAACGGTTTATTGGTCGCTCATTTGATGATAAAGAGACTCAATCCGACATTAAAGCTGTTCCTTACAAAGTTCACAATGCTGCTGGTAAAATCAAAGTTTCCACTAAAGATGGTAAAGATTACGCTCCAGAAGAAATCTCTGCTGCAGTACTGCGAAAGCTCAAAACTGACGCAGAGGCAAAACTTGGTCAATCAATCACCGAAGCCGTCATTACTGTCCCGGCATATTTTAATGACGCTCAAAGACAAGCTACAAAGGACGCTGGTGAAATTGCAGGTCTCAAAGTTCTTCGTATTATTAATGAGCCTACTGCAGCAGCCTTGGCTTATGGTTTTGACAAAGGCGCAGATGAAAAAATCCTTGTTTATGATTTGGGGGGGGGTACGTTTGATGTTACCGTTCTTGATATCGCTAATGATACTATCGAAGTACTAGCTACCAACGGTGATACTCATCTAGGAGGCGCCGATTTTGACAAAAAGATCATCGATCACATAATCTCAGAGTACAAAAAAGAAACTGGTATCGATCTCGGTGCAGACAAAGCAGCAAAGCAGCGCATCAAAGAAGCTGCTGAAAAAGCAAAACATAATCTTTCTAGTCAATCGGAAGAACAAATCAACCTTCCATTTATTACTATGCTTGATGGGCAACCACAGCATTTGATGATGTCACTTACTCGGGCAAAGCTCGAAGATATCTGTAGACCACTCGTAGAACAATCTATGGAACCAGTCAAAAAATGTCTAACTGATGCAAAATTAGACAAAGGACAAATCAACGAAATCATAATGGTTGGTGGTATGACAAGAATGCCACTGGTTCAAAAAATGGTAGAAGATTACTTTGGTAAAAAGCCAAATTTGACTGTTAATCCAGATGAAGTAGTTGCTCTAGGTGCTGCTGTTCAAGGTGCAGTCCTCAAAGGTGATGTCAAAGATATTCTTCTTCTTGATGTTACCCCACTTACTTTAGCTATTGAAACAGCAGGAGGAGTTGCTACAGCAATGATCAATCGAAACACGACTATCCCAACCTCCAAATCCCAAATTTTTTCTACATATGCAGATAATCAAACTGCGGTAGATGTACATGTAGTCCAAGGTGAGCGACCAATGTCGGTAGATAATAAATCTCTTGGTAAATTTACTCTTGCAGGAATTGCACCAGCCGCTCGAGGTATTCCACAAATCGAAGTAAGTTTTGACCTTGACGCCAACGGTATTCTAACTGTCAAAGCTATAGACAAAGGCACAGGCAAACAAGCTAATATTACCATTACTGGTTCGTCCACGCTTTCTGACGAAGAAAAATCTCAAGCTATCGAAGAAGCTGAGAGACAGAAAGACGCCGATCTTGCCAAGAAAGGTAAAGTTGATGCTCGTAATAGTCTAGATTCTAGCATCTTCCAAGCAGAAAAATTGGTCAAAGACATGGGCGAAAAACTAGACGCAGAATCCATCGCAAAAATTAATGACGCCAAAGCAAAAGCTGAAATTACAATCAAAGACGAAAATGCGACCAAGGAATCTTTGGAAACTGCAGGTAAAGAGCTACAAGATGTCTTAATGGCGATTGGTGAAAAGATTTATTCTCAAACCACGCCACCAGCTGATAAAGTAACCCCACCTACAGCAGATGAAAATACTCAAGATGTAGAAGCTACCATCAAATAGCAAAAATTTTATCATTGATTGCTTCTCTTATCGAGAAGTTTTTTTATGAGTATTTTAGGATTTAAAAAATTCAAATTATACCAATCTCCTCCTCAACATTTACAAATCTATAAATATAAAAAACTGATTACCTATATAATTACCCTATGACTTATCCAAAACCTAATTCTACCAAAAAATTTGACCAACTTGAGTCTGACGTAATGTTCTATGCAGCTACCGAGCGACCGCATACCAACAAATACGATCGTTTTTTTGCCAATGGATTGTATATTTGTAAAAACTGTGATGTGCCACTTTATTCCAGTGAGTTTAAGTTTGACTCAGGTTGTGGTTGGCCTGCTTTTGACGACGAGATCAAAAGTGCTATCCGCAAAGAAAAAGACAAAGATAACTATCGTACAGAGATTTTATGTAACAATTGTGGCATTCATCTTGGGCATATTTTTGTGGGTGAGCACGCAACAGCCAAAAATGTAAGACACTGTGTCAATTCTACATCTATGAATTTTATAGACGAAAACACAATGAACCCTGACTCTAACTACCAAATTGCTGTCTTGGCTGCTGGTTGTTTTTGGGGGGTTCAATACTATTTTGATAAACTTGGCGGGGTAGTTGTGGCTCAAGTAGGCTACACTGGCGGCAATACTATCAATCCGACCTACAAAGAAATTTGCAATACTAATACAGGTCACTTGGAAGCTATCAAAGTGATTTTTGATTCTACCAAAATTAGCTATGAACAAATCATTAAATACTTCTTTGAAATTCACAATTTTACTCAAGTTGATGGTCAAGGTAATGACGTTGGCTCGCAATACCTAAGTGCAATTATAGCCCAAAACGAAACTCAAAAAAGAATTGCTAAAAATGTGATTGAATTATTAACTGACAAAGGTTACAAAGTCGCCACTAAGTTGTTGGGCAAATCTATTTTTTACAAAGCCGAAGATTATCACCAAGATTATTACGCCAAAAATAGACATGAGCCGTATTGCCATGTGTACAAAAAAATGTTTTAGACACTTAAAAAATAAAAAAGATTAGTTGTTCTTAAAGTCTTTCCTTTTATAACTAAACCCAACTCAAACTATACAAGAATTTAATTAATATTTAGCTGCAATAGGTTAAAATTGAATTTAAAGATATATCTTGTTCGCAATGAGTTTAGCTATAATCGTTAATCTTACCTTTAAGATTTATAAATAAATACCCAGAACCAATTAGTCCCAGCCCAATAATTATTATAGATATTGGCCAGCCAAGTGTATCATGAAAATACCTTGAACTCATATAGCCGATGTAAAATACAATCCCGATAATTCCTGACAATAGTATCGCAACTTTATTGATTTTGACTGACAAATATATTGTTAAAAATAAAACCAGACCAAATAAAGTTTCTAAAATGAAATTATTAGATATAAACCAAAAAATATTGCATAAAAGGTAACTCACCGCGCCAAATGTTACTATGTCATTAAATACTTTCTTTGAATTGTTATTATCATTAAGGTATAAAATTCCAAATATCAATGAGCAATAAATCAATCCAAATATAGCAAAGATTTTATTTTCATAGAGTAGGAAATTAGAAATATGCAAAGTATCTATCATAAAAAAGACAAAATACCAATACGCAGTTGTACCAGCAATCCAAGCCACAAAAGAAAATAACTTGCTAGGAATCCAATAATCGGCGGCAAAATACAACCCAAAAACTAAAAAAGAAATCAAAAAACTAAATATTAACATCAACCCATATGGAGCTGAATTACCAAAGATTACATCAAATACTAAAATAGATAGTCCATAACTTATTAGAATTGGTGGGATAAGATGTAATGCCAAACTAGTAAATCTTTGTTTGGTCTCAATCGTCAGATAAGATCCGATTGAAAAAATAAACAAACCAACACCGAGAGTGGATATAACTTTCATTATAGAGTTCATGTCTCTCCAGTAAATGCCAACAAGCGAAGCGAATCCTAAAAATACAACCAAACCACCTATAAGGCTAAATATTTTGCCAAAGTCTAATCCTTTTTTGTTTTCAACATTAGTCAAATTAGGACTGGATAAATTATAAAATCTCAATATTGAATTAACATCCTCAGGCTTGATAATATTTCGCTGCAATCCTAATTGCAATTGGCTTAAAAGTTGTTGTTTATTCATAAGATTATTTTATCCAAAATATATTTCTTTGTGTGGTATTATATTTTGTGTTGTATGAGTTTGTATCCAAATTTATTGTAGTTTCAAGGTCAATTGTTTTTGAGCCTCCAGCTTTTTTGATCGCTATATGACCAATGTTATTGCCACACTGTCCATAATACCCTCCGACCAAAAAAAGACTACCAGAGCTTCCACAGCTGGAATTTGTAAAACTTTCGCCAAAATCATTTTGTTTTTCTGAACTAAGACTCAAGGTTTTTGAAGTTTCTAGATCTATTTCTTTGCTTGTGCTTTTTTCAGCATTGTAAAGATAGATTTTTGGTGTCGTATTGTCTTGAAAAGTAGGAGTTGGAAGTGGAAACTTTTTTTCACAACTTTGTATATAATTAATTTCAGAGCTGCTTACTTTACAGTCTTCTAACAATTGTTTCTGCTTATCAATTTCATTTTTCTGAGTATTGTAAGTTTCTGATGTTTCAAGGGTTATCTTATTATCAATGATTTTAATAATATTTTGACTAGAGTAATTGTTTTGCTCAAAATAAACAAAATTGGTAGTTACCTTTATATTTGAGAATAAGTATAGACAGATAAATACTACAAATATTATGAAAATTGGAAAGCCAATAAGTAAAAGTAATGAAAGGCGTTTTTGGTTCATAAATTGGCTTATAAGTTTATGAGTATAATTGAGAAGTCTAGATTTTAGAACTGAGTACAAGCTTTAGTATAAAATTTTAGGCTCTAGACTAGCAAGGATTTTTTAATTTGTCTAATTTTGATATTAAAATTATGTAGGAATATTGTTAATTCGTCAATTAGTTGTTTTACTTCTTTTGACCACCTCCACTCACATTCTTTAAGATGAAGATCAAAATTGACACTACAACCATTAAATTTATTCAGTCTACGCTCGGTAAATGACCAAAATGATTCTATCCCATTTACTGAGACAGTTGCTCCGTCAGCTCCTTTGAAAGCGAACTCGTTGGCACTGTGATTAACCCTGAATACTTTATCATATCCAACATCAACTAACCCGTCATAACTCTTCCATCCATCAGCGTTGACTATACAACTAACATCTACTTTGCCCTGTATAATTGGGATTAAAGTCTTAGCTTTACAATCTGGAATAAGCTCTGTATAAACTTCTCCATTTCGTTTGAATATGCCAAATACAGGTTTCTTTTGGGTTCCTCTACCTCTTTTTAACTTGCCATGGAATCCTCTTTTTCTTTTACCGCCAAAATAGCTTTCATCGAATTCTACCGTTCCTCCATTGAATTTAGCAAGATGATGTATTCTATCATAATAAATTGCTTTTCTGAAGATTATGTAAAATCTATTGATTGTATTACGGTTAATATTGAGAAGTTTGGCTGTTCTTGTAGCGTCAATATCTATACAAAAACAGTTAATTATTTTTTTGATTTTATAGTTGGTTAATTTTGTTAATTTAATCATATGAACTAGTATACTTTGGTAAGTGTTCCTAGTCTAGAGCCTATTTTATTATTGGTTTGTCAAACTCTGACAACTCTCCAAACTCCACCAAATGTAGATCAAACTCCAGTAGATTGCAATTGTCTGATTTTCCCAAAGGTGAAGAAAAATATTACCCAGCAAAATGCCAAAAAAAGATAAAAATACAAATAGGTTTTGAAAGAAAACTTCTTTTGAGTTTTTTCTAACTTTTATAATATCAAATAAAGGATAAATAAGGATAAATATATAGAGTAAAGAATAGACCAAACCTCCATTTAGAATCAATTGTAAATACCAGTTTTCTGGGATACTAATACGTTCAGGCTTGATAAACCATTTGTAAGAAATATCTTTAAATCTATTATAAATTACGTTTTGATCTGGTTTAAAATACGCTGCACTACTTCCGCTTGAACCCTGCCCCAAGCCAGTAATTAATATTTTTGGTTCAACTTTAAGGATATCTAAAGACACTCCTGTTAATCTATAATGCTCAATCGAGGATGAAGGTTTGGCTAAAAATGAAGGTAATACTTTGGACGCCCAACTTGGATCGATAGAGGTAATTATAATTGTCAGAAACAGAATTAAAAGTAAAATGGCAGCTGTTAAAACTTTAGAAATTTCTTTCTTAAATATATAAATTAGCACAAAAATCCAGTATAAAAGTAAAGCTATCAAAGCAAATCTAGAGTATGTCAAAAATATTAAGACTGAAGTGATTACAGTAATTGGCACAAAACTATAGTTTGTTACTCCAGAAATAATTGAGTGAATGATGACACCAAAATTTGGATTTGAGACTTTGAGACTTGAAATACTTTTTTGAATTGAAGAAAATTTTCCTCGTTTGACTGCGTATAAAAGTGAAAATCCAAGTATAAAAAGTAAATAGCCAGCTAAATGATTTGGACTAGAAAATGGAGCTGCAAGCCTACAACTATTCATCCCAAAATCTATAACATGACACATGGGTGAATTAATTTTACCAGCCAACAATTCTACTCCTGAGTCTGTATAACCAAAAAAATGCACAAAATCTTTGCCAATTATTAGCTGACCTAGCGTGAATAACAAGCATAAACCAAAGCCCAAAAAAATACCTTTGATTAGTTGTTTTTGATATAGTTGGTAGCTGTTCAAGTTTTTGATCCAAACAAACCCAATTACCCATAGCCATAGCCATAAAAGTTCAAATCTATATCCCAAAACAAACTGAGTAATTGGGACTTTATTTATTATAAAACTAGATACACAAGCAAACAAATTTAAAATACTAAATAAACCCAAATACCACTTGTAGACAAGGTTTTTCCAAATTCTATTTTTTAACAAATCTAAGCAAAAGCAAATAATTAATAATAATACTAAGACTTCTTTCCAAAGAGCAACCCAGTTTGGCGTACCTAATATATTAACTGCAAATACTAATAAAACATTTTGAATCGGCAAAAGAGTGGCTAAAATTAATAATGTTAAGCCAATTACTTTTGGTAAAAAACTAAGTTTGGAAGAAGAAAGCAAAACCATACTAATCGCAAATTTTAGTGAACAGTTGCATAGCTCCAATCTAATAGCTCCAAAAGCATTTTTTTATGTTGATCTAGAAAAGACATAGCGTTAATACTGTTGATTGTTGATTTGTATATTTTTTCTTTATGAGTCTTGGCTAATTCCTTTGTTGCCGGTGCAGATTGCATTTTTTGGAAGCGGTTTTTTTGATCCATTTGCAACCATTCAAACTCCTCTTTTTCGCTGAGCGTTGACCAATGAATAAACTCTTCAAAATCTTTGTTTTGGTTGACTTGATTGAGCAGCGAGATATTTTTGAGGGCTTCTTCGATCATTGTCCATTTTATACCATCGGGTTTGATAATACTACTGGGCTGACTCAAGCTATAATAAAACCCAAGCAAGCACGGCAATGCAATTTTGACAAAACTGTCAGAGGTCATTTGAGATTCTAGATATTCACTTATAGTCATCCGTTCAACATATTTATTTTTGCGACTAGAATACTGAGAAGCTGTGATTTGACCCAAAAAAGTATCGCTAAGGTATTTGGACAAATAAGGATAGCTGAGTACAAGGTTGTCAAGTATTGTTTTGGACTTGGTTTGCATCAATGCTAGCTGCTGAGGTACAAAAAATTGAATATCAATGTCGACAAGCTCATATATATTTGGGACACCTCGCAGCCTGATTGGGACTTTTTTGTAAAAATATTCTTTATTTTCATTGATTAAAGGTACTAGATTACTAGTTAAGTTGACAACTTGGTAGTGCCATTCGCAAAAAAAAGCAATTTTAGTATTGGCTCCACAATATCTTGCCATAGAAAAAGCCAGCAATTCTTTTTCTTTTAACAATAAATTTTTGATTGGCGAAATGATATCGTGCAATTTGTTGCCGTAGTCTATCTGTGCCAAAAGTAAATTGGTTTCTGTCAAAAACTCAGTTAAAAAGTTGGAACTATTTGCCATTACAATGCTTTTATGAATTATTAATTTTCTTCTATTATCCTAATTGGAAGCTGCAAAAAATCACCTTGCCGAACAGGAAAGTTTTGCATAATATTCTGTCTAATTCTTTCATAAGATTCTGGGTCATCATTTGATTCATCATCACGCAAATCATTGACCCCTATCGTGCAAATGGCTTGATGCGGAGAAAAATTGTCAGTGTTGACTTGGGATAATTTGTCAGCGTAGCCCAAGATAGCACTTAGTTGAGACTGGTAAAGCTCAAGCGTTTCGTCATCAATTTGGGTAAAAAGTCTACCAAGTAGACCTACTTTTTTGACGCTTGCTTTGGTAATATTGGCAGAGTTATTTTGGTCTAATAGCATAATTATTTGACTTGTTGATGTATTTTATATAATAATGAATGTAATAACTCAAAATGTCAAGGTTATTTTTCATCAACGTAATATTAATTCCTACTTGTTTCAAATGCTCAAATTAATCCAGCTCAATTGCCTTATGTTCACTTATTTTGAAGAATTACTCAAATTCCTAAAATCCCAAGATGCTGATATTATCAATCTTCAAGAAGCTACTACTGGTAATATTTTGGAGTTTTCAAACGGAAAATACCTTGAAAAATTGGCAAATGAACTCAATATGCAAATTATCTACGCGCCTTTTACAACCAACGAATCCCAAGATAAACAGCTGGATTGGTTTGGGAACGCTATTTTGACTAGGCTAAATATAATAGACTATGGAATACACTGGCTACACAATGGTCAAGCTGAGGCTGGAAAGATTACGTTCGAAGAGAACCAAAGGCTCCAGCAAGCAGTCAAAATTAATAGAAATTCGGCTTATCCAATAGTATATAATCAGCCAAAAAATCTTGTGTGGGCATTACTGTCTCACAATGGTAAAGTATGTAGAAATATTACAACCCATTTTACAGCTACTCAAAAATGCACCGAAACCCTCCAGATGATCCAAGAAGCTCAAAAAGTTTGTGATTTTATAGATAACCAAAAAGATCTACCCACTTTTTTGACGGGTGACCTCAATATCCACCAAGGTGCTGGGTGTATTGCCAATTTGAAAACTAAACTAGAATTAGTCAATCAAGACACTCTCAACACACTAACGCCATCTATTCACCAAATATTCTTGCCAAAATACCAACAACTTGATCCCAATCTCAAAGACGGATTATCGGTTGACTATGTCTTTCAAAAATATATTAAAATAAACCAATTTGAAATCCTCAATGTCAAAATCTCAGATCACTTACCAATTGTTGTTGAATTTGAACTGGAGTGACCAAAACCTTGACAGATTCTCCAAAGATAATGATAATTCCTACTGTAATTCTTATCACGAATATAAACCCAAAAAATATAAAACTATGCCCGCAACAGAAGAAATCATTAACTCTGCAACCTCACAAACACAAAGTGAAACTTCCAAATTACCAGAAATATTGTCAAAAGACAGAGCCAAAGACCCCGTCAAAAAGCTCAAGAACATAGTTATCCTGTTTGGATTTCTACTTATAGTGTCTTTACTAATCAATATGGTAATGTATTTTTTGGTATCAGGCAATAGCGTAAAAGTCAAAACCCTTGAAGAAAAAAACACAGCTTTAGGCAATCAATTAGCTAGCAAATCTAACCTCGCCGACAGATCTCAAGTACTAGAACAACAACTCAAAAAAGCTAACGACGACCTATCAGCCCAACAAAAAATTAACGAAGATGCAGCTACCAAAGTATTAGCGGCCGAAAAATCTGTCAAAGATAACAAAGATGAACTCACAAGCCTACGAAACAAAGTTGCAACCTCAGACGCTCAAATTAACAGTCTCAAAGCAGCAAAAGCCGATAGTGAAGCACTTGTTGCTAGTATTAAAAGGTCCCTTGGAAGCCTTGCAAATTAGCTCCAACTGATAAGTCTCACTGCTGTTTTTTCAGCCTAAACTTTATACTTGTCACACCGAATCATACTATAAATCTAAAAAATCAAATACAACCAAGTATATTAATTACATAGTCACATAAAACAATGACCTCAGCTTATTCGCAGCAAAACTCCAATATCCAAAAAACTTGGATGCTTATAACTCTCTTTGTAGGGCTAGTTTCTGGGCTATTTTATGGTTATGGATATGTGAGTGGTAATTATGGAATTACAATTATTGGTATCATTTTTTCTGTTGGTCAGTGCCTTGTTTCATATTTTGCTGGTGAAAAATTGGCATTAATGTCAGCCGGAGCAAAGCAAATAACATATGAAGAAAACCCCCAAATCTACGAAATAGTTACTAATATATCCAAAATTGCAGGTATTCCAGTCCCCAAAATTCACATTTCCCCCGACCCCAGTCCCAATGCCTTTGCCTGTGGTAGAGACCCTGATCACGCTAGTATTTGTCTCAACCAAGGTATAATTAATCTTTTGAATAAGTCTGAGCTAGAAGGTGTGATTGCCCACGAGCTTTCCCATGTCAAAAACCGAGATATTTTGATAATGACAACTACGATGGTTTTATCTTCAATTATATCTTTTATAGCAGATTATGGTATCCGAGCGATGATGTGGGGTGGAAGTAGAAATAGAGATGAAGAAGATAATGGAAGTAGCATCGTTGTAATAATAATATATATAGCAGCCATGATGCTGGCTCCAATTTTATCTGCTATAATCACTATGTCAATATCCCGAGAGAGAGAGTTTTTGGCTGATGCCACCGCTATTGTATTCACAAGATATCCCAAAGGTCTTGCTGACGCACTCCTCAAGCTGGAAGGAGACCCTACCCCATCAGAGCATTACTCTACCGCCACCAATCATTTTTACATCTCTGAACCAAAACGCAACTGGGGAGAAAAAGCTATGAATCTATTTAGCACCCACCCAAAAATCTCTGAGCGAGTAGAAGCTCTAATGAAAATGGGATAAGTCGCAAATTTTAAAACAATGTAACAGCAACTCCCAAGTTGCCACTTTTTAATAACCTCAATTACTATGCTCCAATCTTTTTTTACATTTCAAGAAGCTGAAAACTATCTCAATAATATTCCTCGGGCTGTAATTCGTTTTGATTCAGATCCTGATTCATTCATCAGGAAGCAAACAAAATTTTTGGATTTAATTGGCAACCCCCAATCAGATTTAAAGGTAATTCATATAGCAGGAACAAGCGGCAAAGGTTCTACTGTTACTATTCTTGCTAACATACTGTTATCTCAAAAATTCAAAGTTGCATCTTCAATTTCTCCTCATATTGGTAATATCTGTGAAAGGTTTCAGATTAATGAAAAGCCAATTAGCCAGGAAAAGTTCTTAGAATATTTCAATAATATAATTCCAGCAATCAACCAAATAAAATCTGAAGGTATAGACCCAAGCTATTTTGAAATACTTACAGCACTACAATTTTATATGGCAAAAATTGAGAAGGTTGATTATACTATTACAGAAGTTGGAATGGGTGGAAAATATGACGCAACCAACATTTTTATCCCAAACAAACTATGCATAATCAACAGCATCGGGCTGGATCATGTGGCCATTCTTGGAGATACTTTGGTTAAAATTGCTGGTGAGAAAGCTGGTATCATTCAAAGCAATAATCAAGTGATTGCCCTCAGCCAGAGCCTAGAAATAAACGCTGTTTTTGTAAATAAAGCTAGAGATATGAAGGCTCATTTGGATTTTGTAATTCCAGATTTCTGTTTTGAAAACGTCAAACAATATGAAGGTAAAACCTATTTTAGTTATATCGATCAAGACCTTTTGGACAGACAAATTGCACTCGGAATGCTGGGTAAATATCAGGCAACAAATGCAAGTTTAGCCCTACGAGCGACTGAGGCTTTGAGTGAACGTGACGGATGGAAAATAGATTGGGATCGCTTAAAATATCAGCTACAAAGTACCAAGCTCATCGGTCGATTTGAAGTGCAAAATCTTGAAGGTAAAACCATTATCATAGACGGAGCTCACAACCCTCAAAAAATACAAGCTTTCATTTCTAGTCTTATTGAATACTATCCAGATCGTAAATTTGACTTATTACTAGCCTTCAAAAAAGGTAAAGATGTCGACCAGATGCTTGATGAAATTTTGAAGTACAAAGACCAAATTAATCAAATAACACTCACTAAATTTGACGGTTCACAAGATACTCAGATTGAATCGCAGGATGTAAAAGAAATCCAAGAATATCTAATCAAAAATAGTTTTGAGCGTTTTGAGATAGAAGAAAATTTACAAAAAGCATATACTTTAATTCAAAAAAATATTGATACTATAAGTGTAATCACAGGCTCCTTGTATTTGATAAGTGCAATAAAGAATCTTAAATACTAAACTATTTCGCCAGCCTATTCTCCACAGCTTTTATTCCTAAATTTAATCCATAACCCACGATCCCAGCCACAATTATCTAAAAATACATCTGACTGATCTCAAAGTAATTCTTGGCATCTGTAATCACTTTGCCAATTCCACTTTCTGAGCCAATAAACATTTCTAAAGTTATTGTTATTAACAAAGATAAATTCAAACATATTCTAGCATTTGCAATCCAGTTTTTGGTTAATATGAATATAACGCAGTGTTGAAAAATATGTATTGAGCTAGCGTTCATGGACTTGAGGTATCTGATTCTGACCTGCTCTAGAGTTTGTAATGAATTGATGGTATTAAACAGCACTATCCAAAACAGCCCAAAGGTTGTAACTAATATTTTACTAAAATCATTGATTCCAAAAACTATCATGAATAGCGGAAACAAAACAATGGTTGGAAGTGAGCGAAAAAAATCATTGGTAAAACTAGATATTAGAATAGCTTCTTTACGAAGTGATATCAAATAACCAATCGCAATACCTAGAAAATTAGCAATAACAAAAGTAATCAAAGACTTGTATAGAGTTGACCAAATATTTTTGAAGAAATCAACAATTTCAATTTTGCTACGAACGTCGTTAAAAATAGTCTCAAAAGATGGAAAGAAAAAACTTTTTATACTCAAGCTAAACACCTCCCAAAGTATAATCGGAAGTGCAAAACTGAGTATTTGATAATGATATTTTTTCATATTTTTAAACTTTAAAAAGAATCGTCATCTTGAGCGTAGCAAAAGATCCTCCAGCTATTAAATTTAAGCCACTCACATGTCATCCTGAACTTGTTTCAGGATCTAAAAATCTCAAAATAATTTCTTTGTTTTCCTTTCTGTTTTTAACTGTATTCTCCAAAACCTTATACATCTTGACAGGTCTTTTATCCAAAATCAATATCGTGTCAGACAGTTCCAAGATGTCGTCGATTGAATGAGAGATGAGATTAATTGTTGCCTTGTTAATTGATTGCCATTCCAAAATTAGTTTTTTAAGCCGAATAGAGTTCTCTAAATCAAGAGCAGAAAAAGGTTCGTCCATCAAGATCAAGTTGGGCTGGAAAGCTAATGTTTTGAGAATGTTCACAATTTGTTTTTGGCCACCAGAGAGCAATTCTATTTTTTGAGTTGGATTGATTTTGAATTGTTCCAAGTTGCTGATATAACTTTCCAGATCAACAGTTCGTTTTTCAAAGCTGGCTATCACCTTGAGGTTGTCAATAGAATTGTACCACGGGAGGAGCGAGTGATCGGAATTTTGTGAGATATGTTTGAGAGTAGTTTTTGGGTCAAATGCAACCATCCCAAAACCTTTACCTTTGAGATTCAAAATATATTCGTTAATAATACATCCAATGAGTGTTGACTTTCCCACACCATTCTTGGCGACCAAAGTCGTTATTCCTGACTCAAACTCGTAACAAAAACCCCGAAAAATATATTCGGAATCTTTATTATGTTGGAAGGTTAGGTTGTTGAGTTGCATAAATTTACTCTTTATAAACTAGTTTGCTCATATCTGGCTTGGATTTGTACACACCTTGCTCCTCAAAGTTGGACAGGAAAGTGTCGATATATTTGAAATCTTCTGCGTTAAGATCTGTGGAGGTGCGGAAATATGGTAGCTTGAGGTTAGAAACTAGCGGCTCGGTTATGTTGAGGTATTTAGCCAAATATTGCCTAGATTCTTTTTCGTTGGTCTGGACTTCCTTGGTGGCTTTGTCCATCGCAGTTACAAATTTTTTGGCTGTTTCTGGATTCTTGGTTGCAAAATCAGAATTAACTGTTGTGATACCACTATAAAATCGTCCACCGCCTACAGATTGTGATATTGGAGAAACTCCGAGTAATTTGCCTACATTTTTAGCAATTGCTACGGTTCCAGCTGGTTCTAACCCTACGATACAATCTATTCCTTTGGACGCAAGTCCAGTGACTAGCTCGGTGACAGGAAGTTCTTTGTAGAATATATCACCTTCTGTTCCTGCTACACTAGCTTTGAGACCAGCGTCTTTGGATAGTTTGGTAAAAATGGTCTTGAATTGAGGACCCGCTAATGTTCCGCATGTTTTGCCTTTCAGATCTGCAAACTTGGTAGCTGTAGAATCTGTCGGAATAACAACTACATCGGCAGCGTGCTGAGAATCTGTATAATTAGATCCTACGATTTTGAATTTGCCTGGATTTTTGGTTTCCACGATTGACATTATTCCTGTAGCTAGTGAAGGAGCTGTAGCATCGACTTGATTGGACACTATACCATCTACAAATAGATTTGGAGCTTCAAACTTGATGAGTTCTGCGTCTAGTCCAGCATCTTTGAGATAGCCTTTTTCTTGAGCAAGATAAAGGGGTAAGGATTGAGCAACGGCTATATATCCAATTTTGATTTTAGCGTTTTCTGGTTTTGTAGTTGAGGAGTTTGGAGCTATATTACTCGTCGTTGGTTGGTTATTAAAATTGATGCCGATTATTATTACTGCGATGATTGCGACTGCTGCGATGATATATTTGGTGGAGTTTGACATTTGAGTAATAATTAAATTTTTAATATGTATAACTAATATTGAAATATATGCAACTGTCTGTCCAAAAAGTTGACTAGTTTATAAATTTATCTCAGAATTACTTCTATATAAAGCAAAATCTGTTGTCGAAATATTAGACAGACATTAAATTTTAAATACACTACCATAGTAATACTTATTGACAAAAGTATGAAGATTGTATATAATTATGAAGATTACCAAAAGTATTAAAAATCTAAAATTATTATGACTACAGCAA
Source organism: bacterium (assembly GCA_043778555.1). Taxonomy (GTDB): domain Bacteria; phylum Patescibacteriota; class JACMRA01; order JACMRA01; family JACMRA01; genus JAYTWQ01. The sequence goes on from JAYWFY010000031.1 coordinate 20,677, forward strand.
CATTATCACCAACTTACTCACGAAAAACTGTTTATTTATCCAATGCAACAATTAACACAGTAGAAAGACGTGCCAAAATTCACAACAAAAGTTTCAGCAAAACCTTGGACGAGTTTGTATTTGAAAATTCTACTTCTGGTCCCAAAAACAACCTGTCACAATGGATAGCCAAAGACATGAGCGATGAAGATTTTGATCAAATTCAAAAAAATATCAAAATAAGTAGAGTTACGACTGACCATAGAGAAAAAGAATTATTAGCAATCTTAGAATCTTAATCTTAAAATTATTATGTACCTGCTAGATACCAACATTATAAGCTATTTTGTCAAAGGAAATAAAAATGTAATCAAAAAAATATCAACTATTAATTCAAACCAATTATTTAGCTCAGTTCTTGTTTATGAGGAGTGTTTTGTTGGACTAAAAACTTCAGATCTCAAAAATAAATTTCACCCTCTATACACTGGATTTTTAGAAGAAATAAAGCTTTTAAATTTTGATATTAATTCAGCTAGGGAGTTTATATTCCACAAACAAAAACTTTCAAAAGATGGAAAAATAATTGAAACTGCTGACCTGATAATTGCCTGCACAGCACTTGCCAACAACTTAATCTTAGTAACCAATAATACTAAACATTTTGAACGAATTGTAGGATTGGAACTGGAAGACTGGACAAAAGAAGGTTAATTATGAATCAAAAACTAATCACTACACTACTTGATCTAGGGCTGCGAGAAAATGAAGCCAATTTGTATTTAACTGGGCTCAAGCTTGGAGCAACTACCATTTTGGAGCTTTCGCGAGAATCAGATATCAAACGATCCACAATCTATGGAATCATCGATAACCTAAAACAAAAAGGATTATGCTATGAGCAAGTAAATGGTTTGAAAAAACTATTTGCAATGAGTCAACCTAGTACACTTAAAAATATTCTGGAAGACAAAAAATTGGACTTAGAAAAATCCTTACCAGAGTTTGAAGCTTTACAAAATCTTGACCAAAGCAATTCCAGTGTGGAATATTACAAAGGACTTGGTAGAATTAAAACGATATATCAACAGATTTTGAAAGATATTCGAGGTGATGGATTTGAGTATATTTTGGGAAATTTACAATTATGGTATGATCTTGATCCAGATTTTATAAAGCAACATATAGAAGAGCGGGCGAGAATTTCCAAAAACTATAATTATTCAATCAAAGCCATTTTCAAAAAAACCTCAGCAAGTTCCAAAAATCAAACTCAAGAAAAAAAATTCAATATACAAATCAAATTTATGGATTTTGATGCCAATGTTTCTAACATAATTCTAACTCAAGATTTTTTGCTAATCCAGCAACTTAGTGAGCCAATCCACGGAATCGTAATTCGTAACGCTGGGGCTATAAAAGCACAGAAGGAGATTTTTGAGATGTTGTGGTTGAGATTAAAATAAATTGTAAAAGGTCAGTAATTTAGAGTAAATAGCCGCTCACTTCTCCAAGCCCTATCCTCACCTGCTCCATAGTATCTCGATTACGGAGTGTCACAGTCTCATCTTCCATAGTTTGATAGTCCACACACATACACCATGGCGTGCCATTTTCATCTTGACGTCTGTAACGTTTGCCGATAGAGCCAGCTTCATCGTAATCACAACTAATACCTTGCTTTCGTAAGTTTGCAAATATTTCGGTGGCTTTTTCGGATAAACCGTCTTTTTTCATGAGTGGTAAAACTGCAATTTTGTATGGTGCCAGTTTGGCTGGAAATTTGAGAACGATTCTGATTTCACCATTATCGAGAGTTTCTTCAGTATAGAATTCACACAGTGCTGCAAGTATCAACCTATCTACACCGACTGTAGGCTCTATACAATGTGGAATAAATTTTTCATTTGTAATTGGGTCAAGGTATTCTAGGTTGATATTAGACTGATTGTAAGTTCCAAAATCTTTAGAGTGCTGAGAGAGGTCAAAATCAGTCCTGTAAGCAAGACCGGTTAGTTCTGAAAAACCAAAAGGATAATTGTATTCTATATCCACAGTCCGCTTGGAATAGTGCGAAAGCTTGTCAGGATTGTGTTCCTTAAGCTTAATATTATTAGGATTAAAACCTAGTTTGGATGTCAAAAACTCTTTTTGCGAGTTTAGCAATACTTCAAATGGTTCGTTCCAGCCTTCAGTATCTTTTGGTACTGCAATAAAATACTCGATTTCCATCTGTTCAAACTCTACAATCCGAAAGTTAAAATTACCCGGAGTGATCTCGTTACGAAAAGCTTTGCCAATTTGCCCTATTCCAAAAGGAATTTTGATACGCTCGGATTGTACAACATTTTTAAAGTTTACAAAAATACCCTGAGCTGTCTCTGGTCGAAGATAGATTTTTTGCAATGAGTCATTGCCAATTTTATCTCTATTGGTTTCAAACATCAAGTTCATATATCGAGCCTCGGTAAAATTTGTAGCCTTGCACTTTGGACAACTTATTTTCTTTTCAATAATCGTATTAGTGATTTGCTCTGGTGTCCAACCTTCTACATCTATATCACAAGCTTCTTCGACTAAATGATCAGCTCGAAATCGAGATTTGCATGATTTGCAATCCACAAGGCAGTCGGAAAAACCGCCAACGTGACCACTAGCTTCCCATACTTTTTGGTTCATCAATATTCCAGCGTCAATTTCAACCATATTGGTTTGTTCAGTGATAAAATGACTCCGCCAAATGTTCTTGATGTTGTTTTTGAAAAGGACGCCAATTGGACCATAATCCCAAGTATTGGCAAGTCCGCCATATATCTCTGAGCCTTGATATACAAAGCCTTTACGGCGACAAAAATCTACAATAGTTTTGAGTTGGGTGTTAGGATTGGACATAATTGGATTTGATTAAAGTTTAGTTGAGGGCATGTATTTCGGCGTTACGAATGTATGGAATGTCGCGGTGATTTTGGACATCAATGTTGCGAAAAGCAGTCTCCAAGATATGAATAGAATCGGCGTGTCCGACCAATATTATCATTTGCCCATATTCTTCGTCTAGTTTTTCACACGCGGCTATGACCTTCAGCATTCTGGCCTGGACAGCATTTGGGCTTTCGCTATTTACAAATGTTGAGTCAGGATTGAGCCGGTCTTGCTCCCAGATCAGTTGATAATTTTTGTCGCTAGTTAATTCATAATCACCAAAAAACCTTTCTCGCAGGTTATCATCCTTCGCAAATATTTTGCCGCCTATTTCCGTTGCTAAGATTTCTGCCGTTTGTTTAGCGCGGCTAAAGGGTGAATGAATAATGATCGTATCATTGATAGGATTTTTGTTTTGGAGGATGAATAGCTCTGCCGCCAATTTGGCTTGTACTTGGCCTTTGGTTGTCAAACCGTATTCAGCTTTGATACCATCGTCTAGTTCCGATACTATAAGACCAGTCTCATTTGGTACTGAATGTCCATGTCGCATAACAAAGTATTTGTGTTTGAGTTCGTTAAGATTGAGCATAAGATTATTTGGCTTTGAGGTAGTACCCAGTTTTATTCAAGTTCACATAGCTACCATCTTTTATTATTCTGCGATAATTTGGATAATATGAGGCTTTTGTAAAACCCAGTGATTCTAACAATTTTTCCGAATATGGATTGTCATACGTAACTGCTTCAAAGTATTCTACACTGCCGAGTTGTTTGACTTGATCGATAACCATCTGCACCATCGTCTTGCCATAACCTTGATTTTGGTACTGCTCTCGTATCATAAAATCAACGTCTACCCAGCCGTCAAAAGTAGAAATTTGGATTGCACAAAAACCATACACTTGATCTGTGTAGTCCACCAAAACAAAAGTATTGTCGGTCTCGGAGTCTTCAAATCGCTCATCGTATTTTTCTCGTGATTTAGGTTGAGAATAAGCATAATGAAAGAAGTTGTTATTCTCAAGGTAGATTTCGTAGCATTGATCCTTATAAGATTCCTTTAGAGCGGCTAGCTGGAGTTTTAAGTTATTATTTTGATTCATAGTCTTGTAATTGTTGTATATTCAAGTTATCTTTTTATTCGCTTTTCCAGCCACCAGTAAAAATACCTTCACGATCGTTACGCTTGTACGTATGTGCTCCAAAAAAATCTCGCTGTGCCTGTACCATATTTTGCGGCAAGAACTTAGACTCAATAGCCAAGATATAATCTCGAGTAGCGTTGATTACTGGCAGGGAAATATTGACTTTGTTTTGAATTAAGGTAGTTTGAAGCTTAGCGATTGAATTGATAGCTTGATCATGAGCGATTTGTGGATAAGTACCATTTTTGTAATACTGAGAAATAGTTTTGAGCATGCTGGAGCGAATAATACAGCCACCTTGCCAGATACGCAATACTTCCAAAATATCAATATTCAATTTATATTCAGCTTCTGCAGCAAAAATTAATTCTAGCCCTTGCTCATAGCTAATTAGGTAAAAAGCTGAAACAACTTTGTGAAGTAGTGTTATTAAATCCTTTGCTAATACCCCGTCAGCTTCGCTGCCACCCCTTTTGGGAAGAGGGAAATCCTCGATTTTAACATACTCTTTAAGTCTGAAATTGGTCTCGGTCATCACTCTAGCGTTTAACCCAGCGTAAATATTTGGAACAGCTACTCCTAGATCCATAGCCGCTTCCACTGTCCATTTACCTGTGCCTTTTGCCCCTGCCCGATAGTCAATTTTTTCTAGCAACCATCCAGCATCAAAATTATCTTCGGCTTTTAGAATATCTACGGCGATGTCTAGTAAGAAAGATTTGTTATCGCCAGTATTGAGGTTTTGAAATACTTCTAAAATTGCTGGTTGATCGTAGCCTAGTTTTCGCAAAATATCATATACTTCGGCGATTCCTTGCATGATAGAATACTCGATACCGTTGTGAACCATCTTGACAAAATGCCCAGCACACGCCGTTCCGACGTTGGTCACACAGTCTCCGCTATCAAAATCTCGAGCAGCTACAGGTTTGAGAAATGGTAACAAAGCATCCACGGCAGTTTTTTCACCTCCAGGCATCAAGCTTGGCCCAAGTAAGGCTCCATCCGACCCACCAGAAATTCCACAACCAATAAACTCAATTCCTTTAGTGGTCAAATATTCTTGACGGCGAATCGTATCTTTCCAGTTGCTATTTCCACAATCTACCAAAATATCATTCTTATCCAAAAATGGCAAAATATGCTCAATAGTTTCGTCTGTACCTGCCCCAGCTTTGACAAGTAGGAAAATTTTACGCGGTAATTCAAGCGACTTGATACACTCTTCAAGCTTTTCATAGCCAAAGATGTTTGCGTTATTTTCAGCTACAAGCTCTTGGGTTTTTGAGAAAGAACGATTGAATACTGCAGTTTTAGTTTCGCGTGAAGCAAAGTTTTTGGCAAAGTTTTTACCCATAGTTG
>JAYWFY010000032.1:0-3069 GCA_043778555.1 bacterium
AGGCTGATTATTTCTACAACTGTATTTACAAAACCCTGAAAGAGAAAGACAATATATGGAGTGGTGGTTGCGATTTGTTTTTTGGTTGGAATAACTAAATTGGAGTCAAAAATATCTTTGATTGTAACGTTTGGCTCTATAATCAAATTACCACTTTTACCAAAACTCTCTTTGTCAAAGTTGGGGCTATTGATCTCCAAAAAATTCAAACCTACAATAAGGCTACTAAGAATAATTGACACAAAAATCAATCCAATAATTAGTAAAAGTCTTACTTTGGAATAAAGTTTGGTTTTTGGTTTGGCTTTGATGCTTTTGTTGTATAAAACCTTTGGGTCAATCTTGTCTTCTAGTTGTAAAATTGGATTTGGCATAAATTTTGAATTGGAAAATAATTTGAAAATAGGTTGAATTTTAAATGAAACTGTGATAGAATTAAATTATAAATTGAGTTTGGTAATAATTTTTTTGGCTTTTTCTTTTGCTCGCTTGAGCCTAGCTGCTATGGTATTTGGACTAGTCTTAAATATATCAGCAATTTCGTTCAAACTCAAACCTTGCAAATAGAATAGCGTTAGTGTGGTGCGGGGCTCAAGGTCTAGTCTCTGCAAAATACTTGTTAACCTTTCATTGTTTATTATGTTTTCGTGCTCTTGGTCGGATTGATTGGTGATAGTTTGGTTTTGGTAAATTTGGTTTTGAGCAACTTGATCGTTGGTATCTATGATATAATATTTGCTTTTTTTTCGTATCAAATCTACAGCTAGATTGTGCGCAATACGGTACAACCAAGAAGAAAATGACAGGCTGGAGTTGTAGGTAACCAAATTTACAAAAGCATTGATAAAAGTCTCCTGCAAAACGTCTTGAACATCTCCTTCATTAAAATTCAACAACCTGCCCAAATAAGCTGTGATTTGCTTGTAATATCGATTGACCAATATTTCAAAATCCTCACGATTACCATCAATTATGGATTGGATAACTTCTTTGTCTGTGTGCGGGCATGTGTCCAAATAATTTTCCATAAGGGTTTCTTTATAATTCTTGATGATTAATTATTACAACATTGACAAGATTGGTCAACAGTTGACCACAACTCAAAAAATATATTAAACTCATCAAATGTCACAAGGTGCAAATTCAAATACTTTTAATTCATCTTCTAGTTCAAAAGCATCTTCAAGTATTCCAAGTATTCTAATAGTCTCAAAGGAAACTAGGTTTGAATATCTCCAAAAAAATAACCAACTCGACAACTTAGACAAAAAAAAATTTGACAACATCCACGACGATCATCAACGTCACTGTGCAGTGTATGATTTGTTGATTCAAAACCTTCAAAAAAATCTACTCACCTATGATTCTATCAAAGACAAAAATATTAATGATACCAATTTTGAGCTTTACCAGTTGATAATTACGCTCGGGGGTGACGGTACTTTTATCAATAGTTCTGCCAAAATCCGCAATCAAAAAATCATTGGAATCAACAGCGAACCCCGCAAAAGTATAGGAGAATTAGCCAGGTTTGTGCCGACCGATATTCCTAATTTAATATCTAAAATAGCAATTAATAGCCTAACAGTCAATAACTGGGATAGATTAAGTGCAAAGGTCAACGGTAAAGAGCTACCTTTTTGGGCTATTAATGAAATCCTTATTAGCAAGCCCAACATTTATCAAACAAGTAAGCTTCACATCAAAGTCGGCGAAGATAGTGGTTTTTGCTACGGAAACGGAATAATTATATCAACGCAGCGAGGTTCTACTGCTTTTTACCAATCTGCCGCAGGTCAACCATTCTGTGACAGTGTTTTTGGGAGCTTTGGTTATACCCTCATTTTACCGTTTCAAATCAAAGGAAAAATTGCCAAAACTGCAATACTAGAGCCAAATCAACAAATTGAAATTTCACCAAAAAGATCAGGACACAGTCTAATCTTTGACTGCGATGAAAAGCGAATTTTCAAACTTAGCGACGAAGATGAAGTAGAAATATATAGAAATAATAACAATATTTTGCGCGTTGTTGTTTGACAATACTAGGTTTTGGTTGGTAATATTCAACCGATGGACAAAATGACAGATAACATTTGATCAAACCCAAATTTTAAAATTAAAAATGCCAACACAGCTAGATAAAGAAGAAATAACAAAATTGAACCGTGCCAATCCAGAGCAAAAACATGGCTTTAAAGTAAATTTTAATCGTGTACTCACAGCTATTATTATTATAATTCTGATTTTACTTTCATATTTTTTGTTTATGGTCATTAGTACTAGTGGTCAAATATTCGTTGCCACTGAAGAAAACACTTGTTCCAATTGGTTTTGTAATATTCAAAATAGTTTTTCCAAGATTCCCAAGATTTTTGGAGGAGCAAAACTCAAAGGTCAGGCTGAAGGTAGGACAAATATTTTGATCGTAGGAGTTGATGCCACTGGAGATTCTGGGCTTTCCGACACGATTATCATTGCAAGCTTATTTCACCAAGAAAAAAAGATAGTCACTGTCAATATTCCTCGTGATATGCTCGCAGAGTACAAAGGTAAAAAATCCAAAATTAATGAAATCTACGGTGAGGCAGAAGGCTCTAAAGTAGGTTCTGGAGCTTCAGAATTGGCCAGTTTTTTGTCGAAAGAACTCAGTATCAATATCCAGTATTGGGCTTTGACCAACTTTGAGGGTTCTCAAAAAATTGTTGACATCGTTGGTGGAGTGGATGTAGAAATTGACAACAGTTTTACGGACTGTGAATATCCTTCCAAGTTTTATACTTATTTGCCTTGTCAGAGTTTTGTAAAAGGAACGGAAAGTATGAACGGTGAACGAGCGTTGATTTATGCTCGTAGTCGCCATGGTGACAACGGTGAAGGTTCTGATTTTGCTCGTAGCAGACGTCAATCTATAGTCATCGGATCGCTACTTCAAAAAGTCAAAAGTCAAAACCTCTTTCAATCAATCTCCAAATTTACAGATATTATAAAACTACTTGGTAACAATATTAAAACTAGCTTAACCCCATCAGATCTCAAGGCTTTATTTGATTTTAGTCGAGAAATAGA
>JAYWFY010000033.1:0-8098 GCA_043778555.1 bacterium
ACCAAGGAATTAATAATCAAACACCAAATCAGAAATATCAAGCACTCTCTTTACTACGATTCTAACTCCAAAACGTAAAGTATGCTGGAAATGTTACAACTAAGACGCTATCTGAATTTGTTGAGTTTGGTAATATTTATACCTTATTTCAAAACAATCTATCAGAAACTCTACCTCCCGAGGCTGAAGGCAACAAAACTATTTTTGACAGAGCGGTGATAACCCTTCACAAGACTACAGGTAATCAAAACATCCCTCCAAACTTGCTAAGAAAGTTAGTTTTGGAAAGGCTCAGTGGTGACCCTCAAGCTCTTGAGTTTTTTAGAAGAAATCTCACTAGCAAGGGAACGGATCTGTTAGACAGAGAAATTCTTGATTATAGAAACCAGCAAATTGTTATTGATGTGGAGCCTACTCAAAGTCCAGAAATAGACCAAGTTGTTTTAGATAATCAAAATAACTCATCGCAAGTCAATGTTGAACAAATCCCAAAAACTACAGAAACCCAAGAAGATTTTGATAAATCAATATCCGTTTTGATAACCAAAAAACTCAAAAGTATAGTTCAAGATAATATTTCAAAAAATATGGAGTTTTGGATGGGAGATTCGCTTCCTGCGACTTCGTTAAGGGGTATATTCAAAGGCAAAGCAGAAAAAATATCATTAGTCGATTTGAAAAACCTTTGTAAAGTCGTTGAAGTATTTCCTGAGGAGGTGCAACCTATTTTGGTTGATCTTTATAATGGTATTAAAGCGTTAGAGCAAGAGTACAAAACCAAACTTGAAGAACAGCAAATCTCCCTAGAAATACAAGCAATTAAAATAGAAATTCAAAGTTATCAAGCTAGATTTGAATCACAAATAGCACGTCTCGAAAAGCTCCAAAACAGAAGAAATTAATTTTTTTACACTTCCATATTCACATTATCCCATTGACAACCTCGATCAAAAACCCACTCCAATGCTTTACGTCTTTCGTGAACTACACCTTCGATGAGTTTGGTTTTGACCCCATTGATGCGACTGTCTGTAACATACCAATGCAGTCGATAATAATAATCAAGCATCGTATATATTTCTATCTCAGATCTCAAACCTTGAACTTTATCAATTTTGCTGTTATCGTTTTGCTCTTCTAAGTTTGGTAAAAGCTCTGCCATGTTATCACCTACAGCTTTGTTAGCTTCCAATGCTTCTATCATTTTTACACACCACATCAACGCCCACAGACTTTCCATATACCACATTACGGAGTTGAGCTCAAAGTTGTTGAGGTGATCGTTGGGCTTGTCGATAATTAATTGTTCGAATTCGCTCAGATATTTGGTCAATTTGTGCTTGATAATCCAGTTTTTGATTTCGTGCGTAGGTGCCTCAAACGCAATATTTATAACTGCGTTCATAATAGATATTCTTCCTTTGATGTCTTCTAGTGAGCGTATTTTGGGATCGCTGAGTATAGGAAGCCACTGATTGGTTTTGTGGCCTTGGTCTGCAATTAGTTTTTGGTTGGTGTTTTTGATTGCTTGTTGCTGTGTCAAAGTCATAATCTAAAGAGTCGGTCAATTTTGTGTAATTGTCAAAAGGTTAAGTCTTGCACTTTGAAATTGAATAGAAGACCGGCTATAGCTATAACCACTATAGACTAAATATATCTTTTAATTTTGTTGCAGCCTGTTGATGTGTAATATTGATTAGATTCTTGTGTAATTTGTGTTGGGTTGAGCTATATCACAAATTGCGATGGATCTTTGGATACTGATACGCTAATGTTAAACTTCATCGTGAAATGTCTGTGCCGAGAAAACAACAAATTATTGACGAGTTTTTGAAGCTAGGTTGAACCAAGGTATCTCTAAATTTTTTAGTGTTGCATTAAATTTTGATATATGACTCATCTGTCATTTTGTCAATTCTTCGTTGATGTCTCAAGTCTTGGCAAAAGGGTGATATGACAAATACTTGGATGATTTCTACCAGCTCATTAACTGGCATAGTATTGGAGCCAAAACAGATTATATTACTATTGTTATGTTCTCTAGTCTTTATAGATTCTAGGCTGGTTCTAGGCTGAGACGCTCTTATAAAAGCAAATCTATTGAGCGCTATACATATTCCTTGTCCGCTGCCACAAATTGCAATACCCACAGAATGCTGCCCAAGATCAATATCGTTTTTGATTTCAAACGCTAGTAGTTTGGCGTTGTCAGTGTAATCATCATCTTTGTCAAATATATTTACAAGATCCGTAAGTAAAATATTGACTTTAATTAACTCTTTAATTAATTGGTTTTTGAGATTAAATCCAGCGTGGTCACAGGTGATGTATATTTTTGGCATATTAATTTTTGGTTAAATTTGGAGAGACTTGTTTCCCCAACAATTTTTACAATTCCTCCAAAGTATTACCCCGTCAGCTTAGCTAAATCCTCCGGACAAAATATCTTTGTAACAAGTATAGCTATACCAGTTGTCTTCTAAATAAGGGTAATTTTATAATTGAATTTTAGATTAATTATATATTTTATTTTTTTTGTTAATCTGTTCATAATTTTAGACTCTAAAACAAGTTCAAGATGGCAGCTCACTTTGATTATCTTTGGACTATTGGCATAGTGGGGATAACACTCGCTTGTTAGACTTTTTCCCAGTAGCCTTGATCTGGGGTTGATGGTCCATCTGGCTCACCTGCTTGGCAAACCTCACAAATTGGAAAAATGTCTCCTTGCTTAAACTCCTCTATATAACCGCAATCTTTGCATAAATAATCAGCTGTTTCTGGTACTATCTGTCCCCATTTGTAAAAACCATCGTTAAGCTCATCGCTAGCATAATTGTCAGCAAATTGACCAAATACTTCAATCCAGTTAAAGCTTGAGCTAATATTATTTTTGTAATCTACAAATTTAGTTTTATCACCAATGACTTCAAATACTGCAAAAGAGTTTTCCTTGAGGTTGATTTTGGCTGATGATAGTGCATTTTGCACTTCTAAATTTTGAGACAAATCTGTGGTTAGAATTATCTCTATTCCTTTAGAATTTAATTCTGAAAAAAGTTGTTTGTAGTAATCGTCTTGGCTATCGACTATTTTTTGACCGTATAATACTGCTAAAAGTGACATAGATTTTTGAAAATTGTAAAAGATTGTTTTTGTAATTGACTTAATTGTTAGTTAATCAATTTTTGTTGTCAAACATATTGACTTTTATTTACATTCCTTGTCAAAACTAAAAACTTTGTAGATACTTTGGTGATATGCCTAGCTCAATTATAATCAACTACAACCTGATCACAAAAACCTTGATTAATCAAGATATTACCGTAGGTGGTTTTACCCATTCTGTACGTGATCATGGTGGACTTATCTTTGTAGATTTGCGATCCGAGACGGAGTTGGTGCAATGTGTTTTTGACCCTGAGATTAGCAAGGAAATATTCAAGCTGGCTGAAAGTATTCATAGCGAGTACGTGTTGCAAATCACCGGTAAAGTCGTTGCTAGAAATACTGATATGATCAACCCAAAAATCACTACTGGGGAAGTTGAAATTCTTGCTACAAGACTGGAAATTATTTCAAAAGCACGACCTATGCCCTTTGATATTCACGCAGAATCTGGTAATCTTGCTGGTGAAGAAATCCGTTTAAAATACCGTTATCTAGATCTTCGCCGCGAAAAACTCAGTAAAATGTTTAAAAACAAACACAAACTAGTTTTGGCAATCCGTAACTGGTTTGACGCTCAGAATTTTGTGGAAGTCCAAACACCAATTTTAGCCAACCCTAGTCCTGAAGGTGCCAGAGATTTTATTGTACCATCTCGGCTCCATCCTGGAACTTTTTACGCCTTACCACAAGCTCCACAACAGTTTAAACAGCTCTTGATGGTCGGTGGTTTTGCCAAGTATTTTCAAATTGCACCTTGTTTTCGTGATGAAGATCCTCGCTCCGATAGGCACCCTGGAGATTTTTATCAGATCGACGCTGAAATAGCTTGGGCAGATCAAGAAGACATTTTCCAGCTCAATGAAAAATTTGCAGTAGAAACCCTCTATAAATTTACAGAGCTTAGAATCCCTGAATCTGATAAAGCTAGCTTTAAACGGCTAAGATACGACGATGCGATGAATATGTACGGCAGCGACAAACCCGACCTTCGATATGAACTAGATTGGCAAGACGCAATGCCTGTTTTTCATAGCTCAGAATTTAAGATTTTTGCAGATTTATGTGACCAAACTCACAACAATTTTCTGAGTCACCGTGTACAAGCATTGGTGATCAAGAGCGGTAACGACAAGTTTAGCCGTTCAGATTTGGACAAAATTCAAGATATTGGTCGAGTAAATGGACTACCAGGAATTGCCTATATTCAATACACTGCAGAAGGTGCCAAAAGTCCAATTTTCAAATTTTTTGGAGACGAAAACCAACAGGAAAGCAAGAAGAAACAAATTGAAGATTATTTTAATCTTGAGACTGGCGATCTTGTATTGTTTGTCGCCAATAATAACAAAAACCTGGTATTCAAAGCCCAAAACCAAATGCGACAACATATAGCCAAACATTTGGATAAACTTGCCCCAGGATATATCCGAGCAAATGAGCTCAAATTTGTGTGGATTTATGATTTTCCTTTTTTTGAAGTTGAAGATAACAATGTTGACTTTGCTCACAATCCTTTTGGCGTATGGTTGGAAGTGGCAGGCAAAACCAAAATGGAAACTCTAGTAGATTGCCGTGAAGCAAACAAACTAGACGATCTAAGGGCGATTCAGTATGACTTGACTTTGAACGGTTACGAAGTTCTTAGTGGCGGCGTCCGCAATTCCAACTCTGTAACCTTGGTAGAAGCTTTTAAAACTGTGGGATACACAGAAGATGAAATTAAAGCCAAGTTTGGACATATGATGGAAGCTTACGCTCACGCTGCACCGCCTCACGCTGGATTTGCTTGGGGACTCGATCGATTATTTATGATTTTGATGGGTGAAGACAATATCCGAGAAGTAATCGCCTTCCCCAAGAACGGACAAGCTATGGACACAATGACACAATCTCCCAGTACAGTTGCTGACAAAAATCTTAAAGAGTTGGGAATTAAAATTGGGTAAAAATTATAAATTATGTCAAAAATACAAATAATCGTAATATCTTTATTATTATACTAGCCTATCTTCTTTGCAAAAAATACAATTTGCTAATTTGCCAAAACGCCCCAAATAAATGTAAAAAAGCATATATAGCTAGAAATATTGCATACAATTGCAATATAAACGAATCCTGCAATAACCAAAAAAACAAGGAATTGAATTCAAAAATGTTTGCACACTTTCAACTTTTGAAAATAGTTCATTTAGCTCGGAAAAGTAAGAATGATAGATAAAAAGATTCAAGAAAGAATCCAAGTTATTTAGACACAAAACCTGTTAAGAATTATATTAGACCTCTTTCTTAATAATTCCGCTTGAAATTGATTATGGTGAGCAAAGAGGATACCTTTGAGTCTTGCTGCGAGGAGGGTATTCAAAAAAAATTGGACAAGTTCTCACCCTCACAAATCTACCCAGACGCTTTTTGAACTATTGCAAAAATTGGGATTTTTGGCTTTGAATATGTTTTCTGTTTCTGCGTCCAGTGCAAATCCTTGCGATTCCAATGAATAATCAACAAACCATTTACGAAGTAGTTTTTCCTGTGAATTGGTTTCTAGGTTATAAAAATCTGACTTTGTATCATCTTTTGCCTCCAAAATTTGCTTTGCTTGCATCATCCCAATGTACAGCAAACACCTCGTCAAAACTATTTCGTTATCAGGGGTAGCATTTGCCTTACGGTTAAAGTTGATAGGATAACCTCCATTGAGTATTTTGAAGCTCAAATCACTATGAACCTGAATATTAACAACGTCAAAAGACTGGCTAGATCTATCAGGCTCAAATCTCAAAATAGATTCAAATTCAACGTCAGCAGATGATAAACTGATCAATACTTTGTCACCTGTAACTCTCTCAAATGGAACTTCGTGTAGAACGTCCACCCCAGTTGCCCCAATTATGATATCACATTTTTGCAGCAAACTGTCTATACTTGGCATACAAAAAATATCTTGAGATTTCTGAATTGGATCGTAGTAATATGCTTGAATATTCTCATTTTTTAGAATATCGTATATTGGTCTGCCAATACTTCCCATTCCTAATATTCCCACTTTTGATCCCTCCAGTTTAATCTGTTTTTTGATTTCCAAAAGACACGACTTGACGATAAAATGAGATTCAATTTGCTTTTTAATGCCACTTGTAGCGACATAAACTATGGAAGGAAGTCTCATTTTGGATTCAATTATCCTTGAAACCCCTCTTTGAGTTTGCTCTACTCCTGTAATCTTAAGATCACCAATTTGATCCCACGGAATACTTGTCCAAAGATCTCCACCATCGTCAAGTATTAGTAATTTATCAAATGAATTGTATTTGCGAGACTCGAGGAGTTTGTGCCACATTACGCTGATAGGATCTTTTGCACAAAAAGAATAAGGAAAACCCGCTTTCATTTTGATGGGAATGACTTCTATCCCTGAGTTAACGAGCTCCAAATACGCAGAGTGCACAGTAGAATAGGGCTTTGAAATCACAAATATTCTGTTGACACCAACTAGGCTAGCGTAATGCTTGAATAGTGGTACTTGATTAGGAAGCAAATGTGTGTGGGCGATAATCGCGTATTCTTCAAAATTGGATGGAGTCGTATGATCAGCTAACCAATCCAATAATGGCAAAGTAGTAAGTGGCTGTGGTACAGGGTTTGATCTTGCCAGTTCGATAATATGATTTTTAAAATTGGTAGTATTTTGATTTTTATTTTGGAAAAAATTTGAACTAAAGAATAGAATTTTGGTTGAACTATGAGTTTTTAAGCCTCAGTTACCAATTTTTTTTGGTCGATTGGTGATTAGAAAATTGGCAGTTTCAAAAAGTCCAATATAATCTCCAGCTACAAGTAATTTGGTTTGCTTATTATGCTTAGTCACAAATATTTCTACTTCCAATATAACCCCAAGGGGAACAAAAGCATAACTAGATTTTATAAAATTATTAGTGACTATTTTGCCTTGATCTACGACGACTTGATTTTTTTCAAAGTTTACTATACTGTATTGATCTTTGGCGAGAAAATTAACAATTTCTAAAAATTGGATCTCAAAGTTTTCTGAATTTTTGATATTTATCATAATCTAAATATAAGTCAGAATAAGAATTTGGTCAACAAATAATACTTCAATTCAATACTCGTACAATGGTCAAGTTTTTTCTGGTCGATTGTAGCTGGTAGTGGAGAAGTGGATAATCGTGAAAATATGTTCACAATCTTTGACAAAATATACATACTAACCAATAATTAATCGTATATCTCAAACTACAAATTTTACTCATTATGCCTTGCCCTATACTAATAATTGGAAATCCACTTTTAACAAAATTAGATCTACAAAACCCAATTTTTGTCAATGAATTAGTCACAGCCATATTAGGTATTAGTACTGATACAATGGACGATGACAAAAAGAAAAAAACAGTTGACGAATGTTTGTCTATAATGTGGAATTTTATAAGCAGTCATGCCAAAGAAAAATTTGGTTTTCCTGACGATACTCGGATTTTAAGTATTCAAAAATATCCAGATGTCGCTGTCAAATTTCCAGATGTAAAGGATAAACTTGAACAATGTTATCAAGCATTTTTATTGGAGATTGAAAAATCATGGGTAGAAGAGCCAGAAGTAGAAGATAACAAAGAAGAGGTATAAAGTTCTCATTTATACTTTAAATAAATTCTCCCCGCAGCAAGTAACGGGGATATTAACTTGGCTATTATATTTTAAGATCGCTCCAAGTAGTGGAGAATGTACCAAAAGAAATTTAAAGTTTTTTAGATCTTGAAACAATTTTAGGATGAAAGATTGCCAAATTAAATTAGGTTAGCCAAGGAGTGGTTATATACCCAAACCCAACCCAACTTTTACACTGAGTGAGAATTAACTACATCGCATAGATTATCAAATAGACTAAGTGCGTAATCGTAATAGCCTCTTA
>JAYWFY010000034.1:0-3033 GCA_043778555.1 bacterium
ATTTTTAACTATAGTCTAGAATTTATACTAATCGGAGTATTTTTATTAATTACCTGTTACTGGGTTTATAGGATTACAGATTGGCCTATGACTAATAACAAATTTTTACTTTCAACAATTATCATAATACTTACTCTAGTAATTGGGCTAGGTTTTTTGGCTATTTTTAAAGAAGATAGGCGTATTCCAAGAATTATAAGAGAAACTAGAGATGATATCAGAGAGAAACTGTATTTTATACCATAACGACACTTTCAAATAACTTACCAGCTTTATCATTGGAGACTAGGGTATTGGCAGTTTGAACAGATAAGCCGAGATCAATATATTTTTGACGCTGTTGACTAGGTAAAATTGGCAAATTGTTGAGGTTGTCAATGTCAGATTGAAGTATATTGAGAATTGGTAAATCTGGCTCTGGAAAATACCGATAATCCATAGCGTCTTCTTTGGTTCTTTGAGAGACTGATTTGTTTAGGTCATCTTTCCAGCCACGAGTTTCTTGTAGTGGCGTTTGTCCATCAAGAAGCATTTTGGACTGTCGTCTGATTTCGTATTCTATGGCATGACCAAGCGATCGAATAGAATTGATATTTTTGGTTTCTGTTCTGTACGAAGGTAGTTTTCCCTCTTGGAATTGCTCGTCGGTTTGGAGAGACAAATTGCAATCAAACCTCATTTGTCCTTTTTCAAGATCGCAATCTGATATACCCAATCGTCGAACTAAAAGCTGGAGCTCGGTAATAAATGCCATTGCTTGATCGCTAGAACGGATAACAGGCTCAGTCACAATTTCTATCAACGGAGCACCTGAGCGGTTGTAGTCCACTAGAGATTTGGTGCCGACATGTATCATTTTTCCTGCGTCAGCCTCCAGGTGAGCACGTGTGAGCTCAATTGACGATTTTGTGAATTGTCCAGTTTTTTTGTTTTCAATAAAAAAGTCAACTTGACCACCTTTCACGATTGGATTGTCGTACTGGGAGATTTGGTAGCCAGCGGGGAGATCTGGATAAAAATAGTTTTTGCGATCCCATCGTGTAGTGGCTGGGATGGTTGCGTTGACAGCAATACCAAATTGAATAGCTTTTTTGACGGCTTCTTTGTTGAGCTGAGGCAAGGCACCTAGTTGCCCTGTACAAAATGGACAGATATTTTTGTTGGGTTGATCTGGGGCGTATTCGTTGAGGCAGGAACAAAAAAGCTTAGTTTTGGTGTTGAGCTGGACGTGAATCTCTAGTCCAATAACGGTGTGAAACATAAAAATAAATTTGTTAATTAAGCTGTTGGTTACTTATCAGTTGGTTGTATAAACTTTAACAGTAAAACCTTTTTGTCGTCAAGATTCCGATACAATTCATAGCAGAGTCAGTGACTAAAAGAAGGAGAATTCAAATAACCAATTCCTTCATAAAGTTTGTAAAAATTAATACAGATTTGAGTATATATATCTAAGCCTACTACAACTAATACATATCTTTGAATTTAATTTTAACCTGTTACTGCTAAATATTGATTAGATTCTTATCTGATTTGATGTTGGGCTTGGCTATATTCTCTATATATTTTCGCTTGCTTCTGGGGCGTCAGTCAATTGTGCTCGGTCTTGGGCATCAACTACTCCGTCGAGATTCACATCATTGAGAGTGTATATACCATCAGATTCTTGGGCTGCTAGTCCTGTATTTCTATCATTGGCATCTATAGAATCACTACCAGTGACGTTGGCTTTGCGGATTCCAAATACTGGCTGGCTAGAGGTGTCAGTACCAACCTGCAACTGGTTGGAAGCTTTTACGTTTACATTTTTGGTAAAATCAACCAAGGTGTTTGTGTTTTGGGTAAAGGTTATGTTTTGGTTTGTCGATATAGCAATTGAGTTTCTGTGACGGACAACTATTTTGTAATTGTAACCAGAAGTCGGCACAAAATTGTTGAGAGAAAGGCTTTGCGAACCATTGGTGTCTACGACATTGCCAGATTGTTTCAAAATTGCAGCCTTTGTGAGCACTGAGCTATTATTAAGATCTCTGACTTCAAGCAAGACCCAATCAACTGCTTCACTAGGAATGCTACCTAAGCTTGCAAATGACTCCGATCCACTATAGCTAAAAGGTGATTGATTGTAAGGCTGGCTCGCTGGAATCATATTTCGTGTCCTAAAAGTATTATCCATTTGATTGGTGGTTGTGTTAAAATTGGCTGCAAGATTGACCTTGACTGACAGAGTTGGGTTGGAAGTTACCACGCTCGAAATCATTGACGAAACACTTGATATGCTTTGGGAATTATTAACGACAGTGGATGAAATGATGCTAGAAGAAGATGAACTTGATGTAATAGCTGCACAGTTGGCTCCATAAGTAGGGGCAGATTGCCCATAAGTACCGCACCCGTATCCGATAGATGTAAGATTGTCAGCAAGAATTTTGAAACTTGAAGAAATAAAACCAACAGTAGATCCACCAAAAGCTCCTACAAACATAGAGACCAGAATAAGTGGAAAAACTATGGTTTTTTTGGACTTGGAATAAATAGACTTTATTTTTGTTTGAATTTTTGGTATTGGAGACATATTTTTGTTTGCTGATTTTTATGTTTATTTGTTTTTTATTTGATATACGGTAATAATTTTACTTTAGTTTTTTTATTTGTGCAAGAGATAGATAAAACTTGACAAATAGTCCAAATAGCAGATGAGAAGGGAGCCCAATCTTCATTTGCCAACTATTACAATTTGCGCTAAGATTATTTTATGTCTAGGATAATTAACCACATTACAAACAAAAATTGTTACAAAAGAGCCATCTGTATAGGTTCTGGTGAGACAGAGGTCAATGTAAACACAATAGAACAAGATTTGGCAGTTATCAACAAACCAAAAACACAAGTTGAAATCGCAGCTGCTCGTGAGGAAGCGAATAATCAAGCCAAGATATTAGAAGTCCCTACAACTCAAGAGGAGGTTATAGGATTCAAAATTGCCGCAGTCACAAATTTACTTTCTCAAATCCGCTGCAAATTAGAAGACGT
>JAYWFY010000035.1:0-25120 GCA_043778555.1 bacterium
AGTGTTTTAGACAGTTATACTGTATTTATAGATATTATTGATGCTTTAGAGGAATCTTAGCAAGAATGGAATCTACTGTCTATTATACTGGGTAGTGAGTATCAAGATAGAAAATATCAATAGGGAATTTTAGATATTTAGAATATGCAAAGAAATCAGAAGACACAAACAAAAGAAAGACAATCTATTTTGGACACTAATCGCAGGAATGTTAAATTTCAAAAGGATAAATTAGGGAAGAGGTCTACTTAATTTATTTCGTTAGATTGGAATTGATAATCAACTCAAAGCATTTAAAGCTAACTAAAATTTTACTTTATTCTTTGGTTTTTTCTTCCTGGTATTCAAAAAACCTTGCTATATTCCACATTTTGTTGCCAAAGTTCCGATACTTTTCACAGAGCTCATCCGCTAGCCGACCACCCATTTTAATATTACGATCTGGAATCATAGCTCCAAGCATAGCCATCCGCATCGCATCACTAGAATATTTGTCAATCTGTGCGACAGGATCCATTCCATTGCCAAGTGACTTGGACATTTTTTTACCTTTATCATCCAGAATAGTAGGGGTAATAACCAAGTCAGTATATGGAATTTGGGCTGTAAAATAATACGACAAAGTTGTCATTCGCACTATCCATTGATAAAAAATATCTTTACCAGTCGTCATTTCTTGTGTTGGATAAAATGTCTCAAAGTCAGTTTGAATCTCCCTAAAGCTTTCGCTTTGACCCTCTTTGTCAAGAGGATAGTTTTTTAGTCGCTTTTTTAATAAATCTAACAACTCTTCGCATTGCTGATTCAAGTGTCCAAACCCTTCAAGTTCGATAAAGTTGGCATTTGGTAATTTTTCCTTTAGATCAAGGCTTCTTTGAAAATCTATAACATTATCATCTTTGGAATGCACTATATTAATTTTGTTATCGTAACAACTAAGTAAACTAAAATCTTCACCAATCCCCCATTTTGTATCAAAGTCTAATATCTTTGTCTCCGAGTCTTTCCACAATCCCCCACTAACCAAAAAAACTGATTTAAATTCTAGTTTATTTTCAGACAGATATTTGGTCAAAAACATCGAGCCAAGTGAATGTCCAACCAAAATAGTTTCAGAAGTTATAAAAGGTAACGATTGCTCAAAAACCCATTTCCATTTTGTATAATCAGCGTTAGTTTTGTTTGGCATTTGTGGATCAATAAATGAAATATGATCATCTTTGCAAAAATCTTTAAGATCACTCTTAAATGTCCGTTTGAAACCTTCTTTGGATTGATACCAATAAGAATTAAGATCTCCGTTTTGGAGCTTTGATCTATAGGTTTCTTTAGTATTCCAAATTTCCCCACCGTGAATTAAGACTACATTTGATTTATGTTTTTTATTCTCCACAAACTCAGGATATTTGAGGGTGGATAGCGGCCACAGACAGGATGAGAACCAAGTGTCAAGAATTTTTTCTTCCTGCACCCAGTTTCCAGAAGTTGTAGGTTTGGTCGGCGAAATTGCAAAGTGTTTGTTGTTTGGAATCACCCCAAATCCTTCGGGTTTGACCCCCTCTGACAAGTGGGTGTTTTGCTGCATTTCTTCAAAGCTATAAAACTTACGCTCAGTATTCGTATCAAGATTATACCAAACTGGCATTTTGTGTCCCCAGATTAGGTCTCGGCTGATACACCAGTCTTTGATGTTCTCAAGAAAGTTGACACCTCTGGCTTTATATTCTTCACTACAAAAATTGGTTTTTTGAACGGCTTCGATTCCTAGTTTTTGGAGATTGGTTTTTTTGCCACGATTCGCAATACTCACATTGTCATCCTTACTAACCGGTTTCCAATTAAATTCTTTATGATAAGAAATAAAAAACTCTTCAGAAATCAATGGCTCCACAACTGTTTTGGTTCGTTCGCAGATCGTGACGTTGTGTTCATAATTCCAGTCGATTTGGTAATCCTCAGGGTTGATGTCATCAGCGAACTCAATCCCAAAATAGTCTTTTGTATCTTTTCTTTGGCTTTGATTGTCTTGTTTCTTTGGCACAAAACCTTCTTCTATTAACGCTTTAATAACATTTGCTCTACCTTCATTAATGCTTTGCCCTGTAAATCCACCACAAATTTCTGTCAGTTTACCATCTCGCCCTATTGCACCTTCAAACTCTCCACCTAAATATTTATTAAAAATGTCATAGTCAATTTGGTCATTTGCAGGGGTAATCTTCAAAGCTCCAGAGCCAAAATTGGGATCAACTTCGTTGGCTAATATTACTGGAATCATCTTATCGGTCAATGGCAATTGAACAAATAATTTCTTTTCATCTAGTAAACCTCTAAATTCGTTGTAATTTCTTTCAAAAACTTCTGGATGAACCGCAACGGCATAATCTCCAAAGATAGTTTCAGGTCGAACTGTTCCCACTAAAATTGAATTGTTTAAAGGTTGAAACTCAGAACCAACAATGAGGGGATCTTTCGCTGTGCTCAAGATGACGGTATTATTGGTGATTTGTTCAATTTTATTTTTACTAAATAACTTATACTCAAAAGTTACAAACGGATCAATCCTTTTTTCATATTCTATTTCGCCAGCTACGTCACTAAGTGCTGTTTGTAGTCCAACTGACCAATTGACCAGATAAGAACCCTTGTAGATCAGTCCATCTTGCCAGTATTTGAGGAAGGCATAATTGACCATCTCGATGTTTTGTGGATCGAGGGTAAAAAGAGTTTTGTCGTAGTCTGGAGTATCGCCAAGGACTGCACTTTGGTTTTTTTGATTATCCCGCCAAAGGTTAACTTTTGACCAAGCACATTCTAGCCACAGATCAGGGTAGTTGGTCTTGAGATATTTTGGAAGGTCATCTCTGTTGTTGTTCATGTGATTTTTTTGCTCAGATAATGGCGACACAGTGATCGCCTCTACAATTGGCTTAAAACTACCCCCGTCAACTTCGTTGCCACCCCCTAAATAGGGGAAATTATTTATAGTTTCATCAAATTCACCTTTCTTGATTAGTTTATCAATTACACCTTCAAGCTGTAAGCCCGCATGATCTACTCCCGGGAACCAAAGATTTGTTTCACCTCGTTGCCTAGCTAGTCGTGACAAAGTATCCATAAGATAGTGCTGAAAAGCGTGACCTGCGTGGAGATCTCCCGTCAGGTTTGGTGGCGGCATGAGGATCGAGTGGGTTTTGTGAATCTCCTTAGACTGCGTCTGACCCTCCTTATCAAGGGGATGGTTTGTGCCAACCATTTGTTGTTTAGCTTTACCAACTTTGTCATCCATCCACTGTTTGTAGATTTGGGTTTCGTTATCTTTGGGGTTGTAGTTTGGCGATAAAGGCATATTTACTTTTTAGATTTTATTTTCTCTTTGGTTTGATCTACTGTATTTGGGTTGAGTTTGATCGTGCCCGTACCGATGTCTTTGGTTTTGGCGGTCGGAGATTCTAGACCTTCCAGATTGATTTTGCCATTAGGGTTGACAATATTCGCCTCAACGCTATCCACTTTCCCACTATTGACAAGGATATCTCCACCATCTCGAACTGTGGTTTTGAGAGTTTTAGCAATTATATTTCCCACCTCAATGTTACCTTTATCCTTCATATCAAGAACAGCTTCGCTACCTTCCATTTTGTCAACGGTTATATCTCCTTTGTCGTTATTGATAATCTGATTCAAACTTTGAGCGTATATTACAATTTCTGGAGCTCCGCGTTTTGAAACTGAAATCTTGGGAATATTTTTGACTTTAAGCTCGTTATTTTCTACAAAAAAGTCAATTTTATCGTAGTATGCATTGTCATTATTACTTATTTCAATTCGGTTTTTGTCCGATTTAAAGATGCTCAGATTGTAAGGTACATTATAATTAATACTCGTAAAAGACTTGAGATTTTCTTTGCGACCATCGAGAAAATTGTGCTTGTACCACAAAAATCCTGCAATTAGTAAACCGACTATTACTAAGACAATTGGAATTAAGAGTAAAAGAACCTTCTTATTTTTGACCAGCATCTGATCTAGTTTATGCAGATCAAATTTTTCTTGAATTGATGGTGGAGCTTGGGCGGTGTTATCCATAATTAAAAAGATTTGTATATATTGAATTCTGAAATATAATCCAAAACTTGGCAAGCAAAAAAGCATTTTGTGAAATTTGCTATTTGACTACAGCATAAATTTGAAGCATAATTTACGTATGTCCAGTGTTGCAACAAAAACCCCAAATACAGTTATTATTTCGGGCTCCAACTCCCGCAAACTTGCCAATTCCCTAGGGTTGATACATGATTTCCCAGTTCTTCAGCACAAAGTAGTTCACTTTATCAACTCAGAAATCAAAGTAGCTCTTCCGTTCAAACTAGAGCCTGACACCAAGGTTTGGATTGTTCAAAGTACTAGCAACCCTGCTAATGATAACCTGATGGAGATATTTCTTTTGGTTGATACACTTTATATAGAAGGAATAAGAGATATTAATTTAGTCGTACCATACTACGGTTATTCTCGACAAGATAAGCAACATTTGACAGGAGAGTGTATGTCCATTGCGATGATTACTAGGATTTTTAAAAAACTAGGTGTAAAACAAGTACTCACAACCGATATTCACAATGCCAAAATACTAGAATCCTTATCGCTATCTGTGCGAGATTACAGCTGCTTACCTATAATGGCGCAAGTAATCTACAAAAAACTAGGCTTGAATGTTGAGACTGAGAAAGATTTTATAATTGGTTCACCAGACCAAGGTGGCATATTCCGATGTGATTTATTTGCAGACAATTTTTATCAAAATCAATCCAATAATAAAACCATCTCAGTGAGAAAAGAGAGAGAATTGTCCAAAGTACATTTTTCCAAAGCTGTAGAGCTATACGGTGAAATTGACCGTAAAAAGTTGATATTGATTGACGACGTTTCCACTTCTGGTGGTACAATCATTAACGCTATAGAGCTCTGTAAAGCCAACAATGTCGAAGAAATATATGTGGTCATAGTCCATGCAGATTTTGCCAAAGGAGTATTAGAAAGATTTGAAAACAATGAGATTATTAAAACCTTATTCACCACCAACACTATAGAAAAACCAGTAGAAGACCTAGACTGGTTCACCAAAGTCAATGTGATAGATATCGCTGGAAGTGTAAAGATTTGAAATTGAAGAGAAGTGTATAACATTGACCAAATTAATAACTTCCTATTTTGATTCTCCTATCTTGCCCAAATCACTTTGATACCTTCAATTTGATTTGCTGACAGATATGGTTTCTTGAGGTGATAAATTGAAAATAGTTTATTTGGAGAATATTGGTAACGCTTGGTTGAGCTCACTAGACTGTCAATACCAGTTTTTTCAAATAATAAATACTCACCTGTCGGGTCAAGCTGTATATTTTCAAAGCTAAAATCGGGAATAAAATAGGGTTTGGCATTATCAAGACTTTTGAGACCGTTGACTCTAGTTCCATTAATTTCTTTGGACTGAGTATAGTTGATAGTCTTTGCGTCAGTGCTTATTGCAAATTGGTTATACTTCTCACTACCAAGTGAGTAAAATATTGATTGATCACTATTAAGATCTATGATTTCAACTTGCACACCTTCAGCTGCCAAAAAATTGGCAAAAGCAAACTGTTTTTCGTTAATAAAGCCTATAGTCAGCTTATTATCATTGTTTAGTTTTGTGACTGTTTCGGTATTTTCCAAATCAACAATATACTGATTGTTTGCTACGCCAGAAAAAACTAATAAGCTACCACTTGGATTGATAAAAATACTATAGGCAGTACTTGCCAAAAACTGTGGATTGAGGTCTAAAACCTGCGGATCATCACCTACAATCATCGCCAGTTTGCTCTTGTAGCTTCTATTTTCATTTTTCATATCTTCTACCAGCATCACGAACCTGTCACCACCAGCTACTGCTTGGTTGATGAATTTGCCAGGGTAAGTTATTTTTTTGACTTCTTTAGTTTTGATGTTGACCAATTGTAACGTTGATTCCTTATCTTTTTGACCAGTTATGACCAAAAGTTGATTTTTGGTAGTTTGAAAATCCTGAATACTTGGAGCTTCAAAAATAGTTTCAAAATCTCTGAGGCTATTTTTAGTTTTGACGATTCGATCTTTGGTGCCATCAAACTTTGGCTGTAAAACCAACACACTAGGCTCTCTAAAAAAATTGCCAAACTCAAGCATTCCAATCAAAATAACACTAATCAAAATAAGTAGCATAATAATATTTTTGACAAATTTTTGGAATTGATTTTGAGTGAGCATAATTGTTGAAAGTTATTGAAAGTTGAGCTGTAGTCATTGCCCTATCGATTGAAGTTGTTATCAATCTAGGATTCCTAGATCCTGAAACCTGCCAAATTAAGATTAGGTTATTGACGGAATAGGTATAAAAAGTTTTGTGGCTTATGTCCTATCAAGATAAGTGTTGTCTGGCTCCGCAATTTTATTTATGGAAGCTGGAATAATTATTGGTTGATTTTTGCCATCTACCGTTTTTATCATGAAGATTCCTTCTATCTCTACCCAATCATTAGGTTTGAATTTTTGCTGATAATCATATTCCACCAAAAGTGAAACAGGTGTAGCATCTACTATACAGCAACTAACGATAAAACGTGAAAGGTTAAATGTGTTAGGCTGACTGCCAGCAGTAATAAAGCCGACTCCTTTGAATTTTTTGTCTTTGAAAACTCCATTTTCGTTGAGATTTTTGGCGCTCACCCAATCAAAAAATCTAAAAGTAGATGAGTCCACGACACCCTTGAGCTTCAGTCTTACTTTTTCTTTTTCTGCATCGGTACTATTGACGCTATTGTTGGAGCTTCTTAAGGCAAAAGATTCACTAGATAAAGACCGAATTGGAAGTATAAATATTAAAACTGTTCCAACCAAAATTGCAAAGCTGGTGCTAAAGATTTTTTTTTGACCTTTGAGAATTGCTTTATTTGATTTGAAAGTGTGAAAAATACCCAAGATTGCAATTGTGCCAATTATTCCTGCACAAACTAGTGCCAAGGCAAGATAACGTGGATGAATAAAAAATGCCAAACGGTTGATATTATTAATATAAAATATGTATATTGCAATCAATAGTAGACTGAGGTAATTGTAAAGTTTTGCCATAAATCTAAAGATAGTTAAGTTTATAAAAATAATTAACAGCCAGCCCAATTATGAGGCTCATAAGAGTAACCAAAATAGTCATAGTAACAAGAGTTTTATTTTTGAAGACACTGCGAAGCATCATCAAAGAATTGATGTCAACCATTGGTCCAAAAATTAAGAAAGCAAGAATTGACCCAAGGTTAAAAGTTCCCACAAATGACAAGGCAAAGAAAGCATCCACAGATGAGCAAATTGATACAACAAAAGCCAAAACCATAAGAGCAATTACGGATAGTGATGGAGAATTTACAAAACTAGAAAATAAACTGCGGGGAATCAACATTTGAAAACTAGCCGCCAAAAAACACCCAATCAAAAGCATTTTGAAGACATTGAAAAACTCATCTCGCCAATTGTCAACAAAGCTACCATCGTGTGCTAGTTCAATTGATTGTGAAATCGAAAAATTCAAAGGAGTGTTCAAATTTGCACTAAAACTAAATTCTTTGCTGGGCTGAAGAAACTGACTATCGTTTTGGATCAAAAATTCACCCTGATTTGGGTATAAAGAAAAAATCAAACCTGTGATCAAAGCAATCAAACCACCACCAAGTACTCGAATAATCGCAATATTAGAATCCAAATTGAATGCTACAAGCGTCGTAATTAAGACTAATGGGTTAAAGATAGGTGCAGCCAACATAAAAGTAATCACTTCACTAGGTTTGAATCCAATTATAGACAAGCGCTTGGCTAGAGGTACGTTACCACACTGACAAACAGGCAAGAATAAACCAATAAACATCGACTGAATATGAGAAATAAAAGTACTTTTGGACTTGTACCTTCTCACCCAAGTCGAGTCAACATACTTGGCAATGATAGCTGAAATAGTAACTCCAATTACAATAAAAGGAATAGCCTCCATTGTCAAGCCTACAAATATCATTGTAAAGTCAGAAAGTTTATTCAAAATTGTTTCGTTCATTTGATTAAATTTGTTTTTAATTTAATATCTTTATTAACATTCTGTTATCTGGAATCAATTTTAGAATATAAAAATATAAGATATGTTGATTGCTGGAAAAATATCTGAACTTTTTATTTTAAAAATCTTTTGATCAGAGATTCTTTTGTAGTTTTACCTATGAGGTTATCAATTTTATTACTTTTTACTTTAAAGTATAGCTCATGGGACATTTGGTTGGCTTTGGTTTTTTGGTCAGCCACTTGGTTAATAAACCACATTGTTAATTCTGGATTCTTGGGGAGACAGGAGCCGTGCATATAAGAACCGACAACATTGCGATAAATGCAACCTTCTACTTTATCATCAAAATTGTTGCCAAAACCAGCTTTTACAACGCCAAGCGGCTCAGCTGTCGTTAAAGTAAAATATGTTTGACCGCTATGGTTTTCAAAACCCACTAGATCACATTCCAAAAAGCTAGATTTGATTATTATATTACCAATACAGCGAGATTTGATTGATTTGTCCATTGCCTTGGTGTGCACAGGTAAAATTCCTATTCCTGGCACACTTTCTCTGTCTCCAGTCACAAACTCTCGCCCTAGCATCTGGTACCCTCCACAAATAGCTAGCATTGAGACACCATTTTCTACCTGTTTACTAATAGCATATTTTTTGCGATTCATATCTTTGGAAACCAGGATTTGGTCAGCGTCTTGACCTCCCCCCATAAAATACCAATCCGTCTTGAGTGGAAGGTTTTGCCCAATATCTACTGTTTGATATTTCCACTGCCAGCCGAGCTTGTCTAACATATGCTGCATAGCCAGAATATTACCCATATCTCCGTAGATAGACATTTCTTTGGGGTACAAATGTGTGATATAAAAAATAGACTGATCATTAGCTGGTGACATGCTCTAAATATTGAACGAAGCTAATTGTATTGTCAAAAATATAACTTGACATATTTGATTTGGATCTATTACTATTGCCAACCAAAATCCGTAAAGCAAATATTATGTTACAACAAATTGAATCAACCAAGTAATCAGATCCGTCAACTTCCTTGCCACTCCTTTCAAAAAAGAGTAATTATAAAATATATAAACTATTTAAACAACAACCCTATTACCAAACCTATAGTTGAAGAGAAAATTGTTATGATACAATATCTAAAGACGATTTGATTGCGTGTCCAGCCAATAGCCTCAAGGTGATGATGCAGTGGTGCCGCAAGAAAAACCTTACGCTTGAGAAACTTTTTGGATAGTAATTGGATTACATTGGACAAAGCTGTTAGTATTGGCATGATGGCAACAATTGGCAAAATATAAAGTTTGTCTATCAAAATTGCTACCGCCCCCAACGTCAAAACCAAGGCTAGCGAGCCAGTGTCCCCCATAAAAAACTTGGCTGGAGAAATATTGTACCACAGATAAGCTACCAACGAACCAACGATAACCATCATAAAGGTAGAAATATCATAAAATTCTTTAGCAAATGCGAGACCAGCAAAACAAAGATAAATTGGAATAAATACTCCAGCAAATAGTCCATCAAGCCCATCAATAACACTAGTTCCGAATAGTCCAACTAAGGTCACAAAGGCAATAGGAATGATTAGCCATGGAATGCTAAATCCAAGTGGTAAACTGTTAAATAGTAATTGGTGGTTAAAAAAAGATAGCTGAGTGATACCGAGTCGAAAATAAAACCAATAACCAATACCGATTGATAGTACACTTACCAAGATTAGTCTTTGACGAAGTTTTAGACCACCGGCAAAGTAATTACCACCAGATTCCAGAGTAGAAAGAGCGTCGTCAACAAGACCAAACAATGCACCAAAAAACAAAGTAGCAAAAGGAATAAAAGTCTGTTTGCGTGTTATAAAGTTGAGAAACTGAGTAGTTTTACTTTCGGGATCGATCTTTAAAATAACATAGAAAACCAACCCAAACAGCAAAGTGACAATCCAAATTAAGCTACCACCACCACGAGGGACTAATCTAGTTTTTTCATTTTCTTCATAAAATTTTTTTGTAACTACAAGGTCTTCACCAGACGAAGCGGCTGTGCGAGGTTTTTTTTTCCAAAATTTGAGCCAAGTCAAAAATCTTATCAAATATGGGGCTATCCATAGTCCAGTCAAAAAACTAAGAGCACAGTAAGTCAATATTTTGGACAACTCGAGAATAATTATACTTTGGGACATTATGTCATAATTTAAGCCCAAACTAGCTTTTTGGTCAAGGGATAAGCCATAATATTTTTTAATCCTTGTTGATTTTAAAGTCAAAATATGTCTAATATTTTAGTTGATATTTTTGATTTGGAGTCTGGATGTAGATTCTTTGATGAGGTGAATTGTATGGTGGTAATTTGAAGTCCGTAGCTCTCTATGAATTTGAAAACGTAAGGCTTGCCAAAAAACTAGAACTTGTTTAAACTTAACAGGTGTAATCATAAAGGTCTAATTATCCCAATCAATCAATAAATTCGTCAAAGTCTTTGTTAATAAACTAATTAGTTTAACTTTAATCAAGCCAACTTCGTATTCACAAATCTAGCATTTGCTACAAAAAAACAATTAACATCTATATGTCCAACAACAAACTATTCGTACACGGCTTCAAAGCTTCAATCTCTATTGAAGAACGAAAACAACTCATCATCGAGCTTTTCTCACAATTTGGTAACATCAAAATCGACGAACGAACAGGTGAAGAAGCTATCAATTTTGTCAAAGATCGTGAGCGAGGCGAAGGTTTTTACAAGAGCTTTTGTTTCGTAACTATGGAAGACGCGGAATCAGCCCAAGCGGTAATGGAAAATTGTAACGGACATGAATTTGGACGAGGTCTTATTTTATCTGTATCCATTGCAGAAGAAAGAGAACGACCAGCAAAGCCAGCTTATAACAATTCCAACTCTTACAGCAAAAACGATTCTTACAACAACTAGTTTTGTATTTTCCCAAAATTTATTCCCCTACACGGGGAGCTTTTTTCTACAATTCTAAACTTATTGGTGACTGTATAGATCTTGCTTTTGTTTTCATGAATTTTTGAGCTGCTAACCAATTTTGTCTTAATTTTATGTAATCTGCTGGTAAATTGTCTTTACTCTGATTTAACGCTAAGTTCAAACATTTAAGATATGGATTTAACTTCAACACTCGATGATTAGCTTTGCTCATTTGTACTAGGTTTTCCATATTATTTTGAGTTCCAAAATATTGATAACCATATTCTCTTAAAGTAATTCGATCGCACAAATAGTAGCAATAATCGAGACTGAGAATACTCAACTATTTTATTCAAAGTATTAATATTGTCATTTTCTTTATCTCGATAGCAGATTCTAGCAATTATTTTATCAGTATTCAAAGTTGATCTCAAGAAGAATGAGGTTGTGGGATTGTGAAACATTGCTTGACATACTTTTATGTATAAGTTAGACTTTGTGTATAAAGTTAAACAAAACTAGTTATGATTTACACTCTACCAATGACCAAAAAAGGAACGATTACAATTCCAAAAAATGTTCGAACTGAGCTAGGAGCGGTTAGTAAAGTGTTGCTTATAAAAACTCAAAGTGGATATACATTTAAAGTCGTACCAAATATTATGACATTTGCTGGCAAATTCCGATCTGATAAAGTTTTTTCTGATGAAGAGGTTAATTCTGCCTATGAAAATTGCTTGCTTACCGAAACTAAATACAATAAGTATCAAAAATAATTATGACTAATCTTATAGTTCTTGATACCAATTTTTACATTTCATTTTTTGTAAGGCGCGATGAAGCACAGTTTTTAGAAGCCAACGAGTTGATGGAGCAACTAAGCGATGGCAAAATTGAAGTGTTTTTGCCAAGTCTAATTGTTGGTGAGATCGTTTATATCCTTACCAAATTATATGACTTTGAAAAATTAATCGTATGTCAAAGTATTCAATCTTTAATCAATTTACCCAACTTGAATAGCGAAAATAAAGAAGTTTTACTATTGGCTATTGAAAATTATTCGTTCAAAAATTTAGACTTTGTAGATTGTTACTTGCTAGCACTAGACGACTTGAAAAAGTACAAACTTCACACATTTGATAAAAAATTCAAAAATGAGCTATGACCTTTCTTCAACAAAAACTAGGCGGCAATTACAAGTGGTTATATATTATCAAATACAACGTCAAGCTGGCTGGTTCAAGCTATTTTATCAACATCATGGAGTTTTTTGGCAACATTGTCTTTACAGTGACTTTGATGTATTTGTGGAGCTTAAAACTACCATCACAAGAGATTTTTACCTATTTACTTTTTGGTAGAATTTATAAAGCACTCGCGGAAAACTACTTTCACAATGGTTTTTCAGCAGAAATTTTGACTGGCGACCTCACTGGTAAATTATTAAACTCAACAGTTTTGATGGGTCAGTATTATGTGACTATGGTTGGTCGGCGTGTTTTTAGAAATTTGTTTGAATTATTTGGCTATATTGTTGCAGCACTTATATGTAGTTATGTTTTCATCGCTCCAATTGTTAACTTACAGAATATATTGATATTATTTGCCTTGGTTCCAATCACTTTTACGATCAATCATTTTATCGGTACAATCGTTGGGTCTAGTGCATTTTTTACTCGAGACAAGCGTGATTTTGATGGTATAGGCAAATTTTGGTTAAAGATTCGTGACGTAACCACAGGAAGTTTGATTCCACTTACTCTTTTACCTTTCTCAAGCTTTTTTTCTTTTTTACCTACATCTTTCGTCCTTCATCATCCAATGCAGATCTACCTTTGCAAATACGACAATCTTCAAATATTACAAACATTTATTGGTGGAATGATGTGGTGTGTAATACTCTGGATTCTGGCTCGACTAGTCTTCAAAGCCGGTCTCAAGAAAAATGAAGCTGTGGGGTTGTAGGTAAATCAAAGTTTGACAACATATAAATCGTATGTCATGACTTTAATATGACCAAAACATTAACAAGAACTCAAATTTATATTGATACTGAAGACTTAATCAAAGCCAAAACTTTTGCTAAAAATCAAAAAATAACTTTGTCTCAATTTATCCGTGAGGCTGTAAAAGAAAGAACCGAAAACATAGAAACTAAAACTTCAAAGCCTATTATTATTCCACTAAACTTTGGTCCGAATACTCCGACTGATATTGCTTTAACTCACAACGAAATCTATGATCAATAAAACTATTCTTTGCGATACAGACTTTTTGATAGCTTTACATTTAGAGACAGATTCTACACATTCCAAAGCTAAAGAAATATTTTCAAAGTACGATGATTTTGTAGTCTTGGATATAACTTTTTGGGAATTAGCGACAGTTTTATCAAGAAAACTCAACCAAGATCAAGCAATTTTGACACTTGAATTTGTTCAACTAAACTTTCCAAATATCTTTAATTTTAACAAAATAATGGAATACTAAACCTTTCAACTTTACAAATCTTATTCCAAAAAAAATATCTCATTTTTTGACTTTGCATGTCTAATAGTTGCCAAACAAAATGGCTACCTAATTGCGTCTTTTGACAAGTTTTATCCGACAGAAGTTTTGGCATAATTATGATTTATTTTCGACAAGTTCTAAGTTAGAACCCAAATTTATGTTATTGCTACCACTCCACCGATTAAGTTTTGTCAAAATTTTGTTAACTTCGTCTTTGGAGACAGTTTTGTGACTTAATATCAGACTGTCACATTGGCTAAAATTTTTGGCATTATTTGCACTTGTAGTTATTTTGACTTTGCCTCGGTATGAAGCTTTGGATTGACCTGAGGTGATTGACTTGCTTACTATTTTGGAATGGGTATTGTTACCTATGTGTATCATCTTGGTACCAGTATCAGCTTGCTGACTATTATCTGTCATAGCGATAGAGTAAAACTCCCCAACACTATTGTCACCTTTGAGAATTACAGATGGATATTTCCAGGTTATAGCTGAGCCTGTTTCTATTTGCGTCCATGAGATTTTACTATTTTTTTCTTTACAAATACCTCGCTTGGTCACAAAATTATAAATTCCCCCATTGCCTTCTTTGTCTCCAGGGTACCAATTTTGAACAGTAGAATATTTGATTTGTGCTCCTTCTAGTGCTATGAGCTCAACAACTGCCGAGTGAAGTTGATTTTGAGTTGATTGCGGAGCTGTGCAGCCTTCCAAGTAAGAAACATATGAGCCTCGATCAGCGATTATCAGCGTTCTCTCAAATTGCCCTGTTCCAGCAGTATTAATTCTAAAATAAGTAGATAAATCCATTGGACAATGGGTATATGGTGGAATATAGCAAAAAGATCCATCACTAAATACGGCACTGTTTAGACTTGCATAATAATTATCGCTAAAAGGAATTACAGAGCCCAAATATTTTTTGACTAAATCAGGATAGTTTTGTATGGCATCCGAAATTGAACAAAATATAATACCAAAAGTAGCTAATTCTTCTTGAAAAGTTGTCAATACGGACTCCGAATCTAGTACATAATCCATAGCTACAAAATCTGAAAGTAGACTTTGTTTTGCTAGGACTTTGTTTTGCTCCACTATTGGAATGCCGAGTTTGTCAAAAGTAGCCAAGATTTTTGGGTCAATATTTTGCCTAGAAAGTTCTATTTGATAATATTTTTCCAAGATTTTGGTGTTAGATATAAAGCTGATTAATTCTGTTTTACCAAGTCGAGCAATACTTTCGGGATTTACGTTAGCAACTTTACAAAAAGACTTGAACTCTATCGTATCTAAAAATTTAGGTTTAGCTCCTAGCGTAGTCATCTTCATATCGCTCAATATCATCTTCGCCAGTGTATTGACCCACTTGGACTTCTATAATTATCAACGGAACTTTACCATTGTTTGCTAGTCGGTGCATTTTGGTGGCTGGAATATAACAAGATTCGTTGTGTGATAGTTCAAAAACCCAATCTTTTTCTTCATCAGTTTTGCGGATTTCAACTGTTGCTATGCCAGAAATGACTACCCAGTGTTCAGAGCGGTGCTTATGAGATTGGAGTGATAGCCTTTGCCCTACGTTTACAACTATTTTTTTGACTTTAAAGTTGACTTTGTCTTCCAGCACATAATAAATACCCCACGGTCTTACCCCTACTTCTATGTACTCTTGCTCGACTTGGTCACCCGGAATAGACTTGAGAATAGTTTTGTCTTGATCGTTGAGAGGCATATTCTTATATAATGATAATTTTACGATTATTTGTCAATAATTATTTTTTAGTTGTTGACATTTTTTTGTAACTCTATTATATTTGTTTCTAATATGAAGTCTATAGAACACTATTTTGAAATGTCAAAAATAATTCAAAATTACGATCAAACTATTCCAAAATCAAAACAATTAATTTACTTGAGAATCTGTCCGAAATCTCTAACTACTGTGAGTACAAACTCCCAAATCTAAAGATTTGACCCCTTAGAATGGGTAAACCTAGCTCGTAGTTCCCCCGCAAGAGGGAGTGGCGACGAAGTCGACGGGGGTTTTTTAAAGTTTACAAAAGAATTAAGACAGGCTCTGAGTCATGATACTCATTTCTTTGCACAAATGAAACATATAATTTGTGAGCATTTAGTACTGGCAGATGGGATTGATTTTAGGCAAACAATTGTTGATATTGTACTTCTTCAGTTAATGTTTGATATTGATTTTAAGTTTAAAGATAACGAATGTCAAGAAAATTTAGTTTTTGAAATTAAAACTTATTTAGCAAATATTTTAAAGGACAGTTACACCGGTAATGAGTGCAAAGTTGAAACTACAGAGTATACAAATTTGGCAATTCAAGTTCTGCGTTCTAAATCCTTTAAAGAACTTACAGTTGTAGTCAAAAATAATCCAATAGTTGTTAATATTATTAAAATGCGTATACAAGACTATTCTTCTGTTTCGCAAGAGTTGTTTGAAAGAATTATTTAAACTATAGCAACTTCAAAGAACTATAATACTCTGATTCTTGTTAAAATTTTAATTTCCTTCATCGCTGATATTAGATATTTTGACGCGTTCACCTATGAGTTTTCGGGCTTTGAGCATCGCTGTATACGTCGCCAAGATAATATGCTTTTCTTTATTTGCATTAAAGCTATAAATATTTTTCTCTAGCATACTTTCAATTGTCTCAAAGTTGTCTTTGAGCTGGACGTTGGCATTGGCATGTTCTAGCCGCAATAACATATCAAGACCTCTAATCCCACTGGTAAAATATTCAAACTGGCTATTAGCCTTGACAAACTCTTCTATTTCACAGTCCCAGAGCCAGGAAACATCTTTACCGTCTGCTATTTTGTCGTTGATCAAGAAACTCATTTTGAGTCTTTCGTTATGAAAATTGGTACTAATTAGATCGCAAACTTGATTCATGCCAGCTGGATTCTTGACCAAAAATAACCAAATCTCTTTATTGCGATAATTGATTTTCTCACCTCTTCCAAAAACAGGCTGGGCTTTGGCAATAGAATCCACCGCGCTGTGACCAAAAATCGGAAAAGTGCAAGCCAAAGCTGCCAACACGTTGTAAATATTGTAGGTACCAAGAAGATTAGTCTGAATTTCAAAATTATTTTTAAGTTTCTTTTGCTCGTACCAGTTGGTTTCTATCAAAGCTGTGAGATTTTTGTGTCCAATCTGACTGGCGATGATTTGTTGATCAAAGTTGATCTTAACTTGACAGCTGGATTTTTCAAAATCCAACATTTTAATATTTTTATCCTGAATACCAAAGCCGGTAATGTTTCTCGTGACACCTTTTAATATTTGAAGCAACTTTTGATCGTCTGAATTTATTATTATATCAGAAGTAGTTTGATTTATAGATTGTTTAAAATACTCTAAAGTTTGGTCAATTTCGCCATACGCATCTAGTTGGTCTCGAAAAATGTTTGTAACAATAATTTGGGCAGGATTGATATATTTGGTTAAAATTGGAATAGTAGCTTCTTCTACTTCTAGTATCATGGTTTTGATCTTTGGTTGACCTTTCCAGTTCCAATTGGAGAGCATCGTAGCAACTATTCCTCGCATTATATTTGCTCCACCAAGGTTTGTACATACAGCTACTTCATTATCTTCAAAAATCTTCACCAGTAGGGATCTTGTAGTGGTTTTACCATTGGTACCTGTTACCAAAATTATTTTTTTTACACCATTACAAAGTCTAGCTGTGACTTGAGGATAGTATTTTTCAAAGATCAAGCCAGTGAGAGTTGTTCCGTTACCAAGCC
This sequence comes from bacterium, assembly GCA_043778555.1. Taxonomy (GTDB): domain Bacteria; phylum Patescibacteriota; class JACMRA01; order JACMRA01; family JACMRA01; genus JAYTWQ01. The sequence goes on from JAYWFY010000035.1 coordinate 17,372, forward strand.
GGAAGGTTTTGACTAACAACACAAGGATTTTGGAAAGATATGAATATATTAAAATAAGCCAAAACATAATTTTATTATTGCACGGTATTTTATTCCTTGACAAGCAAATGTTTGTTAATCATTATTAGTACATAACAAAATCTGTCCAACAAAAAATCTTTAATTACAATATTATTCACAATGGCTATAATTAACCAAAACAAATCCTCTCTTATTAACACAAACATAGGTGAAAATATCACTACAAGCGGTGGCAATAAAGAAGCTCAAATCCCTAATCAAGCCAAAAATAAAAATTTTGTTACCTCTGTCATAAATGAACTTCGCAAAGTACAGTGGCCAGGACTCAGATATGTTATCAACTGGTCAGTACTAGTAGTATGTTTTACGGCTATTTTTTCACTCATTTTGGGGGCTAGCGATCACGTGTTTGAGACTGGCATTAACTTTGTAAGTTGTAGCTCTATCAAAGGAAAGGGTAGAGATCTAGGCACATGTACTACAGAATTCGCAAAAAAATTATTTGGTGTCAACGAGTCATAGTTGCAATTTGCTAATAAATTCTTAATGTTTATTTACAAAATTATTGCTGTTGTTCTTATTTTATTAATGATAATTAGTTTAGTTAGCGGTGTCTTATCCATAGGAAATTTTGACCAAAACAATATAGCTCAAAACTCAGTTGTCAATAATTTATATAAACAAAAATTTGACTTTGAAACATTAGAAATTGCTTCTACAGAGCTTGAGAGGCAAGTAGGATATATGAATAGAGAGGCAATTTGTGCAAAGTGTGGGATGTTATTTGTGTTTGATTCTGACCAACTTTTATCATTTTGGATGAAAGATACACTCCTGCCGCTTAGAGTTATTTTTATAGATAGTGACAACATAGTAATTAACACAGCTATTGGTCAACCTTACACAACTGTCCCAACAATTGATTCCAAAAAACCTGCCAAATATGTATTAGAAGTTCCCATAAATTCTCCAATCAACCCGAAAGAAAATCAGAAAATAGATGTTCAAGATATGGTTAACAAGGGTGTAAAACATTCAACTAGTTTAGATAAGAAAAGGTAAAATTTTTTGGTCTTTGGCGTAATCCTTCTTCACAACCACCATACCAAAAATAGACCATATCATATAATTAATCACTAGTGAAGTAATAACGATTGTGTTTTTGTCAATATTAGTAAGCGCGCTAAGCCCGTAGATATATACCAACTGCGAACACATTGCCAGTAGTGAAAGGATAACTGGCATAAAAATTTTTTCTTTGGTAAACATATATTTGCTCAAAATTTCTCGGATTGACTGAAAAAATAGACTAAATGCCCCAATCTGAACCAATCGTAAAATATCAGTGTAATAAGTTTGTTTTTTGCCCATTATTTCGAAGACGAAGATTATAGCTGGTGATAATAAAATCGATGCCATTGATATTAATCCACCGAGAATCATAGCATTGTTAAGATATTTGACAAGTTTATCCCAAAAAATATTTTTGTCAAGTGATTGGTTTTGTAAAGTCTCCGATAAATTGGGGAAAAATATAGTACCCAAAGCTGAAACGAAGACAAAAAACACCGCTTGGATACTAGTGGCAAGTTCAAAAGCTATAGCCTGACCTTCTCCATTTTGAATATTAAATACTGCAATTGACGCTATCAACAGCCCATCAATAATAAAAAATCGAGGAAGCATTGTTTTGAGTATATCGATGATTTCTTGCTGATAGGTCTTAAAGTTTGCTTGGAACGAAGAAATGTAATGATTAATTTTTATTATATTTTTAGAGTTAAGATTTTTAGAATTTGTGTCAATGTTTTTTTCTACACTAAAATCTGATTTTTTGACTTCTACAATATACAAAATGGTTGACATAGTTCCACCTATAATCAAACCTATTACTAACGGTAAAACATTGTTTGGAAAAAATCTTAGACCTATTAACCCTCCAGATATACAGGCAAGATTGGTGATTATTCCCGTGAGTGAAAATACTAAAAACTTTTTTTTGAGGTTAAGTACGACTCCAAATAGCCCTTGTAATCCAAAGTTAAAACATGTCAAAATAGATAATCTTGAGACCCAAATGTACTGATCAATCGCCTTTGCTTCTTTGACTTTGTCCCATGTATTAACATTAATATTCTGTAAAATAGCTGGAGTAAATATAGCAGTCAATCCGCAGATAACAAAAAGAAAACCGACCAATAATGTTAAAATCACTGAGAAATACTTTTGCAATTCCAAATCCCCTTTGTTCGCCAAAACCTTGCTAGCTATAGGCAAAACTGAACTTGCCAAGGCTCCTGTCAAAAATATAGTTATTATAGTTCCAGAGATTTTGTCGCCGTTGGCAAATATATCTCCGTATATCGGTTCGTACTTTGTTAGTATAATGTTGCGAGCAAATCCAAGTATTTTACTGCCTAGTACCAGGCTTGAAATGAGACCAACAGAAAGAATAGTCTTATGATCTTTGATCTTCAAAAACTTAGATTTTAGGTTGCTGAGCATTTGTTGTTGTTTGTTTGAGACTTCAAAAACCTATGACTTTTCTAACGAGGTTGACTTTTTCTTGAGTAATGTTGTTGATTTTGGATTCTAGTATAAAGCGGATCTTTGGCTCGGTGTTTGACGGTCTCATAGAGAACTTCCAGTCTGGGTAGAAAACTGAAATACCGTCATAATTGGATATAACTGCGTCTTTAAACTCAATTTTGAGCTTGGTATCAACGTCATTAAAAGTGACACCCTCTGGCATAGTCAAATTAATAAGATCAGAGATAAAATAACTACTTTGTAATCGAGTAAATACTTCTGAGAGCTTACGGTTATCTTCAACTAATATTTTGATCATAAGCACTGCACCAAGAATACCAGAGTCCAAATATCCAAAATCTGAAAAGTAGTGGTGTCCCGAAAACTCGCCTCCGTACAAAGCTTTATATTTTTGCATATTTGCTTTAATCTTGGTATGACCTTGTTGGCTGGGGATAGCAACTCCATCAGCTTCAGCAATAGTCTCTAGAACGCAACGCGATCCTGGTTGCAGATAGACAACGGCTGGATTAAAGTCTGGATTTGGGTTTTTATGATATGAATTGAGAAGTGATTTTGCAAAAAAACTTACCAAAAAATCTCCGTTAATTACTTGTGACTTATCGTCAACAAAAAAAACTCTATCAGCATCTCCATCAAATGCAAAGCCAAAATCAACTCCACCCAAAGATATTATGTTTTGCAAGTCTTTGAGGTTGTCAAAATTTTGAGGATCGGCTGGGTGATTTGGAAATTGTCCGTCAAGTTCCCAAAAAAGTGGAACAAACTCAATATTGGAATACATATCTTTGGCAAGATTCATCACATAGCCGCCCATACCATTGCCTGCATCAACTGCAATTTTGAGTTTAAGATTTTGTTTTGTCATTATTTTGTTGACCTCATCTATTTCACCAATTTGCTTAATTTTATCACAAAAAAACTGTTCAACTTTAATTTTGAGCTCTATGTTTTCTACGAGATCTTGTCGGTTGGTGATGTCAAATGGCTGTTTTTCAATATTTGCCACTACAAAATCACGAATTTTACCAAGACCTTCATCTAGCCCAAGTGCTGTAGAGCCGATCTTTAGTATTTTGACTCCATTATCATCTTTTGGATTATGGCTCGCGGTAATCATTGCCCCAGGACAGTTTTGCAATTGACAACTAGCGTACATAGCGTCGCTAGAACCCAAACCAAGTGCGACTGGACAACCACCAGCGTCTAGTATTCCGTAGTACATAGCCTTATAAAACTCTGGGCTAGAGTAGCGAATATCTCGCATTAGGCAAACATTTAGTGGTAATTTTTCGGGAATGAGAACTTCTGTAACCAATCCATAGCCAGTCCAATAGTAGACTTCAGCATTAATAAGAGGTACAGTTCCGCGTACATCATAAGCTTTAAATAATTGTTTGTAATCGTGCATAATTGTTGTGTAAAATTTGTGGTGCAAATATAGAGCTTTGATAGTAATAATGATTGATGGTCACTACTTTGTCAACACAAAAGTCTAGCACTGTATACATCATCAATTTAATCCGTTTAAGATTGGGTTTGGTCTATAAGTTTTGGATCCTAAAAGTAAGGTTGCATCGTTGAGTACAATATGCTCAAATTTATCAATTTGGTTTTCCAAAGACTTTACTCCTGTACAAATCAATTTTACATCTTTTTGCATTTCATTTTGAATCTGTGTCTTGATATCGTATGCGGTTGACCCAACGACAACTGAGCTTACCAAGGTATTGGTGGTAAGAAGCCCAAAGATAAACATCTCATAGTTGTTGTTCATATCAACGTTGATTTGTTCGGTGATAAGGTAGTATTGTGAAAATATCAGCAAAAGGGAAGCCAATATTTTGAGGTGAGGTTTGTTTTTGTAAATCATGATAGGTTTTTAAAGTTACAAAATATAGATTTTGTTGGAATTAAAGTTTTTTAAATTAAATATCCTTGGAATTATTTTTGTCTTGTATTTCGATTATGTTGTCACCAATAATAAAAATGAGCATAAAAGCTAGGCTGGTTGCTAGAGTAAAGTCGATATAGTTTTGCATTTTTTGTTTATATTTGTCTTTATTAATCTGTATTCACTTTTAACTTTATCACAGCTTTCTTATTATTGCAAATGATTATCTTGACATCTGCAGACTTTCCTGACAAAATATAGATAATATGTCACTAATTTCCTCTATCGCCAGCCTGTCTACTCAAAAATACCTAACTTCCAAAAATCTATTGTTTCAGACAGAGCGAGTTTTGCAAAATTACAAAAAAAATATAATTAGTGTACAGCAGTGTCATGAGCAAATATGTGAGTTGATTGACAAAGATGGCAAAGTAGAAAAAAAATTGAATCCAGATACACCTGAGAACATAGAAGCCTTAAAGAATCCCTTTGGGCAACAAATTTCAACTACTGGTGTTACTTTTGTGTCTGACGATCAGGTGGACCCTGCAGCTAATATTTTTGATATCTATTTGAGCAAGCCCAAAATCAGTTTTAGTGCAAGTGATGATTTTGACCCTTTTGGGGGAATAAGTTTTGAAAATAGCTATGCTAATAATATTATTGCCAAAGGAGCGTGGATGCCACCAATCGTGGATTGGAGCAATATTAAAAACCTCAATGAATGTGTAGTTTTGTATCGGACTCATTCACAATCTAGGTCTATAGAAGAAACTTTCTTGAAGAATAAATTGCCATACAGGCTCGTGAGCGGTACGAGGTTTTTGGATCGCAAAGAAATCAAAGATGTAATGAGTATGCTCAAGTTTCTTGCTAATGGTTCAGACAAAATAGCTCTTTCAAGGTTTTTGCCACTCGTAATTGACGGTGTTGGAGCTGTGACTTTGAATAAAATTATATCATATCTGGAAGATCATCAATATCCACTTGCTCCAAAATATCAGGCTATAATTGTGGACATTTTTACCAAAATTCAAAGCTGTTGGACTGCCAAAAACCTCATTGAAATGTGTAAAGAGTTGATAATCGTTTCGGGCTACAATAGCTATTTAAAGAAAGAATATCCAATCAAAGATGAGCTCAAAGAAAGGCTGGAAAACATCGGTGAAATTTATTCTTTAATGCTTCCTTTTGATATGGATGAAAATCTAGATTTGGCTGCCAAACTCACCAATTTTTTGGCACATATATCTTTAATGTCCACCATTGATAACGCTGACGAGCAAAAAGACAATCCAAAAATAAATCTCATGTCTCTGCATCAGAGTAAAGGTTTGGAGTACGAGACAGTTTTTTTGGTAGGTTGTGAAGACGGACTGCTACCACATTCCAATAGCTTTATGGAGCCTAATGGGATGGAAGAAGAGGTGAGACTAGCGTATGTAGGAGTTACCCGTGCCAAAAAAAATTTGTATTTGGTTTCCGCTGACAGTCGTGTTACATTTGGTCAAATTAAAGCCAATCCACCTAGTAGAATTTTTAGACCTTTTTTGGACAAATACGTTATAGCTAAACCCAGAACAATCTAAGCATATCCCCAAGTCCATTTCAATATCTTGATAAAAGGTGCTACCGATCATTCTGATTCTCATAAGAGTTAGTTTTAGTTGCAAATAGGTTCTACAAAAACTACAAGAAGCCGCTATACCGAGAATAGAAACAGTCATAAATCCAACTAAAAGCAACTTATGCGAAAAGAATTGCATTTTGGTTTTGGTCATTGGTATTTTCTGATTTCAAAATTAACATTCGCTGTAATTTATAGAATTTGTAATTTTAAGCTAACTTTCGATCTACATACTTCACCAAATCTTTGATAACTAGCTTTTGGATTGCTGAGATTAGTGTGTCCATAATTGCATAATCAGGCTGGTTGTCCAGAGTTGGGAGATTAATTGTTTGGTTAGCAATTATATTGACATTAAAACTAGATCCACCCCAACTAAAAGAACTAAATGATTTTGTCATAGTTGAAATAAAAAAATGAGAGTTGATTTTATTAAGCTTATTATCCTTGGATTTTATAATCTTGATTTTGTCGCCTGTAAAATATGGTAACTCTTGGTAAAACATAGTTGCAGTGTCTTGCCCAAAAGCAATAGTATTTCCTTCATTCAAAAACTGCTCATCTTCATCAATACAACCTCTGATTCCGTTATTCAATGCAGTTCTAACTACATAAGGTTTGCCAAATTCTGAAATTGTAACTTTGTTAGCATCAAATCTCTTGACGGAAGAATTTATTTCAAAAATATCAATGACTTTAAACTCGCCAAATATTATTCTACCCACCCCCATGTCGTCTAGTGCCTGCTGTTCAGCTGTAGTCAAAGTATAATTCTTGAGTCCAGATTTTACCAGATATTCATCAAGTCTCGCGATTCTGTCATTCTCAATCTGAGCAATAAAGCTCTCCATATATTCAAAATCTATCTCGCCATTCTTGGTTGGAAGTTGGATTTTTGTATTTTTTAATTCAATTTTTGTAGCTTTTTGATTATATGAATATTTACTTTTTATAACCCTATCAATTGCTCCGATTATGAACATTTGATTGATTCTATTTAGTTTTTCACATTGCAAAACACTTGTAGCTCCGTGACCATCCTTCAAATAAAAAGGAGTTTCGAGATAAGCAATACTTTGATTGTTTGAATGAATTAAAATTGTTGGTTTACTATGTTCATTATTTAAAACCTTATTTGTTAATTGATGGTATGAGATTATTCCATTGTTTGTAATCGCTTGTCCATAAAAAGGATATTTATTTTCTGTTTCGTCTTTTAGCTCTTCGAGTTTTAGAGGATCAATTTCTTTTTGTGGTTGCCACTGTAAAACATTTTCAATTTTAAATTCGCCCCACTCAACATTTTGTAATCTGTCATTGAGCAGGGCATCTATTTTCCCAAGCAATCCACATTTTCATTTTGCCCTTTGAGGATATTGCTCACTTCCCACGATAGATAATCACTCACAGTTTTCTTGAAATCCTTGAGGGTTGGTTTGGTGTCAATTGGTGCTGTTTGGTTCCAGTCCGCTCCGTGCTTTGGGTCGATTGTGCTTTCGTGGTATTCTTTGTCTGTGAATATTCCCAATTTACTTTTGCCGAATCTGACTAGGTTGACTACTTCTTCGTATCGTTCCTTGGCTTGCTTGGTGTCTTTGAGATTGTTGCTGGATTTTTTGCGGCTGGTTCTAGTGTAGCCATCATCGCTGAAATCTAT
>JAYWFY010000036.1:0-7841 GCA_043778555.1 bacterium
TTACAATACCTCTTCTGCTAATGATACGACTTTGTTATAGCCACGGTCTCGGACTTCTCTAGCCACAGGGCCAAATACACGAGTACCGACCATTTCGACGTCTTTACCTTTTTTGACTACTACTCCAAGATTTCGGGAGAATCTGATAGATGTTCCGTCCTTTCTAGAGATTTTTCGTCTAGTTGCTGTCAAGAGTACTGCTACTTTTTGACCTTTTTTGATTTTGCCGCCGACGCTAGCTTTTTTGACTGATCCCATTACGACATCACCGACCGATACAGATCGTCTTCTGTTTTGTCCATTGACGGAGAATAACATTACACGAACTGCTCCAGAGTTGTCAGCTATTTCGACGATACTACGTTCTCTAAGCATAATTGATTATATTTTGAGTTGATTAAAATTCTGATTTGCCTACAAATTTGCATTTGAAAGGAAGTTTGTGTGCCGCAATACGAAATGCTTCTCGGACTTTTTCCTCAGAGATACCTCCGACTTCGAAGATGATTCTCCCTGGCTTGACTGGGAACATGAAATAATCGATAGATCCTACACCGGTACCCATTGGAGCTCCTAGACCTTTGGAAGATACTGGGCGAGATGGAAATACTCGGATATAGATTTTACCACCTTTGCAGTATCGTGAGATAACTTTTCGGGCGGCTTCGATTTGTCGACTAGTAAGCCAGTTGGCGTCCATGGCTTTAAGACCAAATTCACCACTGATTACTGTAGAGCCTCGTTTGAGGGTACCGTGTCGTCTTTGTCCATAAGTATTAAAAATGTGTTTGTGGACAATTCGTTTTGGGGCTAACATATGATGTAAATTTATTATTTGATTTAGAAGTTCAACAATTGTCATTCTGAATTTATTTCAGAATCTAAAATAGCTGTATAGTTTTATAATTTAAATTTGACTTTAAGTTACATCGCTATGATGTGCTTTTTTAGATCCTGAATCAAGTTAAGGATGACAGCTGAGAGAAACTTAAAACTTTGTATTTATAAATATTAAATTATTAGTCGGAAATAAGTATGTTACCTTGTGGACTAATAATATTCGTGATAGATTTTATTCTACTACTAAGTGCGAGATTGTTTTGGAGACTGGCTTGCATTCTTTGATTTCCACTTGGGAGCCTACAGAGAATAAAGCTGAATCAGAGCAAGCTACGTGGAATTTTTTGAAAAATGTTATTGTCTTTTTGTAAATCGGGTGTTTCGCCGTTCGGGAAACTGATACTACAATAGCTTTGGTCATTTTGTTTGAAACTACTGTTCCTGTCATATATGTTGGGTGTTAAATAATTTAAATTATTTCTTCAATATTATTCCATCGAGTAATTATATTATTTTCGATTTTATAAGCCTGAAAGAATAATATTATTGATTTTTCTTGTAATTTTTGAAGGTCTGATTCACTTTTAGGAGTTATGTTATTAAAATAATCATTAATTATTATTTGGACTGCTGCGTTAAATTCGCTAGAAGTAATCATAATATGTGATTCTAAGTTTAAAAAATTTCCTTCAAATGAATCCATCTTAATTATAATTTTTGAGTTTATCTCCTTTGTAGAGCCAGACTTTGACACCTAAGATACCTGTACGAGTTTGGCAATGCACTAATGCAAAGTCAATATCAGAATCAATGGTATGCCTAGGAATAGATCCATGAGCAAATTCTTCTTTTCGAGCAATATCTGCACCGTTAAGACGACCTTTAATCATGATTTTGGCACCGAGCATTCCTCCAAATTTAAGCTTTTCGATGTAACCCTTAGCAATACGTCTAAATGGCATATTTTTCTTGAGGGCTTCGGAGATTTCATCTGCGATTACTTGAGCTGAACCCAATGGATTTCGAAATTCTAAAATGTCTAGTTTGAAGTCGGCTTGAAGACCAAACTTGGTTACAAGATCTTCTTTGAGTTGGTTGATCAACGATCCACCTTTACCGATTACCATTCCTGGCTTGGTTACAAAAAGTGAAATTTCTACCTTTCGGAAGAATCTTCGAATAATAATTTCGACTAATCCTGCATTTTTGACTTTGGATTTAATATATTCTCGGATTTTCAGATCTTGAAGAAGAACTGTTGCGTAGTCTTTTCCTCTAGCAAACCACACCGATCGTTGTAGATCTGTTGGAGCTCCTGAGTTATTGTTGTTTTTGGATAATCGTTTGCGAGAACGGAAAAAATCCACTGATATTTTTTGACCCATAATTTGGTTATTGTTTAGTTTGCTGTAAAGCGGTACATTGGGGAGTCAAGAAACTATACGTTAACGGTAGTTTGAAACAAATTAGGATTTGTAGTTTTGTCAGAATAAATCAATATTAAAACAAATAAAATCTATAACTTTGTCATATTGTTCACAAAGATGACTCATCGTAAAACTGGTAATGAATTGCAAATCAAAATGCTTTGTAACGATAAAAGTACTATTCAAAGACAAATATCCAAAGGTTTTGTTGGTTCAACTGGTAATAAAATAATAGATTAAACTAAGGCTAATTGTATGTATTTCAAGCTATATTCCAATATACGAACTGTAAAAAAAATTGTTAGGTGAATAGAATTGTTGAAATTCTGTTTAAGAATTTACCTTAACTAATTAATATTGACCGAATAAGGCTTTTTTGTCAAGACTATGGATTGAAATTCAGGGATATTCTAAAAACAATCGTAAGTCAAATTGAATCAATATAAATTTGCAAAAATAAAAAAATTGTGATATAATTATGATCAATTCACAAACTATAAACAAAAAAATTATATTCCAATATTATGCTAAAAGACACACTCCAACCACACAACAATTTTAAGTTTGAGATAGGAGGCAAATCAGAAACAAGTTCGGATTCTCAAGCATCACTCTTTACTGAGGAGCAATTTTTGAATATCGCAAACTTTGCAAAAAACTACCCTGAAAAAGCAGCAGCTATTTTGCAACAAGGATCTTCAAAACTGACTGGTGAAAAACTTATTGCATATCAAATATTTCAAGCAGTGGCCGCTGGTTCATACGAAACATATCTTACAAGTCTTACAAAAATCAAAGAAGTTACTGACCCAAACGATGATATCTTTGATATTTCTTTTTTGAATGAAGACAGATCAGTTGCTGAAGTTAAAGTAAATGAAGAAATAACGTTAATTAATCCAAGCTTTAAGATTAATTCTGATGGATTCTCAGTCACTCGGTCAAGAATTTGGAAAATGAGAGATATATTAATAAAAGTGTAGGTTTGGGTTCTAATAAAGGCACAAAAATGCAAGCTGAAAAGCAGAAATCAACAAGACTAGATATCATTAGCGAAGAAATTCAAATTTTGTCAAGGGAAACTGCAAAGTGGAACAATGACTCAATTAAATCTTTTGTTCAAGCCAATCTCGAAAAAGCAATATTAAAAGGCTGGACTGAAGAGCAATTAAGAGAAAAAATAACATCCCAAGCAATAGCAAAACTTCAAGAAATAAATGATAGATTATCACTTTTGGCAAAGCAACAAAGTGACGTTCAATTTACAGGCGAATACTTGACTACTCAAAAAGGCGAAACTTCAAAAAAGATTCAGAAAAGGTTAACTGATTTGGAAAGTCAGTATTCTGGATCTGATATGGAAATTCATGACAGAAAACTAAACCTATATAATCACCTTGAACGAGATTTGGAGACTGGATACAATCATATTCAAGCTAGAGACATTGATGAATTATATCAACTATATGAAAATGAAAGGGTAGAAGCAAAGCTAAGTAAATGGAAAGAAACCTATTCTAAATCTGGAAATGAAAAAATAGAAAAAAATGCAGAAAGAGAACTACTTGTAGAATTAAAAGCTAATTTTCTTGCATCTATAAAAAAATACCCTACTTTAGCAAACGCTTTAAAGTCAATAATAAGACGAATAGGGCAAAAAGACACTGTTAGCAACACAAACTCATTTGGTCTAAAACCTTATCAAATTGAAAAATTCTTAAAACAAGCTGAGGTCGATCTAGTCGAAGGCTTATATTATCTAATGGATCACTCAGGAGGATCAATTTACGATTTAGATCAAAGTAAAATCAAAATCAAAGGCCTGATAGACGAAAATATTGAATTTGATGCTATGGTAAAATTACAAATAACACAAAATGCAAAACCAAAAATTGCTGAGTCTCAGCAAAGATTAGAACAAGAATTTGACAACACCATTGAGAGATGTAGAAAATAATCGCTAAGGTAAAATAATAAAAATATAAGTACTATGCTAAAACACACACTCCAACCACACAACAATTTTAAGTTTAGGTCAGAATCTTCACCGCAAGCAAGCTACGAACAAGTAAATCTGTCATTTACTAAAGAGCAACTATCAAAAGCGGCAGTTTATGCTGAAAATAACCCCAAAAACCTAAAAATTATTTTGAGTAAAGATAGATCAAAATTAAACCCTCAACAGCAAAGAACTTTTGATTTGTTTGCTGCTATAAATACTTCTAGTTCCAACGAAAATTACAACCAAACAAATGCCACAACCAAGGAATCTATAGATCCAAGAACTAGCGACTTAAATAAGGTTACAGATAGAATGGGTCGAGAATACGAAGGGCTTTCAACCGATGAAAAAAATATAGAATTGGTCAATCTTGCTACAGAGTTTGAAAAGAAAAAAGTGCTTGGCACTGCAACAAAAACTGAAATAATGCGTTTGGAGGTCGCACATAGACTGCTTGGAATTAATAGTATTAACGAGTACCAAAATAGGTTTAAAGGTAAAGATAATATAGAAAATGAATTTCAAGCCTCAGTGCCAAATACTTTAGATATTCCAGCCAAAACTAAAGAGCGACTCCAGAGACGAAATGCCAAAATATTAGGAAGGAACACCGTTAGCAAAGGGGAATTGCCTCAAAATACATCAGGCAAGGGGTTTGTAGCTAATTTGGAAGTTTTATCAATAGGAAGCGATGCTACAAGCGAATTAGTTGGAAGTGTAAGATCAGAAAATGCCAAAATTGATGAACATTTTTATACTCAAGATAGGAAATACTCGCAATTAAAGCAAATTTTTGACAAGGTAGCCCAAGAATATAGAGCTTCTCCGTTCAACACACCAGAAGAACTCACCAATCGTTATAATAAAGCCTATAATGAGTATTCTATAAGAAGACAAGCAATTCCTATCGCAATCAATGTACTGAATCAATTAGCTAGAAATAGAGACAAAATTCCAACAATAAATGAAGTAAATGAATTGGTTGAAACGCAACCATTTAGTTCAAGTCATAAGGACGTTAAAGAAATAGTGATTGACCGAATGTACAACAATCCATATTCAAAACAGGATTATATCAATGATAATAAGAAACTTTACTCTCAATTGAAAGTTGAAAATACTTTAGACAAAGCATCAGAAAAATAACTGAATCTAAACCTCCCTACACCAGCTCAATTTCCACAACTTGAGCATGAAACTCAATGATTTTTGGATCTAGCTTAATATGCTGGGGCGTAAGACTCGAAGTCAAATACAGATTGGCAAGAGATTTGACACGAGACAAAGCTACATATACCAGCCCAGAACCAAAAGTACCTCGCCCAAAGTCCAATATTGCTCCTTCTAATGTCATTCCTTGAGATTTATGTACCGTCAGAGCATAGCCGACCTTGACTGGAAACTGAGTGTAAGCACCAATAGTTTTATCTTTCAGTTTCTGCTGAATCATATCTTCACCGTCCATCGTGACTTTTTCCTCAGTCATTTCGTACTTTTTCTTTTCCCAAGATTCTTTGCCCACCAAAACAGTTTCATTAGTTCGGGTAAGTAGAATTTCCAAAAAGTAGCCTGCACCTTCAAGTTTGTATTTTGTCTGTTCTAGGTTTGATATTTCTTCTTTGATTTCAGCGTTTTTATCATGATAATCGTAGAAGTTTTTGTAGCTAATTTCTTTACCATTGACAATCGTAAGTCTATAAACAAAGTTTTTTATAATACCAAAATCACCATTGACATAGCGTTTACTCACATCATTTTTGACAAGCACAACCAAACATTCTTTCTTGAGCTCCATTTCTTGTGGTGGTAAGCTATCATAATAAGTAAATTCTCCAATTAGCTTTCCTGAAAAAATATGTCGCTGGTTGAGGTTTTGATTTAGGATTTGATTGTTATAAATTGTGGCTTGGTTGTTGGTGCTACACAGAATGCTAAAATTATTTTTCTTGGAAAAGTCTTGTAGATTATCAGTAATTATTTTTTTGTTCAAAAGCTCCAACTCATGATCTGCAACATTGCCCGAACGGATTTTATTCAAAACATCAATAAACTTTTTGTCATCTTGACGCCAGATTTTGTTGAGTTCTAACATCTTGATATTGCCTTGCTGGTATAGCTGCTGAAACATTTGAGACTCAAAAAAATAGCCTACTTGGTTTTCACCTTCTTTATTCACAGGACCGAGTTGAAACACATCGCCAAAGATCAATACCCGAACTCCCCCAAATCTTTTGCTGTGGGGATTATCGCCAAATTTGGCTTGATTCATACGCTTTTCGATGAGTTCAAAGAGTTCATCGCTCACCATTGAGATTTCGTCTATTATCAGTACATCTATCGCCTTAAGAATTGCCCGTTTGGCAGGATTTAGTTTTTTGAGATGCGTAGGGTTATGGATGTCGATTTGAAACATCGAGTGAATCGTGGTACCGTTGACGTTGATCGCTGCAATACCAGTAGGGGCTACTACTACACAATTAATATCTTTGGATTCACAATATTTGACAAATTCTTTGAGCAGGGTACTTTTACCTGTACCAGCCTTTCCTGTGATAAACAAATTGCTATGAGTGTTGTAAAGATTATATTTGGCAGGTTCTTTTTTCTCACTATATTTATACTCATCCAAAATGAAGCCTTTTTGATATATTTCTATCTTTCCAAACTTTGGCATAAGACTTTTATTAACCTGCAAAGGAGACACCCTGTCTCCACCAGATGAAGAACCAAATTTTGTACCCTTTTTTTTTACGCCAAAATTAGTTACAAAAGGTTTAAAAACGACTTCCCCAGTACTGGAAGACTGAGATCGCATATCTAAATCAAGGCTTATAAAGTCTATTTCAGCTTTATATTTAAAAAGGTTTTTTATCATTTTTTTAATTAACTCTAAAAGTTATAACCCCTTATTACAGGGGCAAGTTTTAATTGAAGTTTTTAGATCCTGAAACAAGTTCAGGATGGCAGTTGAAAGTTAAATTTTTGAATTTACTGTTGCATACCTTTGAACATATTCATGATTTCACCAATTCCACCATTTTCTTGCATTTTTTTAACCATTTCTATTTGGACTTTACCAATTGCGTCGTTTGAAGCTTCCATTATATTGTCACTAAGAATTTTTTGACCTTTGGCTATCATTACAGCGTCAGAAGATGGAGTCATAAAGTTTTCTGCTACAAACTGAATAAGAGTTGGATCAATCTTGACATCTATGATTTTTTGTTCTCCGGTGACTGTGACTGTGACTTTACCATTTTTGCTAATACCTGAAACTTTGATATCTTGAAGCATTTTTTGGAGTTTGTCTTGAGTTTGCTTGGCTTGGTTGACTTGACCTAATGTGTTGGCTGCGTTTCGGATTCCTTGGAACATATATTTTTATAGTTTTAAATTTGTGATTGATTGTTATTCTATAAAAGTGTTGGCAAAGATACGGAGTTTGTCAAATGATTTGACCTGAATTCAACCCCGAAGTGCAACACTAGTCTAAAACTCCATTCCTAACTCAAATACTTCGTAGGGTGTCAGATAATTTAATCTCTTTCTAGGTCTATTATTAATCTCTTTTA
>JAYWFY010000037.1:0-24882 GCA_043778555.1 bacterium
TTTGCTATTGACAACGTACAACTAGAGCTAAAATACGATCAAGATTTTCAAACAGCCAGTTTTCCAAACTATAAACCAATTAATAGTAGTAATAATCTATTTAATATTGGAAGGTTGGATAAATACGGTGAGGGCACTCAAGATGCTATTATTGATATTGAAGGTTTTTTAAACGCCCAAGTAGATATTGAAACTACGATGTCAGGATCACTAAGTTTTAATGTAATTAAAGAAAACGGCTCAAAAAGTGAGCAAAAATATGAAGTACCGATTGCTTTTTCTAAGACTAAAGTAACAAGTCCCGACGTTCAACTCACCATTACACCTTCGACAGGACAGGTACAAAATGGTGGAGAAGCTGAATTTGTTATCAAAATAAAAAATACGAGAGAAAATGACTATCAAGATCTCCGTTTGCGACTCATTTATCCTGCCGGTAATATTTTCTCATATGGATCTTCACAATTTACAGCTAGCAACACATCACAAAAAATCACAACTCCAAATGATGGTGACGATACTTGGTACATCTCAAGGCTAGCTGGTCTTTCCGAGCAAACCCTCAGTATCAAAGGTAAAGTAACTGTCAAAAGTGAGCAAAAAATAGCACTAAAATCCACTCTTTCCAAAAAAAATAATAGCGGTGACTATAAAGATCTCAAAACTGCAATAAAAGATATCCTTGTAATCAACCAACCACTTGTAATCAATACCTCATTTGAAAAAATCGGAAGTACATTTGCTGCTGGAGAAACTCTCAAAGTTAATATCGAATATTTTAACCAAAGCCAAGATACTCTTAAAAATGTTGAAATTTTAGGATTTGTGAATGATAAGTCCAATCTTCTAGATCTTAGTAGTATAGCATTTAGTGGTGGTAATAGAGCCTTTATCAACAACAGCCAAATCCAGTGGACTGGCAACAACACCCCACAACTTGTAAGCCTTGCACCACAGGTCAAAGGACAATTAAGCTATAGTATAACTGTCAAAAATAATATAATAAATAACAAGCGTGGACAGGACGAATATACTATCACGCCACAAGTCCAAATCAAAGCTATAAACCTTCAAGAAATAATTGCTAGCGGAGAACAATACAAGCTCAGTTCTAGTCTTAGATTTGTTCAATCTGACACTCAAGAAGTACCCATCGAATCAAACACCAACACGAATCGGAAACGGTACAAATTACTCTGGACTATTGCCAACGAGCAAAATCAACTAGACAATATCCTCATCAAAACTAGAACTAGCCTACCCCCTAATGCATTTATAAAAAATAGCGTCAAAAAACCTATTAGCTCGGAGCTAACTTACAACCCTAGCAACGGTGAAATCATATTCAAACTTGACAAAATAGCCCCATATACAGGTATTGATGACAAAAAACCAGAACTAACAATCAGTTTTGACTTTGAAATTGATCAGCAAAGCACGGTTTTAATTGAGGCGCCATCTGTCTCGGCTCAGGACAATTTTACCGGAGAATTGTTTAACATCACAGGTAAAGCCAGTGAAACTAGAAACTAAACTTGACCAAAATCTGATGAATACATCCAAAAAATTTGTACCAAAACCCGTAATAATACAACCAAAAAGGCATAATAATGTAAAAATATGGGGAGATTGTAATCGCTTATCTTCAAAACTGAGCCATAATAAATCTGACAAAATTTCAAAGATATTTGCCCCAAAATTAACCGCACGAAACGACTATACCGATGATGAAAAACAACAACAAAAAATAATTAATCCCAATATTGTTATCGATTCTGACTTTATTAAATTTAGCCCTGAAGTTGTATTTGGAAAATTAAACAAAAAAATAATGCCAAAAGCTAAGTTTTCTACAGTTATCAAGAATAATATTAAAGATATATCAAAAAACTGGTGGAATTCGATAAAATCTGATTATTATAACAAACAATGGTTTAGAAAACTAAATTATCAATTGGTAGCATTTGATTTGCGAAAGAATCTTAATCGTTTGCTTGCTATATTTTGTGGATTTGGCTTGGTTGGGTTTTTTGTCTATCTTGCAATCTTTGATCAATACTTTACAATCAAAAAATATATAGTACAATATTCTGACTACAGCTATCTCAACAATCAACAAACATTTGAACTTGTCAATCATTTTCAAAAAAATAAACTTTATAGAGTTTTTCCAAACAATCAATATTGGTTTGCCAACAACGTTAGCCTGACAGCAAGTGCTAAAGAAGTATTCCCAGAAATTAATAGCGTAAATATTAAGAATCGTGAATGGCCTGACAAAGTTACACTTCAAGTGGATACCAACAAACCTCTTTTGACTCTACGTGTAAATGAAAACAACGAAGAAAAGTATTGGCGGATTAACAGCAATGGTAAAGTTTCCTCGCAAGATAAGTCAGCTATTTGGTATAATTTGGTCAAAGTAGAAAAGCCTTATAGTCTTCAAGGTGAAAATGCAGAGCAACTTTCTCTTTTTTATCATTCTTTTGAAAACGACCCATCTCAAAAGCAAAGATTCAAACTGACTAAGTTACTTTTTGATTATTTTAAAAGTATTAATTTACCAATTGCCACTACTATTTTTCCAAGCATTTCTGATACTGATATAATCATAGAAAGTGTTAATGGTACCCAGTTTGTTTTTGATGCTATAGCATTTGAACCAGATATTCAAATAGAGCGATTGGATTATTTTTTGAAGGCAAAGCTAGAAAAGAATGAGTATTATCAACTCGAAAAAAAATCTATCTATTCATATTTTGATTTTCGTATAGCTTACAAAGTACACCTGTGCAAAGTAACTGAAAAATGCAACGCAAACAACACCTCTGAGCTGGATAAAAATAACAAAAAAAATGAAAAAACTAATTAACAATTTTATTAATTCTCAAACCTTTGATTTTAGATACAACTCATTTGACTTTATCCGTTTGGTTTTGTCTATTTTGGTTGTGATTAACCATAGCGAAAGTATCGGAAAATTATTTAGATATTCTAATATAGCCGTAAGAGACTATGATAATACTGGCACCAGCATTGGTACTCTTTCAGTATATTGCTTTTTTATCATTTCTGGCTTTTTGATCACAAGAAGTTTTTTGAATAGTAAATCTGCTGGAGATTATATTATAAATAGGTTTAAGCGAATTTATCCTGGATTTGTCGTTTCTCTTTTTGTCATATCTTTTTTGTTTGTACCTTTGTATTTTTTCCTCAAAAATGGCTTTGATTTTGCAAAATTTTATAGTATACACACTATCAATATGATAGAATACTTTGTTCAAAACATCTTTGTAGAAATTCGCAAACCCTCCGTAGCTTTGCCAAATATCCGAGATCTTGATGTTAACGGTTCTTATTGGACGCTAATTCACGAAGTTAGGGCATATTTTTTGGTCTTGTGTCTTGGTCTGTTGGGTATTCTTAACAAACGTTTTGTAATATTGTTATTGGCATTTTTGATTAATATTGCCTATATATTGAGCTCATTAAGTATTAAAATTCCCAATAAAGATTTTTTGTTTCGGGATTTTTTTAACTCCTTAATCTATGATTCCCACCTTATAATTATTCTATGTTATTTTATCTTTGGAATGTTATTTTATACTTTCCAAGCCAAAATTATTTGGAATAAGTGGTTTTATACTCTCTCTATTATAGGTTTACTAATAGGCTTGAGATTTGATATATTCCCAACATTGGCACCTACTTGCCTTACTTATTTTGTACTTTATAGCTCACAAATTTTGCCATTTAGAAAAATTGTTTCAAAAATTGGAGATCTCAGCTATGGTATTTATATCTATTCTTGGCCAATACAGCTTTGTCTTTTTTATTTGGGCTTGAACAAGATTACAGATAATAAATATTATAATTATATTTTGTTTGTCACAATTTCTATATTAGCTTCTATGGTAGCAGGCTATCTATCTTGGAATTTGGTCGAGAAAAAGTGGCTCTCAAAAAAGAATAACTTTCAAAATACACTTGCCATTCGTTAACAAATGTGTTAAGATTAGAAAATGGAGTCTGAAAATCTATCAAATTACGAACAACAAAGAGCTTACATCAAAAACCAAGTTAGGATGATTATGGAGGGGCAAATCGATAGTGGCAGAAAAATTCCTATTGTTTTGAGTATTCTTGAATCAGGCTTTGCTGTAGATATAAAGTTTTATAAAGAGTTTGTTTTATTCTTAAATTTAGAAGAGAATGATGACTACACATCCATTTCTGGTTCAGAAATTGAAATAAAATTGCATGAAGCCTTTTTGATCGAACGAAACAAAATAAATACTAGTTTTAGAGAAGCATTTTTGAAAATTGCAAGTAATACCAATCCAGAATTTACTCAAGATATATTTGAAACTTTGGTAGAAGCAGATATTTTTGAAATTGATCAAGCGATTGCCAACAATTCTAACCCAAGTATAACTGAGGTTTTTCTCAGAAAATTAGCAATCAAAACATATGATAATCAAAGACAATTGAAACATTTATGCTATATCGTAGAAAAAAATATCCTAGAAAGACAAAAACTACTATTGAAAGAATCTTCAGATTTTTTTGGGACTCCCATTTTGCCGATTTATGAGGGTGTGGATATGTACGAACAGTTAGAAACTTTGTTGAAGACTGCAAAATTACTATATCCAGATGGAGTTGAGAAAAAAGAAATTATTAATCAGCTAGAAGAAACTCCTGCGATGCTTCTTGATCCAGGCTATAAAGGCGGTATTCCATTTCATTTGGCTAAAATTAGGCTTATCAAAAATAGCTCTAGTTGGTCTGTTAAAGAAAAATTTATTCGTCAAGCTGGATTTATTACTAATTGGGTTGACTTAAAAAAGAGAGGTTATGAAGAATTTGACCAAGTTGCTGATAATTATTTTATTTCGATGTACAGCTTTAGTATGCAAGGGCAAAAAATGACACAGTATGCTTATGGAACAGATGAAAATAATATTTTAAAAGTTCATTCTAAGATAATTTGGAACCAAAATGAACAAGTTGATAAACCTAGATTTTTGCAATTCTTTAAGGAACAAAAAGATCATCTCAAAAATGTATTACAAAAAGTAAAACAGGAAAATTTACCAACCTTTGAGCAATTACAGTTTGAGGCTCAAGTAGAAATAGAATATACAAAGCTAATTGAATATGAAACTCAAGAGCAAATTTGGTTTGATAAACTTAAAGCCCAAATTGAAACAAATGTTTCAGGTGGTATGTTGGAATATCTGATTAGAGAACTCTTAGGAAAAGATTTTGACCTTGAAGATAACTCAACTAAAATCACCCTGTCAAAGGAAAGTAAAGAATTAGAGGTATACAAAAACAAAAAAGCTAAGGATTTTATAGATGGAATGTTTTTGATATTTGTTGGAAAACTCGAACTCTATAAAGATGATATATTCCTAAACGAGCAAATCCATAAGTTTTGGCTTGAATTGAACTTTACTTTTGAAACTGATAGATATACTGATGATATTTTGGTTGGACAGTTGCCAAAGATATACTTACAAATTACGATTGAATTATTACAAAAATTAAAAATTGGTTATGAGAAAAAAAAGCCAAAACTGTTACAGCCTGGAAAAACAAAAGACGTCGAACTAAAACCTTGGTACAAAAAAATTTTAAACCTCAGAAAAGACAATATCAAGTCTGAACCAAACTTAAACGAATTGTTAATTCAAGAAATTAAAACAGTTGATCAAATGATTTTTGCAATTTCGAAACTGCTTTTATAATTATAGTTTAATTATTGCCAAGACTTTCTCCAACCTATTAAACAGCGCCTTGGCTATAGACAAATCTGATCTTTTGATAAAATTATAACTCTGCAAATCAAAGATACAGCTCTCTATCTTGTGTTGGTCAAGCATATATAGATTGTAATAAAAATCTGCTGAAACTCTCAACAAATCGTCTTTGGAGCCAAGCGAAAGGTATCCATTCGTATATTTTTGAAACTCTGATAATCCAATCTTGCAAATAGTTTTTTTGGTTAATTCTAAAATAGAATTATGATCTTCACTTTCAAGATATATATTGGTTTTTGGGCTATAATGACGATATTTGGAGCCTGGGGTAGTTGTCTGTGACTTCTGATTTTCTGTTACTTTGACGTTGCCAAAATTTATTTGCTCAAGATAATTGTCTATTTCTATTTTGCCTATTAAACCCGGACGAAGAATTTTAATTTTATAAATTTTCAAAGTATCAACAATGGTTGATTCTAGTCCTATATTGCTTTGACCACCATCTATTATCCCAGCAATTTTGCCTTCAAGATCTTGGATTATCATCTTTGGAGTCACCCCTGAAACCTTGGTAGAAGTGTTGGCAGATGGACCAAAAAGGGGAATATTAATAGATTGTAACAATTCCAAAGCAATTTTATTATTGGGAATTCTACAGCATATAGTCTTTAACCCAGCACAGGCTGGTAGAAGCGTTGAATTTGGTTTAAGTTTTAGGACATAAGTTAATGGAGCTGCCCCGACAAACTCAATCATTTTTAATATATACTCTGGCGGCGTTTCTACATATTCCAAAATTTGCTCAAGCGAATAAAAGTGACAAATAAGGGGATTATCGGCAGGGCGATTTTTGATTTTATAAACATTTTGTACAGCTTCTAAAGAGTTTGCTAGCCCAAACAAGCCATAAACGGTTTCGGTTGGTACAGCTACAATTTGATCTTTCAATAGCAACCTTATAGCTTGGTCAATCGTCAAAAAGTCAATACTTTTCATACTCAAATCAAAAGTAACAAAGTACCAATTCCAATTCCACCTATTAGACCTCCAATATGTCCAGAATTATCAAGATTGCTACCAGGCAAAAAACCAATAACCAAATTAATAACAATCAAATAACTATAGCTAAGAAGAATCTCCGTTTGCCCTTTGATTATTGACATAGCCAGCAACGCACCAATCAAGCCGAAAATTGCACCACTGGCACCCAGCGAATCATTAGAATTAAAATAATATGACGCTAATGATCCACAAATACCAGCTATAAGAAATACTAAGATAAAACTAATGTTAGCATTTTTGCCAAAATAATTGTAAGCTTGTATAAATCCACCACCGATAATGAAGAGTGAATACATATTAAAAAGCAAGTGAAAAAAATCTCCGTGTAGAAAGATGCTAGTTAATAGTCTATACTTCTCACCAGCGTTAATATTAGAATTGACCTTCATAAAATTGGTAAAAATGTAATCTTGTGACACAAATCCAAAACTAGGTAAAAAGAACACGAAACAACAAATTAAAATTATGATTCCGAATGGTGTGGTAAAAAGTGAGCGATCTATCATAAACTTTGAGTTAGGAGTTTTTGTTTTTTGGCAGGGAGTAATAGCACAATCAAAAGCCCAAGCAGTCCTCCAAAAATGGTAGGTAAAGCTCTAAATTGCAAAGGTGTAGAGGTCTTAATCACAGATTGAATAAAATTTTCCATCGGCTTAATCTTGTAAGGAGAGCTTTCGTTAAAGTTTTTTTCTGTTTGTAATAACTCAGTATATGTTTTTTTGACAACCTGTAAAAAATTGGTTGCCTCAGCTTCTGATTCAAAACTTGCAGAAATGTTTACAAACCCTGCTTGCTGATTGGTAAGATCGTAAAAAGGTTTTTTGGTATCAATTTTGTTATCGCTAAGATTTAATTCGGATATTATACGTTTTTGGACTTCTATAGACTTGAATCGATTAAGCAAGTATTCACCACCGCTATTGATTGCTCGGTCATAATTGTCACTACTGACCTTGGTATAATCTAGTGAGTTAAAAGTAAAGCCAATACCAATACTAGCTTTGTATTCAATCTTGTTATTGTATGCAGAAAAGCCAAAAAACGAAAACGATAATATTAGAATAAGTATAATATACCAATAAGTTTTTAATTTACTTAGTAGAATAAAAATTGTCATATTTTTAAGTATCTATAAAATCTAAGAATTAGTCAAGAATCTTTAATAAATTCCAAAATATATATAAAACAGTCACCGGACCTACACCTTTTGGACTGGGACACAAATATACACTTTGATCAAGGTCATCTTTATCAACATCTCCAAAAATTTGACCTCCTACACCGCTTGTAGCAGCGTCTATTACGATTGCACCACACTTTATCCAATTTTTCTTCACTAGATTTGCTACACCCGCTCCAGAAAAAATAATATCAGCTTGCACCGTCAAAATACTAGCATTAGGTGTGTCTTTATTAAGACTGATAATCGTGGCATTACGATCCAAAAGGTACTTGATCAGTGGCGACCCAACGAGTTTACCCTGCCCAATTACAGCAACGACTTTGCCTGTATAATCAGCATTTTGGGTAACGAGTGCTTCAAAGCTAATTTGTAGGTTTTGACTATCAAATATACTTTCAGCTTGAGTCAAATTTTTTTCTTTACGAAGCTTCATTTCTTTATATATCAGATCAATTGCCCCAATAGTAGGTGGCAAAAAACCTTTGCTCCAAAGCAAAAAAGACGAATTAGAAAGTAAGTCAACATCAGTACTGAGAGGTGTAAGTGGTACCAAATGAGAATACTGGGGTGGCAACGGAAGCTGAAAAATAAACCCTTCACCATTGTCTACCGACCGATTGTATAGGTCTATGAGTTTTTGCTCTTTTACCCCTTCTTCAAAGTGATGATGATTAACGACAACACCTAGTTCTAGGCCTATTTTTTTCTTGATACCAACGTATTTTGATGAAGCTAAATTGTCTCCAATTTGAACGATATTGAGCACAAAATTCTTATTATCAATCGCCTTAGCTTTGGCAAATTCTTGAATTAAATAAGCTTTAAATTCTGCCTTTATAGAGTTATTAGTGTAAAGGTTTGACATAGTATATGTAATTATTGTTTCAAGTCAGTGCTTTTGTCAAATAACCCATTGATCTCAATATTTATTTTGTCAAAGAACACTGATTGATCATATGTTTTGGCGTGGACAGTGCATGTTTCTCTCATACTAGTGGCCAACTCAGGGGTCATTTTTTGTATAGCAAGTTTTAGATCTTCTACTGTAGGATCGGCTGGAATAATTATACCTGTTTTGTTGTCTATGACTGTATCAGGAAGTGCTCCTTCATCAACGCCTATAACAGGCTTACCCGCAGCCATAATTTCAATCTGAGTGATACCGGCATCTTCGTTAATCGGAATATAAATACCTGCCCTAGACTTGCCAACCAATTCTGCCAAGTGTTCATCAGAAACCAAACCTTCAAATCTAATATTGGTCAAACCCCTATCTAGAATAGATTTTCTAAGCCAATTTTGTAAAGGACCTGTGCTGCAGAATGTGATTTTTTGATTTGGCATTTGGGCAAAAGCCTCTACGATTAACTCTATTCGTTTTATACTTTCAAGCCTAGCATAAGATATAAAATAGTCACCTTGATCTATCCACTCAAATTTTTTAGTATCAACAGCTGGATATATAACCTTGGAATCTATGCCTATATATGTTTTGAGCCGATTTTGAATATTGGTAGAATTGGAAATTATCAAGTCTATATGCAAGCAATCCTGTCGATATTGCCAAACCACCCATTTTGCAAAAAGCCTTACAAACGGTCGTACCAAAAAAAATTTTTGAGCCAAGGATGATTCCAATTGATCAGTAAAAGGTCGTGGTGTGGTGTGGCAATACAGAATTTTTTTGGGGTGTTTGATTCTACCTTGTGCCAAGGCAATATTACCAGAGAAAAAAACTATATCATAATTATCAAGCTCGTTGATTATTGGAGAAAACATAAAATGTAGCTGACGCTTAACCTTGCTCCAAAACGGTATTTGACTCTCGTGATGTAGGTATTTGAAGCTATAGTTGGGATTCCAAAGAGCTTGAACAAAACTATCAGATTTTTGGTTTGGGTTCCAGTTTTCTAAGTCAATTGCTCCTGCGTAGAGATCAGCTTTATAATAATCCCTCATAGCAAAAATTAACTTTTCACCTCCTCCTTTACAATTAGATTTGAAAAAAGCATGTAGAATTGCAACTTTATACTTTGTGTTTTGAATCTTTGACATATTGGCGAGTATAACCAAACTTAAAAATCTTTGTCAATTGACTATTGATACCGATTCCACCAACAACCTAATGTTAATTTGGAAGACTGTCACCCTAAAACAACTACGAAATGTCTTGACCAAAAATACTTAGCAAACTTTAATTAACACAAAGTTTATGACTCAAAAACTACAAGACTTAATCCAAAAAATTTATGACGCCAAGCTACAATTAGACCAGCTCCGACCGATCAAACCTAAATATAACAATGCAATCAGCCAGAAGTTTCAGCTGGAGTTCAACTACCACTCCAACCACATTGAAGGCAACACCCTGACACTAGGAGAAACTAACAGCTTGATAAAAAATGGAATGGAAGCAAGCATTGCCAAAAAATTCCGTGATGTGGCAGAGATGAAAGGACATTTGGATGCTTATGACGCTTTTGGATTTTTGACTGATAGGATATTGACAGAGGATAAATTGCCGCTGCGACTAGATCAAAGCTTTATCAAAAACCTTCACAAGATCATCTTTGTGGAAGATAAAGAAATCCACAAGGAGGAAAACGGCACAAAGAGTGTAACTATTATCCCATCAGGAGACTACAAAAAACACCAAAATCATGTCCTTACCTCTACAGGCACAATGTTCCAATACGCCGAGCCGTGGCAAGTTCCTCAGATGATGTCAGATCTACTGGATTGGTACAATGGCAATCGTGAGACAATGCATCCAGCTATTTTGGCAAGTATTTTTCATTACAAGTTTATTCGGATTCACCCTTTTGGGGATGGCAACGGCAGATCGGCTAGACTACTGATGAATTTGATATTACAAAGCGCTGGTCAAGTAATCGCCATGGTCAAAAGCGACGCAGAAAATAAGTCTTTGTATCTCAACTCTTTATCTTTGGTCGATAACAACTTTATAGACATTCAAGATTGCATTATTGAAAACAACGAAGATCTGTTCGAGCCGTTTATTCTTGAGATTGGTAATTGCCTGCTGGATTCTTATGACATTATGATCCGTGGAGCCAAGGGTGAGGATATTAAAAAACTATAAACTAAACAAAATATTATGATCAAATTAAAACCTCAATTAATTACACCTGAAAACTTTAAACAATTTGGAGAAGTTATCTATCCGTGTGATAATCGCCGCCCTTTTAGTAAGGAACTAGACTTGAATTTAGATATTGTTAGAGGTGAGCCGAGATTGTATATAATGCAATTGGAATACAAAGAACTTAGCTTCAACAAAATAAGTCGTCATGTTAATTGCTCTCAATGCTTAGGTTCAATGGATAAAAAAAATTGGTATTTTGCAGTTTGCCCTCCAAATAATGGTTCAGAAATTCCTGACCTCTCAAAAATTCAAGCCTTTGAAATTCTACCTAGTTGCATCGTTAAAATTAATGCTGGAACATGGCACGAAGGTCCTTATTTTAAACATCAATCTGTTGATTTCTTGAATTTAGAACATCGTGATACTATTTTGAAAGATTATTTTACTTATAAATTGAATAAAACCTATTGTTTTGATATTTAAAAAATAACTAAAGACACTAAAAAAACTAAACCCTATGAACATTGTCAAACATATCAAAAAATTTCAAGAGTGGTTCACCATCAAGCCAAAACTGGATAAATCTAATCATCAACCTCCGCTAGTCAAAGAGCGTGATTTGTTTTGGTGCAGAATTGGCGAGAATATCGGAACAGAAATCAGTGGAAAAGGTGGTGAATTTTTTCGCCCTGTGGTCATACTCAAAAAATTAAGCAAATATACTTTTATGGTTGTTCCCACTTCCACTAAAATCAAAGAAGGCACTTGGTTTGTTAATTTTGTATTCAATAACAGAGAAATGGTAGCTTGCCTTCATCAAATTAGAGTTATCGACTATCGTAGGCTAGATAACAAGATTGGGTCTCTTTCCGAGCAAGATTTTGCCAAGGTTAAAAATAGTTTTTTCAATCTATACCAATAAATACTCCTCCCATTGCTAGGAGGAACGTGGCTAATGCCAAATATACTATTATTATATATTTAATTTTTTATTTTGTCAAGTAAAATATACTCAAACTAACACAACCAATCTTATGAAACTCTCACAAAATTCACACTTATATCAAGCCCTAGATGAGGTAAGTAATTTATTTGAAAAGGAAAACTTTGATATTGATATTTTAGAGAGGATAGAAAAATATTTAATATTAGATACTTTTTTTAAATTAAATTATTGCCAAAGTTATATTTCTGGGATTGCTAGTATTAATATCCAATGGACTAAAAAAATTACTGTTGATTCTTTTATTGATAATATGATAAGTCTTTGCGAATCTGTAGAAAACTTACAAATGATTGAAGACAATTTTTATCAAATAACGCCTTCAGGACTTGAAGAAAACGGAATTTTAGCTTTAATCAAATGGGCATCTGAACGCAAAATGGATATTCCAAAGACTATACAGAAATATATTGAAGACTACAACTCTTATGAAAAATATAGAAACACTAATAGCCTGATAGATGCTACTAATAAGCAAAAAGACGGTTTTTTGGATAAAATGTATTATTGTGATTTTTATACACATGGGAATTTTGGTAAAACAAAACTAGGTAGCTGGACTTTTTATGGTAAATAGGTAGCTGGACTTTTTATGGTAAAGCTGGACCAAATCCAAAGTTGATTCAAAATGCTATTGACTATACCAAGCCTAAAATTTTAGAGTTTATCAAAGAATCGCAAATTGATGCTATAGGTTTTGTGGCTCCGACCAATGAAAGAACCTTACAATTTATGTCCGAGCTTGAAAAAAGTCTTGAACTAAAACTCCCTAAAATACAAATAACCAAAGTCTTAACACCCGTCAAAGTTGCCCAAAAAACCCTCAAATCCATTGCTGATCGTATTGAAAACGCAGACAAAACCTTTACAGTAAACTCAGATCAATATTACCAAAATATTTTACTGATTGACGACTTCATCGGTTCTGGTTCTACCCTACAACAAATTGCTAAAAAACTACGTGAGCAAGGCATTGCTACTAGCAAGATTGCTGGACTAGCAATAGTTGGCAGCGAAAATGGAGTTGTCAACAATAGCAATAAGTTTGAAACTATAATAGAAGCCTAAAAATTAAATTATCATGAAACTATCACAAAACTTTACCAAAACTATCCGCGACGCTCCCAGCGACGAAACTAGCAAAAATGCACAACTACTCATCCGAGCTGGTTATATCCACAAAACCATGGCAGGTGTTTATTCCTATTTGCCATTAGGACTAAGAATGATTAATAAAATCGAGAATATCGTCCGTAAACATCTCAATGGAATAGGAGGACAAGAAATCTTGATGAACTCTCTACACCCAAAAGAGTGGTGGCTCAAAGCCAATCGCTGGGATAATGTTGATATATTATTTAAGCTCAACTCTCAGACCAAAACTGAATACGCCCTAGCTTGCAGCCACGAAGAACAAGTGACTCCAATTGTCCAACAATTTGTCAACAGCTGGAAAGATTTGCCGGAGTATCAACCAATTTATAATTATAAAGGAGAAATAAAACTTAATGAAATAACCCAAAAATCTTTTAGGTTTCAATTTTCTGATTTTAATTCTAATAGGATTAGCAAAGATCAAATTATTAGGTTTAATGACAAAGAATATTCAACATTATACAAAATTAAAAATATATTTATAGACGCTAACAACCAAAGAGATATTTTAGACGTACAAAATGTAAATTTGGATTATGATACAGTAAATGGTGTAATGTTTAAAAAGATTAAATTTTACAATGATGATAAAACTTTACCAGATATAAAAGACAGAAATCATACATTCTGTATGGTTAATTTAGAATTATATGAAACAAATTATACTAGAATTTTCCCTCTCGCCGTCTACCAAATCCAAACCAAATTTCGTGACGAGCTGCGTGCCAAATCGGGTTTGCTCCGTGGTCGAGAGTTTCGTATGAAAGATATGTATGATTTTCATGCCACCAAAGAATCTGCAGATGCATATTATGAGTTGGTGAAAGCAACGTATTTTAAGATTTATCAAGAAATGGGACTCCAAGCCTACGCCGTACATGCTAGCGGAGGAATATTTACAAGCAACGACTCGCACGAATTTCAGGTCATTAGCCCAGCTGGGGAAGACGAAATTTTTTATGATGAGAAAACAGGTTACGCTATCAACAGTGAGATCGTTGAGGAAATGAAAGCCAAAGGTCAAAACATTCCAGAAGGATTATCAAAAGCCATTTCAGCAGAAGTTGGTAATATCTTCAAACTAGATGATAAATATACTAAGGCGTTTGGAGTTACTTTTGTAGATCGAGACAACAAGCCACAAACACCACTGATGAACTGTCACGGAATAGGTACTAGTCGCTGCATGGCAATCTTGGCGGAGATCTATTCAGACGAGAAAGGACTTAAGCTTCCAGCTCAAGTTGCTCCATTTGAGCTACATTTGATAACTAATATCAATGTAAAAGATGACCCAGAGATTAATACAAAAATCCAAGATATTGCCAATCGGATTTATAACGGAGAGTTAAAATTGATTAAAAAATCAAAGGGAGGATACAATTTGCTAGATACATCAAATATTAACCAGCTTCTAGAACTTGCAAAAGAAGATAATAGCTTTGATCTCAATAACCTCGGTAAATCCGACCAAATCCTCTGGGATGATAGAGCAGGCAAAGTTTCAATCGGAGAAAAGCTCAAAGATGCAGATCTAATTGGCTGCCCAGTCCAAATCGTAATCAGCAAAAGATCCATCGAGAATGGAGGGCTAGAGGTGATCACTAGGAATGATGGAGAAAAATTTGTTGTTTCTGTGTATTAAAACTGAAAATCACTAGCCTACACGCACTTTACTATCAATTAGAAGGGTGAGGGTGTATTGGCAAGTTTTAACTAACTGTCTCAAGTAACTCAAATATTTTATTGTTATCCTGCTGTCCAAAGAATCGAAAAATTAATTTACCATTGGTGTCTATCAAAAAGACTGATCGCTTGGTTGTTGACTTTCCAAAAAAATTACCTACAGCACCGAAAAGTTCTCGAATACTTTTATCTTCATCGACAATAATACCAAACGGATAATCAAATTTTTGAATAAAATGAAGGTGGGATTGTGGGCTAGCTGGATTGACCCCAAAGACTTTAACGCCAAGTTTTTGATATGTAGAATATACATCTTTTACACCGCATAACTGGGCAGTGCAACCTGGAGTATCGTCACCAGGATAAAATATCAAAAGGATTTTTTGACCAGTTGCTAAGGTCTCTTTAAGACTGAAAGTCTCTGTACCATTTGGGGTTTGCACTATTGCGCTAAAATTTGGTACTGTTTGACCAACTATAATTGATTTTGATTCTGACATATATATTTTAGATTGTGAATGAGTAGGTTTTGTTTGTCAAGCATTCAAACACTGCTACTACGTCGACGATGAAACTAAATTCTAATTATACTTTATTGACAAAACCCTTGATCTTTGGTTTAATTAAAAATATGTCCGACAACAACCTTCCTCAAATAATCATACTTTACGGTCCATCCAATGCTGGTAAAGGTACTCAGTCTGCATATCTCAAAGAACTTTTTCCTGAGCGATATCATTTGGATTTTGGTTCTGAACTACGCTCATTTGTTGGTAGGAATATAGGCGACATTAATCAAAAAGGTGAAAGCGTAAATACCAAAGCAAAGGTTGAAGATATAGTAGTTGCAAGAAGTCTAAAGCACGAAATGGGGTTGTCTAATCCCGTCAAAACTTACGATCTTAAGTATGTTATAGAATCAGCAATTACAAATTGCATCAAGAGCGGGCAGGGCATGATAGTAGAAGGTCCTGGAAGGCTTGTAGAAGAAGCTCAGTGGCTGTCTGGGTTTATAGATATTCAAAAAGCCAAAGTCTGTATTTTTCACCTACATATTTCTCTAGAAGAAGCCTTGGTAAGAGCAGCCAAAAGATACTATGTACAAGGTATTAGCAAACCATTTATGTCACTAGAAGATGCTCAAGCTCAGTGTAAAGAAGATCAAGAACCTTATAAGCGAGGTGACGATCTCGATCCAGAGGGTATCAAAAAACGCTATGTCAAGATGTACTCCGAAAACTTTGCCCTCATTACCTCTATCTATCAGCTTGGTGCAAAAGCTCAAGTTTTTACCCTTGATGGTCGAAAGCAAATAAACGAAGTGTCGGATGACATTAGCCATTATTTGGAGAGGTTTTATGAATGGAAAGCTTAGAGATTAATGACCATAGTCTTAGAAAATATACGCTCAGCTTGGAACGTTGGCTCAGTATTCCGTACTTGCGATGCTATTGGCTGCGATTTGATTCTCGTTGGATACACTGCACAACCCACTGAGGCTAATATTAAACTGATTTCCAAAACTGCTATTGGCGCTGAGCGAACTGTCCCTTGGCAATACTTTGAGCATTCCCAACAAGTCTTGGATGCTAATCCTAATAAAACTCATCTGGCAATAGAAATCACAAATGAGTCCAAAAGTATTTACGACTTTGTAAATGATAATAAAAATCTGAACAAAGATAGCCTAGTTCTTTGGTTTGGAAATGAAATCCATGGTGTGTCCAAGCTAGTGTGCTCGCAGGTTTTTGCTCAAGTCCATCTACCGATGCGAGGTCAAAAAGAATCCCTTAATATCTCAAGCTGTGTGTGCGCAGTAGTGTATCTATTGGACTACGAATTAATTGAAAATATTTTTTAAACATTCCTTGACCAAAAACACCTATTTGAGTGATAATTGTAATATGCCATATTTACAAATTACTCCATTTATACATTTGATTACTAATCCTTGTGACCGCAAAAAACTGCAAATTGAAGTCGTAATGACCGCGGCAGGATCTATACACGAAAAGCCCAAAGATAGAGGCAAAAAGCACCTTATGGAACATTGTATCGCTACTAGATCAGCAGCTATGGAGATGCAAGAATTTAAAGACTGGCAATCTCGCGAAAACATTATGATCAACGCCTACACCTCGTCAATGCGATTGGCTGTCAACGCCTCCACCCATATATCAAAATTTAAGCCTACACTGAATATTTGTCTTGAGATGATTTTTGCACCTACCTTTGATCAGCCTGTTCTAGATCAAGAAAAAGAAATCGTGCTGCGGGAGATTTCTCAGCGTTCAGGTGAACCAGAATATATTACCTATTATCACACGATGGACAAAATCTTTACCGAGGACTCCTTGATGCGACATCAAACTCTCGGCGATAGTGCAATGGTAGCTCAAACTACGGTGGCAGATCTCCAAAGACTTCATCAACAAAACCTACAAAATAGTCATATAATTATCAAAGCTAGCGGAGGTGGTATCGAAGAACAGTATATTGTTGATGAAGTTAAAAACTGGCTCGAGCAAAGACAAGTCAGCACAATTAAGGATATTTTGAACAAAGAAACCAAATTAGCAATAGATTTTTATCCAGTTAATAAGCTTAAAAAATTTTGCTACATGCCGGTAGTCCACGAGCTTGCTCACCAACATTGTGATTTGACTGTATTTATCCCTTGCGAAGTCAATGCTCAAAACAAAGCAGCTCGCAAAATTTTTGATGAATTGTATTTGCAGTTTTTTGGCAAATTATATCATCGATTACGCGATGAGAAAGGTTATATCTACTCTATGTATAGTGATTTTTCGGATGATCTCCAAAACCTCGAAATTAACCTATCTTGTGAGCTTATCTATATCCAGAATATCCTTTATGAAATTACAGATATTTTTGGGAATTTTGACAAATATTATGATGACAAAAGATTTGAGGAATTTAAAGATAGTATCAAGATCAAGCTCGACATTGCCAACGATAACCTTTCAGCTTTACCTAGTTTTGTACAAAAAAATTTGACTGATTATGGTCTAGTCATGACGTTTGAAGACTATGAAAAACAACTTGATGGTGTTACCAAAGATGATATCAAGTGTATTTACGAAGATCTCAAATCTAATATTAACAAAGCCCAAATTGTAGCTGTTTCCAAAGATACCAATATAAAAAGTCTAGAGCTTAAAATGCAACATAGAAATTTCTCCAATGATTAAGCTATCATTAATTTGAGATTTCTAGAT
Organism: bacterium; assembly: GCA_043778555.1. Lineage (GTDB taxonomy): Bacteria > Patescibacteriota > JACMRA01 > JACMRA01 > JACMRA01 > JAYTWQ01. Next base: position 18,200 of record JAYWFY010000037.1, read on the forward strand.
CCAAAAAACAATTTCCCGATAACTGACGATTAGATTAAGATTGACTTACCAACTATTTTTACCGTGTTGCCTGTTATTTTTATGACACTGACCTCTAGTTTTTTTATTGCCAAAATATTTATCAATTTTACTCTTAATTTAGACTTGACAGAAACGCAACTGAGTTGCAATAATATACTATATGAAAATCATTATGAAAACCGAACAAATAATCCATGAATTAATCAAGTCAAAACACACTCCAGTTGACTTTGCTGATATTACAAGCCACTTAGACTCTGAGGGAATCTCACCAAATAAAACTACGATTTATAGAAACCTTGAAAAACTAGAAAAAGAAGGTTTGATTCAAAAAGTAATTCTCTCCGACCACAAGCAATTCTGGGAACTAGCCCAAACCAATCCAGCTCATCAGCATTATCATCTCATCTGCCAAAAATGTGAAAAAATAGAATGCAAAGAACTCGATTCTGACCTAGCATTCAAATTCATTAATTTCAAAGTACTCAACACCAACCTCAGCCTTTATGGTTTTTGCCAAAATTGTATCTAAACCAAATCAAACTTATTATGTCTCAAAAAACTATCACCCGAATTACAATTTTCTTATTCTTAATCGTTGCTGTACTTGCAAGTATTTCTACCATATCGTACTTTAATCCAACCAAGACGATTGTCAAAGCTCCAAATACATCCTCAAACCCAGCAAGCAGCATGAGTATAAATAATTCAAAGCTAAAAGTTTCAACTAGTTTTTACCCGCTTGAATTCCTAGCCAAAGAAATCGGTGGCAATCTTGTAACTGTCAAAAATATCACACCAGCAGGCTCAGAGCCGCACGAATACGAACCAACGCAACAACAGATTATTGATATCCAAAATGCAGATTTGTTGTTATATAACGGTGCTGGACTCGAATCATGGACAACCAAAGTGGAACAAGCAAATCCTAAGCCTAAATCAATTTTGGAATTATCAAAGAGCTTTGAGTTATCAGAGTTAGAAGAAGATGGTAAAAAAGTTCAAGATCCTCACATCTGGCTCAGCCCGAACAACTATATTAGAATGGCAAAGTTCGTGAACACAACCCTACAGCAAAATCAGTCAAAGGACAACCAAGCTATAATTCAAAAAAATACCGAATCTTTGATCTTACGGCTAGAAACTTTGAGCAACAATTTTAAGTCCAAACTCAATCCAGCAAATTGCAAAAATACAAAATTTGTAACGAACCACGAAGCGTTCAATTATCTAGCCAAAGATTATGGACTAGAAGATTTGTCTATTAGCGGACTATCTCCAGAGGCAGAACCAACTTCCAAAGAACTCGCTGACTTGGCATCAATCATAAAAACAAACAATATTAAGTATGTTCTGACCGAGACAATAGCTAGTCCAAAATTAGCTCAAACGCTAGCAAAAGAAGTTGGTATAACTACGCTCGAAATGAATCCGTTAGAAGGATTGGATGACCAAGAAATCGCAGGCGGTAAAAACTATATCAACATTATGGAATCAAACCTTGCAAATCTCGCAACAGCCTTGGACTGCAAATAATGCCAATAAAATATGCCAACAATCTGTATCAATAATCTGTCCTTTGGGTATAATTCAAATCTGGTTTTGGATAAAATCAATCTTGATATCGAGGTTGGTGAGTATGTTGGAATTGTTGGTCCTAATGGTGGTGGTAAGTCCACGCTTGTCAAACTAATTTTGGGAATATTGAATGACAAATCCAAAAGTATTACAATCAGAGACAACACCAAATTTGGCTATATTCCACAACGGTTATCTAGCTCTGGACTAGATTTTCCAGCCACAGTTAGTGAAATCCTCAAGAATACTTTTGACAAATTCAACCCAGCCAAATATTCAGAAATTCTAGAACTCTGCGAGATAAAGCATATCGAAAAAAGATTATTATCAGAACTCTCTGGAGGCGAAAGACAAAAAGTATTCATAGCCAAAAGTTTGATTGTCGAACCAGATTTTTTGATACTCGACGAGCCAACCACAGGCATTGATCCACAGTATAAAGTCAAATTCTGGGAACTTTTGAAACGATTGAATAAAGAAAATAAAATTGGAGTAATTATTATATCACACGATTCCCACGAAATTCTAGCCAATGCCAAAAGATTAATTCAAATTGACAAAAAAATCCAAAAAGACACTTCACCAAAGCACTTTGGACATTTTCATTGATGCAATTTTTATATTATTTACTCGATTTAGGTTTACTTTTACCAACTATTCGACAAATAATTGGAGTAAGATTCCCCTCTTGAGATAACAGGTACAGCTGGACTTGTTACAGCGACGCAAGTTGTCTTAGGGGTGGCAACGAAGTTGACGGGGTGTTCTAATTACACAAAAATTCAATTTAAACTCCTTAAGCATAATCCCCCAAAGTTTGCAACTTTGACCCCTTCGGAAAGGGGTAACCACCAAACAACCTTTAATCCAAAACCTTAATGTTCGAAATCTTTCAATATCAATTCATTATCAACTCCTTGATCGCTGGGACGCTGGTTGCTGTTGTCGCTCCCATCATTGGCACATTTCTTGTGGTCAAAAGATTCTCAGCTTTTTCTGATACTATCGCTCACACTTCTTTGGTTGGAATTGTTATCGGTCTAATTCTCAAACTCAATCCAATTATAAGTGCCATTATTTCGGCCATTATTGCCGCATTGAGTATCGAGGCAGTTCGCAAAAATCAAAAAACTTTTAACGATTCTATTCTAGTCTTATTTATGACTGGTGGGCTAGGATTATCGACAATCTTGGTTAGCCTCAACAAAAACAGTGGCATTAACATTAACAACTATCTTTTTGGAAGCATTAATACAATTACACTCAGTGATATTTGGATCACGCTTGGCATTGCAGTGTTCGTTATTGGTGCAATTAGTTGGAATTACAAAAAATTATTTCAGGTTGCATTCGATGAAGAAATGGCAATTGCCAACAAAGTTCCAGTGGATAATTTGAACCGACTATTCTTTATTCTGGCGGCGTTAGTTGTGTCTATTAGTATCCAAACAATTGGAGTTTTGTTGATTTCTAGTCTAATGATTATCCCAGTTTTGACAAGCCTCAAGTTCAAACAAAGTTTTTTGAAAACTATAATTGTCTCAGCTGCATTAGGAGTTGTTTCAATTTGGCTTGGAGTTATTGGATCGTTCTACAACAACCTTGCAACTGGCGGTGTGATTGTAATGGTAAATATAATTCTATATATCTTGGTTGCAATCTATAAATCTACAAATTCTGAATTGATATTTGCCAAGTTCCAAAAAAATTAATTTAAATTTTGTTCATAATGATTACTTGTTTTTTTCATTTTGAGAATTTTCCAGCCAATGGCAATCGTAGGGATCATAGTAATAAAAGACATGATGTAAAACAGTATAGAAAATCCATAGTTGTTGACTATAAAACCTCCTGACAAGAGTGAGGCCACAATAGCTATGTCGCTACCAATGGATTTGAGGGTAAAGTGGTATTTGCAATGTTCGGAGCTAGTTGATTGGCTCAATAAAAAATTCTCAGTAGGCACTCTCACCGCGTCAGAAGCTCCAATGATGATTTGTACGATAAAAATATGTATGACGCTGGTAGAAAATCCAAATCCAAGATAGGCGATGCATATCAAAATAAGACTAAAAAATAACGCCTCCAAGTCAAAATTAAAATATTTAGAAAACAAACTATACAAGCTTCCAAACAAAATTTTGGACATAGGATTGGCTGCTGTAACCATACTTATCATAAAAATATCAATGTGAAAATGCTCAAGATATATAGCATAAAACGGTCCTAATAGATTGATTGCATATGAGACAAACGTACAAATAAATATTAAAGATCGGATAGACACATCATTTATGATAGCTTAGATTTTGTACTATGTCAAGGGATAAAAACTCAGGGCTGTTTAATTCAAAATGTTGACAAGAAATTGATTTATATAGAGTATTCTTAGATTGTCACCCACTCAAACCTTTCAAATCAAAATATTTTAGAATAATAACATAATATGCTCATCATCGTAGAATCTCCAGCTAAAGCCAAGACAATTTCCAAAATTGTAGGCTCCAAATATGTAGTCAAAGCCTCAGTTGGTCACATTCGCCGTATTACTGATGACAGCAAAACCAAAGAGGGTAAAAAATTAGAAATTAACGGTATCGATATTGACAATGATTTTGATGTTTTGTATCAAGTGGATCCAGACAAGACCAAAGTAGTTAGCGAGATTAAATCCTTTGCCAAAGCTGCCAAAGACGGGGTTCTTTATGCAAGTGACTCTGACCGTGAGGGAGAAGCTATTAGCTGGCACTTATCAGAAATCTTAGGTGTCAAAGACAAATCCACCGTCCAGCGACTAGAATTTCACGAGATTACCAAAAAAGCAATCGATCACGCTATTGCCAACCCTCGTCCCTTGAATATGAATTTGGTACAAGCTCAGCGAGCTAGGCAGGTTTTGGACAAGATGGTAGGCTACAAACTTTCACCTGTAATCTGGGCAGCTATGAGCAACTATAAGCTATCGGCGGGTAGGGTACAGTCACCAGCTCTGAGAATATTGTGCGAGCGAGAAAAAGAAATCCAAAGCTTTATTTCTGTAGAATATTGGGGTATCAAAGGTGTATTATTAAATTCTAAAGTCAAAACTTCGCCTGTTGCGTTTGACAATTTTGTCAATAATGTGCTTGAAAAAGATGAACGGCGAGCTGAGATCAAAAAAGCCCTTGAAAGTAACCTTCTAGCACTAGATCTCAAACTTAGCCAAGGCAAAAAACTCCCTGAAGTCATTAGTAAACAAGAACAACTCAAAGCTATTTTGAGCAGTCTCGAGTCCGACAAAGACTTTCTAATCTCAGAAACCAAAAATACAATTGAGACCAACTATACTCGTCCACCGTTTATTACTTCTACTCTCCAGCAGGCTGCATCTTCCAAACTAGGTATGAACCCAAAAACCACGATGCAAATAGCTCAAAAATTGTATGAAGGTGTAGATATCAATGGCTCACCAACAGCATTAATTACGTACATGCGTACAGATTCAGTTTCACTTTCTGCAGATTCAGTCGCTGCATGCCGTCAATTTATCGCCAAGAATTTTCCAGAATATTTACCTGAAAAAACCAAAGGGTACAAATCCAAATCCAAAAATGCACAAGAAGCTCACGAAGCCATCAGACCAACAGATCCACTGCGAACACCAGCCAGTCTCAAAGGCTCATTGGAACCAAGACTTCTCAAATTGTATGAATTGATTTGGGCACAAACGATAGCTTGCCAAATGACCGATGAAAAAGTGGAACGATTGTCTTTTGAATTAACAAATAGTAAGTCTGATGCATTTCGCGGCTCTGTAGCGTGGACGATTCACCTCGGTTATAAGGCTCTTTTTGCCAGTGACATGACAGATTTGTCCCATTTCAAAAAAGTCTTTGTCAAAGGAGAAAAGTTTGATCTCCAATGTGTGTTTTGTATGCAATCATTCACCCAGCCACCGTCTAGGTTTAGTTCAGCCTCGTTGATCAAAAAGCTAGAGGAACTCGGTATCGGTCGCCCTTCCACGTATGCTAGTATTATCTCTACGCTAGGAGATCGCGGATATGTGCAGGAAGGGAAAGGCTCGATGCAGCCCACTAGCCTAGGTATGAAAGTCAACGAACTGCTCACCAAGAATTTTGAACAGGTAACTGGGGCGGAATTGACAGCACAGATGGAAGAAAATCTAGACGCAATATCTCGTGGCGAAAAGCAATATGTAGAAACTCTACGAGAGTTTTGGGAGCCATTTAAAGCTGAGGTGGAAGAAAAATTTGGTATAATCAAAGAAAATGCTCAAGAATATAGGACTTCGGCAACAGATGAAAAATGTTATACTTGCGGCTCGACTATGACTCAAAAAGTAGGTCGGTTTGGAGAATACTACCAATGTGAAGCCGAAAAAACTCATATATTTCCACTCAATTATTTAGCATACAAAGAAAAACTTGCCGAGGCTCAAAAAGAATTTGGCTCACAAACCAAAGGTACCAAGTGTGCAGAGTGTAAAAAAGAACTGATCGTACGAGTTTCCAAAGCCAGTCTCAAGCCTTACATCGCCTGTTCAGAGTACAAAGTCGGCAACAAACACACTGTCACTAATATTACTTTTGGAGATTGTCCCCAGTGCAAAGAGCAAGGTCGAAAAGGCAAAAAAATGGGTCATTTAGTCCAAAAAACCAGTAAGCGATTTGGTCTCAAAATCTTTATGGCGTGTGACTTGCCCATCAAAGAATGTGGGTATGTAGAAAAGGAAAAGAAGACAATTGAAAACAAAAGTTAAACGAAAAAAGTCCAAAAAAAAAGCTTAAACATCTTTGGCGAGATAATTTAAGCTCCATAAAAAACCCAATAGGAATTTGATCAAAATAATTAAAATTTATAACTTAAACAATTTACATTTAAATAAACTGAAGTCATAAATAAAAATTATTCTAAACGTAGCTATCTTAACATATTTTTATTAGGTTGTCAATGTCCAGTATTTTGCTTTTCAAATTTGAATTGAAGAACCACAGCTTAACCAAGTAGTAAAAGAGATTAATAATAGACCTAGAAAGAGATTAAATTATCTGACACCCTACGAAGTATTTGAGTTAGGAATGGAG
>JAYWFY010000038.1:0-7574 GCA_043778555.1 bacterium
TAAAACTATTTCAGCGAGAACCAGCTATCACCCAGTTCGATTGGAATTTCTCCGCTATGCACAGCTCATCCCAAACGGTTGCAGCCGTTACGGGTTCGGCCCTCCTCCAAGATTTACTTTGGACTCAGCCTGGCCATGCATAGATCACCGGGTTTCGGGTCTAGGATGTAAAACTAGATATTCATAGAATATCGCGGGCAGTTAACCCTCGCTTTCACTTGCGGCTCCACATATGATAATGCTTAACCTTGCTATACACCGCTAACTCGTCAGATCATTCTTCAATAGGCACGTAGTTAAGGATAAACCTCTTCTACTCCTTGTAAGTATAAAGTTTCAGAAACTATTTCATTCCCCTATCAGGGGTACTTTTCACCTTTCCTTCACAGTACTTGTTCACTATCGGTGTATAAATGTATTTAGTCTTTGCGCGTAGTCACGCATGATTCCATTAAGGTTACTCGGTATCCTTGATGTACTTGGGATCTTATTCATAAAGTAATATTAGAATTTACATACAGGGCTTTCACCTACTATGACACTGGTTTCCAACAGTTTTTGTATATCTAATATGTTTTTTGACTCTATCTGGATGGTTAAGGCCTCCAACAATAATTCCCACAACCCTCTATGCATTAATATCCCCTTACGGCTGTTACTCCTCCACTCATAATTGTATTGCTACAATCACAAATTTTGAAATAACTAATAACATGAGTTTTTGACTGGTTCCCGTTCGCTCGCCACTACTAGGGAAATTACATGTCTGTCTTTTTTCCTCCACTTACTGAGATGTTTCACTTCAGTGGGTTTCCGATTTCCTGGTTACTACACCAGTTCGTACGAGACATTACTCTCGCCGGGTTTCCCCATTCAGAAATCTTGAACTATATCGGTTATAAGCACCTTGTTCAAGCTTATCGCAACTTATTACGTCTTTCTTCGGCATTTATACCCTAGGCATCCACTTTATACTCTTAATGATTTAATTTTTCGCAAATTTTTAGTTCGAATTTATTTTTTATATTTGTATTGTAATACTTATTTTGACATAGAATATTACAAAGGAAATAAAGATGTTTCTACTTTTTTAATTATAATTTAGCTGTAAAATTACTGTTGTATTTGAGTTTTAGACCTCAAACAGCACTCTATGAGTATAGTATGATATTTTTAAAGTTGTCAAGACTTTAGCTTTTGAAAAGCATAAAAAGCCTATAATCATCATAATTTTATTAAAACATATGTTTTTGATTTCTCAATTTTTGTAAGTTTTACAATCACCAGTCTTAATTTTAATTGCAATTTGCAAGAATAAAACTATTGAGATATAATACCTTTATATTAGTTAATATTAAATTAGAATGAAAAATACATTGTATAACATATTTGGAAGGGAGCGTTGTTTTTTTTTATGCTTATTGTTATGTTTTTGTTTCGTATTTGTTTCTCTTTTTTATAATTTGGATTCTAATCCTATAGTTTCTTATGCATCTTTCAAGTGTCCTAATGGTTATAGCTATTTTTCTGGAAGCCCCGTCAATAATAGTAAACCTTTACCTCATAATTGTACCAAAGCTGATGAGATGATGCTGGTTTGTGAAAATGATTATTTGGATGATCTTGAAAAAGTATGCAGAAGAGATTTGGTAGTTTATAGATGCCCAATTGCCTTAAAGCCTAGTGATTTTGTTATACATCAGTCTGTAGCCAACCCAAGAGGATCTGCTTCGCAATTAAATTACCCTAATATTTTTGATACACCTGCTAGCTCCTTAGCAAATTCACCATTGATCCCGCGTGACCCTGCGACTTATTTGCCAGATGAATACAAAACTTATGGAGACCTTTGCACTGATGTCAAATACAAAAATAATTTTAGTGTTGGAAATATTTGTAATTCTAAAGTCTTTGGTGATAACCCTAACTCTCTTGTAAAACCAATAAATCTTAACGCAAGTGGTATACCTTTGCCTGATCAAAATGGACTTGTGTCGTATTTTGATGATCCTGCATTAAAGTCTGGGTCAAGTGACTATAACAAGTTGAAAGCAGATTTATACGATATTTTTAACAATGACAGTTCTTTTTTTGCAAATCAATTTTGTCGAGCTCCAACCAAGGCTCTACGAGCTAATATTAACAAGACCTCTAGCACACCCCCTTGTTTTTTGGGAATAGGATGTGGACCTACCAAATATCGTATCAATGAAATTGTTGCTGACGTTGCTGACACTTGCAACATTCAAGCTGGAACTTGTAAGTCTATAATCCGGTGTATTCGCAGTATTCATAAATGTGAACCACAAGATATCACAATTGGAATAGGAGAATTTACATATTACATAGGTCAGGAATACAAAGATGGAAATGGTGCAGAATTAAGTAACGGACGAGCCGTACAGTTTGAACCTGATTATGAAAATTTACCAACGCAAAACGTTTTTTTACCCAATACTAATTCTACCACTATTTGTCCAAATAGTTTGGATTGGAGACCTTTTTTTGTTGCTGCTAAAACTGATTTTGTACTTTACGACACTGGATTAATGCAGTCTAAATCCGTAACTACACCATTTTTATGTGTAAAAAAGGGCTTTGATCTCAAGGCAGCCTATACCTTACTCAGAGATGCCAACCAAGATTGTGGAGGTAGAACGAGAATCTACGCTGACAGTGCCTCCAATGACGATAGCGCTTTTATTATATGCACTCCTCCACTTACTAGTAATATTAAAGTACCTGTTTGTCCAGGTGGTAGCTCAATCAAAATAATTGGTGATTACAATAATATTCAAGGTAACAAATGCTATAAGTCAATCCCTCCAGAAGTGTATATTGTGGACGAAGACGTAGTTGGCAAACCTAACTGTTCTCCTAGCTCGATTAAACCAAATTCCAAACTGAGCTGTATTTTTACTCTGAGCAAAGCAAGTTTTGCGGGATATAACACCTCGTTAGACATCACAAAGTTGGCTACCGATTCCTCATACCAATTACCGACAAATACTGAATATGAAAGCTGCAAAGTGATACCTACACTTGGAAACGAATCCAGCCCTGAATCAATCAAACAAAGAAATGACGAAATATATTACAACAGATTATTGTGTATCGCTTTGACCAATGCTAATACCAGCCAACAATACTCCGGACATTTTGCTCTAGGTGGCACAGCAAAAATTAAAATACTAAATTCTAGTGGCTCAGTTTTGGCAACCTCTGATTTGTGTGAAATTCCATCCAATATCACTGAAAGCAAAACTCAATATGAAAATTTGCTTGTGTGTAAAAATATTAACGTTGGAGAAAAATTTGAAGAAGGTGACAAAAATATTGTTTTGCAGCTTGATGATTTTAATTTTACCAAAGGCACCATTGAAGCCAAGCTCGGGGGTTGTACAGAAGGAGTTGCGGATATTTATAATTGTTATCAATGTCTATCTGGGACAAAATATACCACCAATAGTGAATGTTTCCAACCAGGTCAAAGTACAGCAAGTAAAGATGCCCCAATTACTGCAACCAAAAATAAACAAGCTCCAATCATTCCAGTGCAAAATGAAACCCTCCCAGCTGGATCTATCGCAACACTAACTCCAGAAGGTTGTACTCCCAAATCTACAGACACGATCAAGGGAAGAATTCAAATAGGAGGTTTTGTGCCTGATTCTAATCAAAAAATTCCCGACTGTGCCAAAACTGGTGAAACTTCAGCAATACTGGAAACCAACGGTATTAAAATATCAATCCCAACCAATTTTACAGACAATCAAATACCAAGCCTAGGAGTCATAAACCCAACTCCAGTACCGACCAAAATAGGAGAAGCTGCGCCGATAATAGAACTACCTGACAATACTCTCCCAGACGGCACACCCGCTACATTCACCCCAAACGGCGCTAGTTCTTTTATTTCTGGGGTAATTAGAAATAACCAATTTGTGCCAAATCCAGGTCAAATTATATCAGTTGGGAGCACGGTTGGCTTGGCTATAGGCGTGATCAAAACAGCTAATTCCACTACTGGAGTCTTGGTTAATATTCAAGCAACACCAGAATTACTAAAAAAAGTTCCGTTTGTAAGGACTGGCGGGGCTATGAGAAAGTAAATAAAAATTGTATTTCTTATATATGTTCCACTAAGAACCTAATTAGAACCTAATTTTAATTTGGAAGACTGTTATTCTGGGCTTGTTTCAGGACCTAAAAATCTTTGATGAAGTTATAACCTCGCTGTAAGATGAGTGTTTACAACCTGTCCTAAATTTTTTTGACTTGTAAGAGTTCTAAAAAGTATCAAAACTAGAGGATGTTATATTCTACAGATTTAACTCAAGAACAGTTCAACTTACCCTCTTCCCGCTCCTAAAGTGTAATTTAAAAATTTTAATAAAGACTTTAATTTGTGTATTTAGTACTAATGAAAGATATAGATTTAAGTTAGATTTTAAGGATGGCAAGGAAATAAGTATATTATGAATTAATCAGACCTAGAACTATATGCTGGGCTGATAGCAAAGTTCTCTTTGAAATTTTTTGATAAATAATTCGCTCAGATTTGAATTTACTAAGTGATTTGAACTGTCCCAAATAAACATTGATTTTTTTCTTGACTTCACTCGGAAGCTCATCATAATAGTTTTTATTGGTTTCTATAAAATAATGCAGCTTAAGAACAAAATCAAATAAGGCTATAGAACAATCTATATAGTCTTGAACCATCGGATTCTTGACAAATTCTATATCTCTAGACAGCGTAGAACCAATTGTATTGGCAATAGTTTTACCAATTCCTAGCTTGCTACTGGCATTGGCATCTATCTGATGCTTGAAGGTAATCACATCATAAAACTCGTAGAATTTGGCTTTAATTATTTCTGATTTTTTTTCTGATTCTTGCAAATCAAAATTAAGCTTGGAGTACTTGTCATAGGTAAAAACTGTGTTACACAATGCGCTAAGTTCCATAATATCAAAATATCCTAGCAATTCTCCTACATCTTCAATCGGATAATCTCGGACTTGATTGACATTCCAACCAATATAGCTCGACGGGCATTGAATTAATATTTCTTGCTTTTCTAACCACTCTCCACGATGTTCTACACTTGTCATCTTGATTTGGTTTCTAAAACAAAACTCTTGCAAATTTTGGCGCATTGCCTCATCTTTGTATTTTTGATTTTCTTTGAATAATTCTACAAAAGTTTTCATATCACTCAAAGTTTCGGCTGTTTTGTACATTATTTCCAATTTGCCGCCTATTCTTAATATAAGAGCCAGCTCATTGGCTACAAAAATACTAGTACCGTCTTCAAGGATAATTTGATCCGCTATGATTTTATTTTTTACAATGTGTTCAATTATAGACTTGAGATAATCTTGATGTGTTGATTGCCCTTCAGCTATGGGAGTTGTCTCTAAACTATCTCCACCCTCTAATTGGACTTGAGGTTTGGATTTGTACTTTTTTTGCCGCTGATTCCCATCTTTGCTATTGTAGTTGGTGAAACCTCCATCTTGAAACTCTTGAGCAATATATAGCGATTCTTGGCTTGGATTTCCAAACGGATCTATGCCTAATGCCATAAGATAACGTCCTCGAATAGATTGTCTCCAGGTTGGATTTTTGTTGATTTCTCTACTAGCTCGATTGAAAAGTATAATGAGTTCTCGCTGCCGCTGTACATATTCCGTCTCAGCTATATTTTTGAGATCACCGCTATACATTAGCAGTATTAGGGCTAGCTTAAATTTGGCATCCGTAACCTCAGTGAATTGAGACAGCTCAAGCGCTAAAAAGCCCATATACTCTTCAACTTCTAGTGCGTTGTTAAAAATATCTTCATCCTCTATTTCTTCCAATCTTTGATTCAACAGATCTTTTGGGGTTTGCCATGGCATTGGTTGAACATCTATTGCGCTCGAAGAATCTTCAATCTGAACCTCAGGATTTTCTATTTCAAATGCTAGTTGGCTTTTATCTGTAATCGGGAACACGTTGTTTATATCTGGATGAAGAGTGTTTGGCACAATTTTTGTAAGATGAATATCAAGCCATTGATCTAGTTCTCGAGTGATTTTCTTTATAGAATTACGACTTGGATTGGGAGTTTTACTAACTGAATAAATGGAGCGAGCGAGTTTAGAATATTTTTCGTTGTGAAGCAAATCATCAATCAATACTTCACAAATATTATCTTGAAGGTTGGGAAATTGCGATTGAATAAAAACTCTCAAAATATTTTGATTTTCTTGATTTTTGGAAATTTCAGCGGCAATTTTAATTTCTTCACGAGTTTGATATTCACTTCCAATTATTTTTTTGTACAACTCATCGATCTCAACAGAAAAATTATCAACAAATTCACCACTTGACATCAGCTCTTGAATAGATTCTAAAATATAAGTATAAGGTAAAGTCTGAAAATTTATTGATTTGAAGTTTTTTTCATAATAAGCTGATATCCAATTGACCAAATTTAAAGCCCAAGCAAAATCTTCAAACTTTTCTATTTTAGAAATTTTTTTGAGATCAGTAGGAAGTTCATTGTACATCACCAAGCTGAGTTCTAGCATTTTGACATCGTTACGTTCAGCTGCAACGATCTTGAATTGATCAAGTAGTGTTTGATATTTTTGCAAATCTAGAAGTGGATCACCTACTTTTCTAATAGTAAATTCGTCGGGATATATTTCTGCAAAAGCTCTTTGGATTGCCTGTCTATCAGCCAACATTAGATTTTTATACTTGACGTGAAGACTAGGATCTATTGACTTAGCAGCTCCAAACTCCAGATATTGATCGGTAAGCACCAGATTTACAAAGAGCTCAAATCTAGTCGAGAAATCTTTACTGTCTATTTCGGAATCGTTTTTTCTAACTTTGTTAAATTTGTCAATAGCTCTTGCTATTTTCTGGTCAAATATAGAAATTTTAGGTTCTTTGGTTTCAGCTTTTGTAATAGGATTTATATCTACATTCTGCTCAAAATAGGTTTGAATATAGTGCCTATCTTCTTGTGACAAATCAGCCAACCATTCGTTTGACTCTATAATAAGATTTTGTAAGCACTCTTTAGCACTTGGGTCCTCTTTATCTAGTATAATTTTTTTTGTATTCATCAAATTAAATATAAACCAACTATAATCTGAAAGCTCAAAATGTTCTTTAGCTCTATTATGTTTTTGACAGTTATCATAACTTTTTAGGTAACTTTCTTGTACACTTTTAGCTCTTCGACAACCTTTTTTAATCTCCTCGCTTACACCATCATTTTCAAGTAAGTTTATGATTTTGTTAGCTAGATTAATTGCAATTTTTTTATTGATTTTTTGATTGTCAATATAGACACTGAGTATTTTATAAAGCTTATCAAATCTATCATATTCAAAGCCAGAGTTGTAAACAATACTCTCTGCATAATCAGACACAGCGGGATTCAAGAACAAGGCTATTCTCTGGGCTGTAGGAACGTCTTCTAATTTGCAGCGGATTTGAGAAAGTAAATTTGTGACTGCGGCAATTTTGAATCCTATAACCTCCTCTTGAGTTGTAGGGACTTCTAATA
>JAYWFY010000039.1:0-2858 GCA_043778555.1 bacterium
CTTGTATTTCTTTTGATCTCAATTTTTGGAAGAAGGTTAACCAAGAGGCTAAAGTTCATAGTTGACCCACAAGGTATTTTCAAGAAGGTTCTCGGAGTAATTTTTGTGATTGTTGGTATTACGATTATCACAGGTTTTGACAAAAAAATCGAATTATTCATAGCCAATAATATATTCAGTATAACCAGCGTAGAACAAAAACTGCTTAGTCAGACTACAGCCAAAACTAGCACTACCGCACTAATCGATCCAGCAATTGCCAAAATGGCACCCGAAATCACTGGAGTTACCAATTGGATCAACAGCCAACCACTGAACAAAGAGTCTCTAAAAGGAAAGGTTGTCCTCTATGATTTTTGGACATATTCTTGCATTAACTGCCAGCGTACATTTCCGTATCTCAACGACTGGTACAGCAAATACAAAGATGACCAATTCGTAGTTGTTGGGCTACACGCTCCAGAGTTTGCCTTTGAGAAAAAGATTGAAAATGTCCAAAAAGCGGCAACAGAGTTCGGGCTAAAGTATCCTATTGGGTTAGATAATGAATTTAGCACATGGAATAGTTTTGAGAATAACGCTTGGCCAGCAAAGTATCTGGTTGATAAAGATGGCAAAATCCGCTATACTCACTTTGGAGAAGGAGCCTACGCCGAAACCGAAAAAGCTATTCAGGACCTAATCAAAGAAAACGGAATAACTCCCAAAACTTCTGAGGTAACCAAAATCGAATCCATTGGGACAAATGGCGAAAACACCAAAATTACTCCCGAAACCTATCTTGGCTGGAGTAGATCTATTGATTTTGCGAACAAATCTGAAATAGAATACTACCAAACCAAAAAATATACAGCTAAAGATAGCCTGATTCAAAATCAGTGGACTGTAGATGACGACTGGATAATCAATAACGAAAATATTGTATCGAACGGAGAAAATACTAAACTAACTCTTAACTTTGGCGCAAAAGAAGTATTCATAGTAGCTGGGAACGACCAAGGTCAAGGTGAACTAAGTCTAAAGCTAAACGGCAAAGTCTTGGATGCAACCAATGCAGGACGAGATGTAAGTGAAGGCAAAGTGATTATTAATGGTGATAGATTATACAAACTAATTAAGTTACCACAAAACACTCAGAACCAAACTCTTGAAATCACGACTAGCAAAGGAACTAGACTCAATGTATTTACTTTTGGATAGTCTATACTCAATCCTTCTCAACACTTTTAACGTCAAAAATACCTTTTTTAATTTCTTTGTTTTTGTATTTGACTGGAGTTGCATAT
Organism: bacterium; assembly: GCA_043778555.1. Taxonomy (GTDB): domain Bacteria; phylum Patescibacteriota; class JACMRA01; order JACMRA01; family JACMRA01; genus JAYTWQ01. The sequence goes on from JAYWFY010000039.1 coordinate 1,287, forward strand.
TCACGAATCTTACCATTAAAAACTACTTCATCTCCATCTTTGAATTGGTTAAACCACCAAGTCTCATAACTAAAAAATTGTCCACCATCTTCATAGCCCATATCTACAAAGTAGGTTGGTCGCTCTGGATTATCTACTTTATACACCCTGCCCTTGAGTGGCTTTGACGTCCAATATTCAATTTCTTTTTTGGATTTAGTAAAATACACATCTTGTGTCAAGCCTTCCTTTGGTGTGAAAGTCCCGTGAAGAATATTAGTGTTAAAAACTGTTAGCCCTTTAGTGATGTCTATTCTTTTACCTGTTTCGTCTTTTGCAAACAAACTTAAGCCACCAACTTTTGTCATTTCAACGCCCTGAATCACATTCCAAGTAAGATCAGTTTCATAAACAAACATTTCTGCTGGGTTCGAAAGCTTGTAATCTTTACCATTCTTGTCCAAGTAACTACCATTATATGTAGCAGAGCCATAATTCAAAGTCAAATCCACCCTATCAGCACCAATCCAGCCGTAGTAGTTGGCACTGGGCTGCACTGGAAATTCATCTCTAATCTCGATTTTTGGTTTTGGCAAAAACCCTCTGTAATATTCAGGATGATTCTTTAGCCAGAGTCCGCCAATTAGCAAGTTTGCAGAGAGTAAAAGAAAAAAAGCTATTCGGAATTTGTTTTGGAACATACCTGACTTTTGTCCAAACAGATATTATTGTAAAGTTGCCAAATATCGTTAGGTAATAAAGACTGGATTATGGTTCCAAAAATATTAGTTTTTTTTATAGCTTTGAGCATATTTGTTTTGAGTATTCCAGCCTCAGCTCACCAGACGGGTCGTAATAACGGTATCGAGATAACGATGCACATCGAACCCAACGACGCTCCAACCACTACACGGACCGCAGGATTCAAGACCTATTTGAGTGATACGCAAAATGTATTCCGAGGAGAGAACTGTGACTGCAATTATGGGATCAAAAGTGAGCGAGGTGTGACCAAATTCTCGATGACGGTAGTATCCAAAGAAACATATAGTTTCGCAAATTTTGGCGTAGATTTTGCTCAGCCTGGAGTATATTCAATAACTTATTCAGGGGAACCCAAAGCGAATTTGGATGAAAGCAAAAACTTCAACCCATTCAATATTTCATTTGACTTTCGTGTCGAAGCTGAGGAGGGTAATACGATCAAGGATTCTATATGGATGTATTATTTGGCATATATTCTAATAATTACTTCAATATTTTATCTGGTCTGGGTAGTAATTCAGATTTTTATAAAGCAATAAATTGACAGTCTCACATAAAAATAATTAAATTCAAGTATGACCAAAAAAATAATTTCAACAGCTGCTATAGCATTTCTTTTACTCACTCCCACCACAGCCTCAGCACACGTGGTAGTAAAACCAGCAGAAGTCAAACCTGGTAGCTTTGAGAGATTCGCAGTCGGAGTACCAGTCGAAAAAGAGATTCCAACAATTGCTTTGAGATTAGTAATTCCTGAAGGTCTGAACTATGTAACTCCGTATGTTAAAACTGGTTGGAATATTGAAACCAAAAAAACCTTTGGTGAAA
>JAYWFY010000040.1:0-23774 GCA_043778555.1 bacterium
GCAAGTAGTTTTTTGTGCTCAGCACTCAGGTTTTGGAAGGAAGTTGGAGCAGAGGCTGCGGCGACTTTAATATTGTCAAAAATATTCAATAAACTAACTGCTTCTTCTGGGTCTTGGTTGACCGGACCTTGAACTGGAGGCTCGGTAGGTTTTTCGGGGGTTGTGACTGTTGGTGTTGGACATGGATCGCAGTCTCCTGACAATTCACCGCTTCCGCTGTTTGGTTTGTAAGCCCCGTTTGACGCTGGGTTGAATTGTACATGGTAATGGCTATGGTGACCATTTGTACCATTATAAAAATTCCCACCACTTTTGTATACGCTAGGGTCTTTATGACCTTTTACAGTATCTCTTTTTGGACTTATGGCCTGCAGATGAACGTCATGGGTAATTGCAAATGCCGCTACGCCAGAATTTGCAGCGATACTGTCTGCTTTGTTGAATCTCTCGATAGTTTTTTTGTACAAGTCACTACCTTTGTCGAGTACCAGTAGATCAGCCATCCTGACTATTCTTGGGTCACTTTTGTTTCCTTCTTTGAATGGGTTGTTTTCGGTTTCAGTTGCTCCTCCGCCATGCATAGGAGTAGGCCCATCAAACACCTTGAGAGGACCGCCGCTTTCTACTTCACTACGCAGAGCGAATCCCCAAATATCTACCGCCGTTGCATATTTATGTCCAGCTCCAGCTCCAGGTGTCCCGCCTCGATAATTTTGAGGACCAAGCACAGGTGACAAACCAGATTCCCACAGATCGTTATAGTATTTGATCAAATTGTCGTCATAAATATTTTTGATATTTTCAATTTCACCTTCTTTTCCTTCACGTCCGCGGATTTTGAAAATCTTGTCTTCTTCAACTAGTTTTGCAAGTTTAGTTCGTAGCTCTGATGTAGTATTTGCAGCGTTTACACTCAATCCACCAAAGATATTTGAAAAATTGAAAAAAGAAGTCGTTTTAAGATGTACAGCAATGCGTTGCCTAAAGTAAGTCAAATATTCATCATAAGTTGCTTTTGGCTGTGAACTATTGAAAAATGGCATACTCGCCCATTCTTTTGAGCCAATTTCTACCGCTTTTTTAAAACTTGCTTCATCGCCAGTGCCCAGTGCTTTTGCCAAATTGATTTCTGTACCTGAAGTTTTTGAAGCTATGTTTGCATATTTACCAATTGGATAGTAATCTTGACTGGTCGGTTTAAAATCTTTTATTACAAAGTTTATCCCTGCTTTTTTAAGACCCTCATTGGCAGCGGCTACGTCCCCTCCAATCTTACTTTTTGGTTTAAATCCAGTATAGCTAGAGTCACTTTGCCATTCACCAAAATATTGATACCTTCCCACATTAAAAGCAGCCTCATCTTTGGTTGGATGTTTACCGTTAGACTTCAAAAATGGGGGGGAGAGATTGGTGGAAGTCTCAGCGTTAATATCATTTGCAACATAATTTCCACTATTGTACGATTCTTTTGAGAGAGTGTCTCCACTTTCTGCTTCCCACTTTGCAATAGTATCCAAAAATGCTTTTACTGCAGGAGTAAATATTTCACCTTGATATTGAATTTGGGAGTTTCCACTCCCACCACTACCATCAGGACAAGGCGGACAAGGATCTGTAGCTGAGGGCGAGCTAGCTGCACCATTAGAAGCTGAGCTTGTGCCATCACCAAACGTCACAGTTGCTTTTGTACCATCACCCACAATCTTTAAACCAGCTAATTTAGAACTACCAGCGACGTCAGACTGACTATCAGCCATCGTGATAGCGGAGCCGTCAGCAATCATATCCGACCAATGAGGACCTGTACCAGAACCAGACCAGCTAGTCATATCTGCTATCGTTTGTCCAACTACTACATTGTCATCTTTATTTACAAGTACCTTCCCAACGTGACCAGCCCAATATGTCTTGCCAGCAAACTCTCCATCGGCAATTTTAATCCCAACATAATTACCAAAGTCTGCACCTTGAGCAGTTCCAAAATTACCAGGTTTGGAGTTTTCTACAGCTACAACTTTGCCATTAACAGGAGAATAAACTTTTTTTTCTGGGGGAATGACTTTATCATTATGCTTGAGCAACCCGCCACGGACGTTGTTTTCTATGCCTGCTATTCTACCCACACTCAACTCCTGAGTTTGAGTTCCACTAATAACGGTGCTATCTGCCGCTGCCTCCACACTGATCTTGCCACCCATAGCTTTATTAAACGCGACAATCCGATTATCCAAAACCTGTAGCCCTGTCAAAACTGGATTCTTGATCTGCTCTCCGAGCTTGGCAACGACAGGAAACTCAAAAGCCTTCGACCAATAGTTGTTGGCTTGATCTTGCTGATGAGGAGTGATTAAATTCGCCGTTACCCCACCATCGCAAGTGATTAATTTGAAATTCCTGTCGGCTGATTCTCCATAATCTTTAGTGCACGTTCCGTATTTATCACATCCTTCTCCTAACCATTTGTAAGCCGCTACATAGATATCAGATTTACCATTAAATTGCGCTTTAGAACGATTCTCTTTTATCTTTAAATCAAATCCAGCTTGTGCCATTTTCATTTGATTAACCGGCTCTTTTCTCAGCTGTGGTCCTGAATAATTTTCATCACCCAAAACTTGTTTTGCCAATAATTGATATGTTCTACCCGCATTGCTACTTTGGCAAAATTGAATAATTCCATAGCACTGCTCTGTAGCGTCAAAAACATCAAACTCACAATCGCTCTCTGTAGGGCATAAACTCAAAACCCAAGCAACGACTTCTGACCTTGTCCCAGCTTGATTTCCAGCTTGAATAATATTTTTAACTTTTTTAACACTAATTTCGGTTTTTTGTATTCCTTTTTGAGCTCGCCAAATGTTAACTTTATCACCGTCACCTTTACCATCAAGCTGTTTTTTGAAGCAATCAATGCTAGCACTATTGGCAGCTCTGTTGACAGCATCTCCCGCTCCACTCTGGCCACAAAGGCTATTTGGGGGATCGCACAGTGGCTGAGACTCTATAAACTTGCGAAAATCTGAAGGAGGTATCACCGACCCACCAGTCAGCGAGTTGTAAATTATCCCTGCAGGAGTAACCGCAAAGCCAAGTTTGGCTATATCACCAGCTTTTTCAACGGCACTCTTGCTCCCAGCTGCCGTTTGTGCCAGCCAAGCTGTGGGCTCCAAGGCAAGATCTCTAAAGCTACCAAGAGTAAGACCTGGAACGGTAGGTAAGCTAGGCTTGCAGTAAGGCGCTATTACTATAGCTATAAGCATACCAACAATAGCAGCAACAATCAATAGAATAGGAATAATATTGGAAAGTAGCCAAGCTCCAAATCTCCCAGCCAAAACCATAGCCTCATTTTTGACTTTGTTCAAGCCTTGACTGACAGCCTTATTTACTGCTGCATTGGCAGTTTTGGTAGATTTGTTGATTGCATCTCGGTAGTTTCCAGCTACGTTGGGAGTCATTCGACCAAATTTTTCTTTGAGATTTTGAAGCCAATCACTCCTAATATCGGAAGTATTTTTAAATTTACCAATACCAGCCCCAGAGCTTTTGGCATTATTAGACTGAAGCTGACTTAATCTCTGTGAATTGAGATCTTGAAACGAAAAATCAGGGTTAATTTTATTATCAAGAATCTCAGGTTCGTCATCTATTTGAAATGTATTTTTTCCATCCAAATCACTTGCGTCATATCCCAAGCCTGACTTCTGTAAGTGCTCAAAGTTAGTTTCTTCATTATTACTATCGTCTTGCGGCTCGTCGGGCAAACCACCCAATCTTGGTTTCCGAGGAGGTAAATTCCCACCACGCCCTCCGTTTCCAAGAGAGCTCCCCCCTTCACGATTGTTGTCAATATTACCATCTTTAGGAGTTGGAGAATTATCTGACGTTCTCCTACCTCCAGAGTTTCCAATCGCACTCAATGTTGACTTAGCCAAAGGAGATTGAACCGGATCTAGCTGTCCATTGGACAAAGTATTAACAAATATGGGTGACTGAAAACCTGCAAACAGCGCCACTTCTTCTTTTGGAGCAAATAGTAAAATTCCGTTGTCTCCACCCACTGAGCCAGCAATAATTGTCTGTCCAGCCCGCAAATTTTCTAAGCTACTAATACCTCGCTTAAAGCCTACAATATTACTACTTCCGCTCAAATTTGTAACTCCAACTGAGCCCATTTGCTGAAATTCTCCCTCGTATCTACCTATGTTGGAATTGATAGCATTTTGAACGTCACCACTAGCTAGACTAATTGTACTTTGAACACCTTGAAGACTACCGAGCCCAACGGCGGCTGCTCCAAGAGGCAAAGTCTCAGAAATCAGAGCTCCAGATCCAGTACTCAAAGTACCGCCAATAGCGATAGCAGCCAAAGCACCCGAGTCAATAGCTTGAAAGTTGTTTTGTGAGTTGTTTTGTGAGTTGTTTTGAGTACCAAGATTGCCAATTCCAAAAAGATGCTCCCCACCAACATCTACAGTTGCGTTATGATTTTCACCTATGCCGACAGTGTTTTTGCCACTAGCCCCTACTGCCTGAGCTTTTTCTTGACCAACTTGGCGTCCGACTCCGATTGATTCTTGTTTTTCTTTGATTCCACTGACTCTATCAGCAGAAATTTGGCTAGCTATTTGGGCAGCTTCGCTTTGAACGGTTGTTTCTCGTAACTCAGCAGCTTCTTTAGTCTCTGGTTGTGTGATTTCTTTAGAGGTTTTGCTCGCTGCTTCCCCCACTTTTTTATCACCAATTACAACCTCTGGATCCTTGCTCAATTCTCCTTGGTATGCAACGGCTTTGGACTCCGTAGAATCTTGAGACTGGCTGCCTTGAGGAGGGTAATCAATTTCATAATTTTGCTTTGTTGGATAAATTTTTCCGTTGACTCTCGTGTAATAAACCTTGATTTTCTGAATATCAACAGGCAACCCTTCAGCGCTAGTACTTGGATAATTGTCCTTGATCAAAAGGTTTTTTTGGACTTTGTTGTCAATACTAGGAGAACAACCACCCACGTCAATATTAAAATAAAAATAAAGTGATTTGACGCTAGAAAAGCTATTTGACGGGACTTGGTAGTTGAGAGTGACAGCCCTAGGGAATCTATTTGGGTCATTGTTAATCTTGGAGTTTAAGGTTCTGACAAAGAATCCAAACCACTTTTTACGATTGCAAAGCTCAAGATTATCGAGCAAATACTGATGAACTTCCGTTTGAGATTTGTCGACTTCAAGGTAGAATTCATAAGGAACTCCGCCACTTTCAGGCAAAAAAGTTGTATTATTGAATTTTTCTTGGATTGCATAACTATTCTTGACAACTGGAGGGTGAACAATCAAAGCATCGACTATTTGACCCAAAGAGATATGGTTTTTTGGTTTTTTGGATTGTGCTTCGTCTTGTTCATTGACTTGCTCGTCTGCTTTGGTAAGATTGACTTGGGCAACTGAGCTGGTTACAACCTTGGGCACTACTGATGCATTTGAAATATTTATGGTTGATGGCTGAGACGATGTAGTTTCAGATTTGACTGTAGTTGTAGAAATTTCTCTCGCAGGAATGTCACGCTGATCTAGTGCTGTTTGTTTTACATTTCGCTGCTCAGTTAATGTATTATTACGCTGTATAGTAGCCTGGACTTGTTGCTGTTTTTGCTCAACGACAGACTTGATAGACTCATTTTGCTTTTGTACTTGTTCTTGCCTGGAAAGATTACCACCAACGGGTATAGCAAATTTTTGGGGTATAAGATTACTGTCAACTCCTCGTAGTGAAATTCCAGGAGTTCGTTGGAGATCTTGGTTGTGCAAAAACTGAGTAACAGTGTCAACTTTTGTCGAGGTGTTATTAATTGTATTTTGTACGACACTTTTGGGTTGGAGCGGCAAAGTATTGAGCGAAATATTGTCACCGACTTCTTGCCCATCAATTCCGACCACCTTATGAGTTTTTATTTGTTGCTGAGCTTTTGCACCAAACATACTAGCAGTACTATTACTCTGACCTATAGATATAGCCTGATTAATCTTATTGGCTTGGCTACTTCCAGCCAAAATCCCAGCGGAACTATGACCCAAATTGATAGGTCTACTGGCTGTATTATTTAAAGTTGTATTTAACGGTCTAGCCAAGGGTTTGAAGGGTGTCAATTTGCCTAATGCCATCTGTTTATAATTCTAGTCTATCTCATTTTTATTTTATTTACAAGGGAAATTTTGGCTTTAAAATATGGGTTTTGACATATAATATTTTTAAATATATAATTAAATCAAATTATTTCTACAATTTGTAACCACTACTTATACAACCTACAAATTCTCAATCATTCTTTATGCAAGCCAAAATTATCACCTCCACCTTAGTCTTACTAACACTACTTTGCTCCAATCTTATAGTTTCTGCAAATATAATAGACGATATCAAAAATAATTTTCAAACCAGCAAGAACAAAATTAAAGACGAAGCAAAACAAATCAAAAATCAAGCAAATTTGGAAATTGACCAAGTCAAAAAAGAAGTCAAAAATATTTGTGAAACCCAAAAGTCATATTTGGCAAAGCATTTTGAAAATCGCAAACTAGAAAGAACTAAAGAAATAGCAGAAAAACTAACCAAAATTACAAGAGTAAAAACACTTTTGAATGACAGCAGGCAAGACCTCACAGCTTTTAATGAAACCTTTGAAACGTTAACCAAATCATTAAAGCAAAAAACTGAATTTTTAAAAGATAGAACAACAGAAGTAGCATCAATATCTTGCTCAGATTCACAAAAAACCAAGAGTTATCCTAGACTTCAAGAGTTTAACCAAAGTATAGACAAACTAGACAAAGAAATACATAATCAAACAAGAGATTTTGGATTGGAAGTACAAAGATTGATAATCAAAATTAATGCTCTAAAAGTTAATTAATCTTCAAAAATATTCTCAAAAATGTCAAAGTCCACAGCTTCCAAATTGGAACTAGACCCCAAAAAACTATTTTTTTGAAATTGGTATTGGTCATTCCTTTTTTTCAAATAATCTATCACTTGAGTTTTTAAATCTAAGCTAAGGCTATTTGGGATACATTCTGGGTACCTTTCAATGATATTATTACGCTTGATTCCAACTAAATATTTTTCAGTATAATCTTCGATATTGGCAAAAGATTCTGATTTTGGAGTGAGATAAAAGACAATACGCTTGTTGGCTCCATCACGTTTACGCTCCGAAACTTTGTATTTTCCAAAGATTGCATTATTTTTAGGCATAGTAGATTTTTTGTTTGAAATCGATTGGTCAAAATTTTATAGCTATTTTACCAAGCACATTGTTTTAATTTGGTATGTTGTCCTCCTAAAATTGTTTCAAAACCTAGGAATCTCAGATTGATTAAAGCTTAATTGTTGGAGGAATAATAACTAGGACAATAAGCATGTTGCTACGGTGCGACATTACCATTATATCTATAAGCTGGAGATTGCTCGACAGGCTGAGTAAAAAAATTCTGAGTTGGTTTTGGATCATTTTTAAAACCTCCAAGGATTGGCGTTGCAATATCTAGCCAGCCGATAATAGAGCAAATTCCAACTACTATGCAGATCAAACCAATAATTTTGTAGGCTGTTGGTCCAGTTCCCATTCCCCATTTTTTTTCTACCCAAGACAGAAAAAGTACTTTTTTGTTGAGAGGGTATGCATATATTATAAACGCTGCTCCAGCTGCTCCAAAGATTAGCCCCAAGATTATATTTGCAATGAACATTTGAGACTATTGGTTTTCAATTATAACTTTATTGATCAATTCTTTGTTATCACGGACAGGTTTTGTCAAATCTAAAGGAACTTCTATGTCGGGATTGATACCTATTTTGTCTATATTTTGCCCCTTGGGCGTTAACCATTCAGCTATTGTTAATTTTGCAAAATCACCATTTTGAAGTGGAAATAATTGCTGCACAACTCCTTTACCAAAGGTTTTTTCTCCATAAATTTTGGCTTGGCGAATATCTTTCAAAGCCCCTGCCAAAATCTCACTAGCACTAGCACTAAACTTGTCAGTCAAGATAAACAAAGGGTATTTTATAAGGGTATTTGTCGTGGATTTTGAGTTGAGTTTATCAATATTATATTGCCCAAAAAGATTTTTATTTTTTGATTTTTCTTGTACCAAAGTTGTATTTGGCTCTACAAAATAGCTAATCAAATCTACTGACTCGTTGAGTAATCCACCCGTGTTACTACGCACATCTAGAATAATTTTTTCAATACTTGAATTAGAAGTGATTTGCGAAGAGATCGTTTTCATTCTAGCATCCAACCCTTCACCAAACGAGCTGATAGTAACGATGGCAAACTTACCATTAATCTCTAAAGTTATCAAATCAGCCTTGATGTCAGCCCTAAATATCTCTAGATCAATAGGCTTCCCACCTCGAATAAATTCAATTTTAACACTGGTACCCTGCTCGCCACGAATTTTTTGGACAATTTGAGTAATGCTGGTTTGAGCAGTAACCAGATCTTCGTTAATTTTAAAAATAATATCACCTTGCAACACTCCTTTTGCTTGGGCTGGACTGTTTTTCAGGACTTCAGTGACGACATACAAAGTATCTATTTTTTCTATTCGTATTCCTATTCCTTTGTATTGTTGATTAAGATTGGACGTAAATTCTTTTTCTTCAGATTTGGAAATATATTCACTATATGGATCATTAAGGCTAGCTACGATTCCTCTATTTTTGGCTTCAAGGAGCTTATTACTGTCTGGTGTATCTCTAAGGTATTGAGTCTTTATAAGATTGATAAGTTCAGATTCTGAGTTGGAGCTATTGACTGTACTAAAAATGCTTATTGGGTTGTTATTCTTACCAAAAAGTGTATAGACGAGAGCAGTAGTTATTATTATAGTTATAATTAAAAGTATTGCACTGGTGGTTTTGTAATTCATATGATGGTTATCGCTAGTTTAGTTTTGGATAATTTGATTGTCTAGAGCTGCGTCGTCGTTAATGTCCAGTGATTCTATCTTTGCCAAAAGTGTGTTTAACTCATCAAAGACTAGCTCTGGCGGACTTGCTAATAAGGAGATTGGTAAAGTTGTAATATTTTGTAAGGTTTTGGAGGAATTTAATTTTTCCAAGTCGTTAAAACTAACATTTGTAGGTTTTTTTTGACTCACGGAATTTTGAGAAGTTTGAGCGATGATTTGGTCAGAGGAGTTACTTGTTGCAACCAATGAATTATTTTGAGGATCTTGAGAAATTGTAGAAGGTATATTAAAAAAAAGCATATAAATCCAAGCAAGAATTAGCAAAACGATGAATGTCGGCAAAATTACTAATGTAATTATAGAAAGCTTTGAGCTAAAAATATTTTTGAATAAACTCATGCTTAAAATTATGGACTTGATTCTTTGTCTTTGAATAATACCAACTAATATGTTAATTTGTCAATGATAGTAACTTCTATTTGATTTGACAATAACCAACCTAAAGAAGATTATTAAGAGTAATGCTCAAAAAAATATTTCAAGAAAAATGGTTTGTTAATGCTATCCACTTTGTTATTGTTGTTGGTATATTTTTAAATAGCTTTTATATTTTGGAAAATTTTAAAGTTAGCAAAAACAATATATTAATTACAAATCAAAAAGTAGAGCTTGAACAAGCTAAAAAAAACTTATTGACCCAAAATAGCTTTGAATTTCTTGATAACTATAAAGATAAAATGATCAAAAAAGCGGGATTCAAAAACATTGGAGAAGACGTCTTTGATATTAGTATAATCGACAGCCAAAAAGAAGATTATTCCAATTCATCCAATATACCCAACTATCAAAAGTGGTACAAATGCTTATTCACGACTAATTTTCAAGAAAAAATTATAGGAACAGACCAAATAACCACCAATAACCTTTGCAAATAAAAACATGATTTGTTTTGTACTTATTTCCCTACCAAACCTTTGAATGAGTTGATGATTTGGACTATTGTTCTTTGAGTGGGGTAACATTTTGGGAGATTGGTTAATCCTCAATTTACAAAAAAACCTTTGAGATCACCTACTTGCTGACCTTGAACTCTGAACCGACCAACTTCAAATGGATTGGTAAAATCTACTATATTGTTTTTTTGAGGTTTTACGGTAGTTGCAAAACTGTATCCCAAATTTTTGGCGATTTCCTGAGCCTGTTTGTTATAAAAACCAAAAGGATAAATAAGATGAGAAATCTTAATATTTAGATTTTTTTCGAGTTTGTTTTTACTTTTTTCAAATTCATACTTGATTTGTCCAGAGCTAAGTTTTTCTTGAATTGCAAAGCTGCTGCACGGTTTTTCTATATTCGAAATAGGACTATCTTCAAATTCACCATTTTTGTCTTTAATTGCTGTCGTGCAATGATTATCGGTATGGGACGCAAAACTCATTCCTGCATTTTTCATTTCATTGAGGTTATCCCAAGACATATGGTCACTTTGACCCACCATGCTAGTCACAATGCCAAAATCTCCAGACATATTATACTTTTTGAGAACGGGAAAAGCGTTAGTATAGCTGTCTGTAAATCCATCATCAAAAGTAAGCATAATAGGATTATCTGGCAAGTCAAAGCCTCCATTTAGATAGTCTTGAAGCTGGAATGAATTAATAGTGTTAAATTTGTTTTTTTGTAGAAACTGTAATTGTTTTTCAAATATCTCAGGAGAAACTCGAAGGTTAATTCCTGTTTTATCGTCTTTGGGTAAGCTCTCAACAGTGTTAATGTGGTGATACATCAAAATAGGTAGAGTAATTTTCTGGCTAACATTTTGTTTTATTTTGGACTGTAAAGGTGCAGAGGGATTACTGTTTTTAGAAATATATCCAGTAATGTTGTTTTGGGCTGAGACAGCAAAATCGCTACTACTAGACTTTGGATAAAGATAATTAAAACTTATAAAAACAACGATAGCGAGAACTAACGCACCGAGAATTTTGCGTGATAGTTTGTATTTTAACATTTTTTGAAGTTGTTTTAAATTAGTTTTGGGAGAATTTTGCTTTTTTCTGTCTCTTTTTATGAGCGTTATAAAAATGATGATAAATGTAATATACAAACGCCAAAGCAATGATAACATAAAGAGGTTTTTCAAATTTTACAACCCATTCATTTTCAGTGATAGTTTTGTAATTTGAACCAAAAATAGTACCAACATAAGTCCAACCTGCCAACCATATCGCCGCACCTGTACCCGTAGCAACCAATGTAGGCACAAGCTCAGTTTTTAGGACACCAGCTGGCACTGTAACAACAGATCTCATTACGGGGACGAATTGACAAACAAAAATAATCGGGTATCCCCATCTGTCAAATAGTTTTTTGGCTTGTTCTAGCTCTTCTTCGTCATAGCCTACATACCCTCCCCACTTGAGAATGAAGCTTTCTCCGTATTCATGACCAAGCTTCCATACTATAGCAGTGGATATTACATTGCCCAAAACTGCAAAGAAGATTACAAATGGCCAAGTCCAAGTACCCTTGCTAATCAAATACCCTGCCAGTCCCATCAGGATTTCACTAGGAATTGGAACAAAAAATGACTCAGAAAAAGTTCCCAAAAACAGCCAAAAGTAACCAAAAATTCCGCTACTTTGCATCATAGTTTCCAAAAATTGAATTATTGTGTTGATAAAATTATGCATATTTTACATATTACACTATGCAAATTCATTTGGTCAAGTCAAAATCTTGAGTTGGAGACAAAGAAATCTCTTGACAACCCTTATTCTAACAGCAAAAATATATCAAAATACTAGTTTAAAAATTCTCCTTCTTTGAAAGAGGTGGCACCGGAGGTGGTGTGAGTAGTATTTTGGAGAGGTGTAAAAGTAAGCTAAGTTTTGAGTATAATAGAGAGAGCGAAGTAAATAAAGTTTAAGTACAGTGCGGTCATAAATACAAAAAATAAAATTATTCTTATGAAAAATACTATTAAAAAAACCTTAGCTTGGATAATTATTCTGACAATTTTTGTAAATAAATATTATAATTTTAATCCATTTGTAGGTCAGGCAAAAATCAACAATTTTTTGGATATTATCGTTTCACCAACAGATTTGATCGTTGGAGCGTTAAGTTTTGGATTTTTTATCTTAACATTCTTTTATAATTATCTACAGCCACACACCAAATATTTTATCACTCCAACGATTTCTCATTTATTTGTCATTGTCACCTTGCTCTTAAGTTTTTTGATTCACCCTAGCCTTGGTATCCTTATGATCATTGCTAGGCTATTTTTGCTAATCAACATTATTCCAAAACTACTAAGTCAATCAAATTTTCCATTTAGAATTACTTTACTTGTTGGGCTGGCTTTGAGTTTGGCATTTGACCACTTTGTTTTATCTTCTTCGTTGCCTGTTCTCTTACTATTTATTCTAAGTCTTAACCTTGATAACTGGCAAAAAAAAGCTACTTGGCTTTATATAATTTTAAATATGATAACGGCATTTTATCAAATCATTCAAGGTCACAGCATTGGATTGTTGTATTTGGGTGAACCAATAATCGATGCTAACACCCTTAATATAGCTAGAGAAAACATTTCTGGTGTTAATATTCTTCGAGGTTATGGCTTGACACAACACCCCTCTTTGCTAGGATTTGTAGCTATATTTGGTTTACTATTTGTTTATAAACAATATGATGATGAATTTTATCAGAAATCTTACCAAGCAAATTTTAACAAAAAATTGAAAGCCAAGAACTCTTCACGCTTTGCAAAAATAATAACAATTGCAACCTCTATACTTTCGCTGTCTAGAGTTTCTTTGATGACATTCCTATTTGATTGGATAATTACCTCCAAAAGTAAGCTCAAAGTTTATTCAAAAATAGTTTTATTAGGTGGAATATTAGGGTTATTTGTATTTAGATTTTTGACATCTGACCAGTACAGAATCCTCGACTTGCAAACTTGGTTAAAGGTCACAATTAATATGAATATTTTGGACGTTTTTATTGGCGTAGGGTATTACCCAGATTTTTTATATAAATATTACGAAGAACTATCAATATGGCAATTTCAACCTACACACAACACTATTTTAGGATTTTTTACACAGTTTGGTGTTTGGGGATCAACGGGCATTTTGGGCTGGCTTTATTATGATCTACTACGACCATACTTTGACAACAAAAAGAAAAAACAGCAACAATAATCTATGTTTACAGGTATAATTACTCACAAAGGCAAAATTGCCAATATCGAAGTCAGTCCCTACAACATTAATTGTATATTTTTTACAGTTGAAGTTAACAACGATTTCGTCAAAGATCTCAAAATTGGAGACAGCATTGCCAACGATGGAACATGTCTCACTGTCATTGAGCTAGAAGAAAATAGTTTCAAGCTACAACTAATCCCCGAAACCATAACCAAAACTAATCTCAAAAATAAACTCATAGGAGATTATGTAAATCTTGAAAAGGCAATGGTAATTGGAGATAGGCTTGATGGTCACATTGTGCAAGGTCATATTGATGGTGTCGGAATAGTTTCAAACTACACCCAAGAACCAGACAACTGGGTATTGCAGATCAACGTTCCAGCCGAGCTCAGAAAATATATCGCTTACAAAGGTTCTATATCTATTAATGGTGTAAGCCTGACTGTTTCGAATAAAATTGAAAAAGGATTGGAAGTGTCATTAATAGGTTTAACTTTGGTCAAAACTAACCTAGGTGATCTCAAAGTCGGGGATTTAGTCAATCTCGAAGTCGACGTTATAGCTCGTTATGTGGAAAATATGTTCAGTAAATAATTCAAATCAAATGCAAAATTCAACCAAAACACAAACCAAAATTTTTGATGGATCTAGTCTTAAGGTTGGAATAATTCAGGCCATGTTTAATAGTAATATTACTGATGCTATGGTTCTCGACCTTGCCAATAAAGCCAAAGAATACAAGATAAAATCTGAAAATATTAAAATCATACAAGTCCCAGGTGCTATAGAGATTCCTCTCTTACTACAAGCTATGTGCCAGATCAACCTTGAAGATATAGAATATGATCGTGAACCTTCATACGACGTTCTAGTAGCAATTGGATGCGTGATACAAGGTGACACTCCACACTTTGACTATGTTTGCAAATATGCTTGCGAAGGAATAATGAAAGTCTCACTAGAAAACTCAACCCCAATAGGCTTTGGAGTCACAACGGTTAACAATTATGAGCAGGCGCTAGAGAGGATAAATTGTGGTGGTGGAGCCTTGGAAGCAGCTTTAATAAGCTGGAAAGCAATTGAGACCATAATGGAAAATTAAGTTTGACAAATTTGCACTTATATGTGACATAGACCGAATGCACATCTAAAAAACTAAACAAAAAATATTGTTTTCTAAATAGAATTGGTGAATGTATAATATCTCAAGATTTCAAATTACAATTTTAAGTTAGAAATGTGAGGTGTTCAAGAGGCTTGCAGTCAAGCTCCCACCAACTTTTACATTTGCTTGGTACGAAATTCCCCTTCTTCGCAGCGGGTGGCACCGTAGGTAACGTGGGTAGTACTTTAGAGAGGTGTAAAAGCTGGTTTGAGTTTAATAGCAAAAAAACTTATTTGAGATAACTACCTTTTAGTCTGTATTTTTTCATCCTTTACCCTTTCGAGTAAATCTTGATATTTTTCTATTTCACGCTCAAGAAAGTCCGCTTTGGTTCTCCAGTCGTTCATATCACTTGTGTATTTATTGCTAAATTTTTTACTACTATTACGTATTGCCTCTAGAACCTTGATCTCATCTGGATCGTTTTTGATGTGTTTATTTTCGACAGCCAGCCTTATAGACGTGACTTTAGTATTAGTTTTTTGAGAAAGAGCCGCAAAAAGAAAAAAATTGGTCTTGTTATTGGCAGTTTGCAATTTACATCGCAAATCAAGTAAAATATCCCTGAGATCGCTGATAAAATCTTTTTTTTGAGATAACGAAACAAACTTAGGAATATAGCCAAACAAATCTGTAGTGCTTGAGTGTGGGTTTATTTTGTTAGGGTTGTTATTATTCATTATTTTTTAAGTGTATTCGAATCAACACTTTTGGTCAATTGTATTGGCGGGATTGGTATATTGACCAAAAAGATAAAATAATCCTATAATAGATACATAAATAAAATAAAAACTTAACACTTTCATACTATGTCTAAAGCCTTACTTTCGCCATTCTCTATACTTTTTTTTGTTTCACTAATATTTTTTCCTGTAGTCTCAAATGCCCAAAACCAATATGGTAACACCTTTAACGACTTTAATAGCCAATCAAAACAACAAGCCGTCAAGCTAGCCATCAAACCTCTTGAGCCATTTGTGATAATTAAAGACGGGCAATATTCAGGTTTTAGTATCGAACTATGGAACGCAATTAGCAAAAATATTAACACCTTTACAGCTGATACTAAAGTATTTACAAATGTTGGCGAAATTATAGACTCCGTAGCTAGCAATCAATCTGATGTTGGAATAGCTGGTATTTCTATTACAGCTGATAGAGAAAATAAAGTAGATTTTAGCTACCCAATGTTCCACTCTGGATTGTCAATTTTGACTAGCCCATCAACGAAGTCAGGTATTATTCCTGATATATTTGTAAAAATTGGTACAGCTATTTGGAATTATGACTTTGGAGTTTTGGCACTGTCAATGCTTCTTATTTCTATAATCCCAGCAATCATAATATATTTTGTGGAGCGTCGCAAAGTTGATGGTTTTTTGGATACTAGAAATATATTCTTGGGTATATTTGAGTCTTATTTTTGGTGTTTTACTGGGATTTTTGGTCAAGAGGATCGTCACCCCGTTACCAAAACTGGTAAAGTCTTTGGATTAATTTGGATGGTTCTTGGAGTTTTATTTGTGGCATTTTTTACTGCTCAGGTGACCGCCAATTTGACTACTGACAAGCTCAATGGCACTATTCACAGCATTGATGATATTAAAGATAAAAAAATTGCAACGCTCAAAGGTACAACTTCAGTAAAGTACCTCAAGGACAACTCTATAGATTATTTAGAATTTGAAAATCTCAAAGACGCCGTTGATAGTATTGATAAAAAAGAAACTGTTGCCGTAGTCTATGACAAGCCAGCTTTGGAATACTTTGCAAGTAACAATAAAACCAACAAGTACGAAGTCGTGGGTGGGGCATTCACAACTGAAGACTATGGCATAGCGTTACCGAGCAACTCACCACTAAGAAAAAAAATAAACGAAGAGCTTCTCAAAATGTATCAAAATGGAGACTATGAAACAATTCGAGCCAAATGGTTTGGTAAAGGTGTGAGCAATTAGAGTATACCAATCTCCTCCTCAACTTTTACAAATCTATAAACAAACTACTAGCGTAAAGATTCCCCTTCTTTAGGAGGGGTGGCACCGTAAGTGACGGGGTAGTATTTTGGAGGAGCGTAAAAGCTAGTATGGAAGTAGGTATCGTCAGAGAAATGAGTATAAAACACTTCTTTTCTTTAGGATTGCAAAAAGCTAAACATCTTCTTTTACAAGCTTCTCAATATCTAGTGCAAGCTCAAAAATTTTGTCTTCACAAAGGTTATTGGCTAGAATTTGACAACCAGTTGGGAGTTTGATTTGAGTATTTGACTTATTTATATTATCAATTATCCAGTTAAGCTGACTCCAATTATTAGATTTGAGCTGATCAAGGGTCACCAATTCTAAAGCATAGTTTTTGGTATCAATTTCACTCTGTACTCTATTATCAACATCTTGTTGGGTGACTTTATAAAGAATGTATGTCTCATGGCTATAAGATAGACTATCTTGATAACGCAAAACTTTTTCACACTGACCTAATACTTTTACCAATTGCAAATGATCAATTCCAATTTCCTCGAGAGTTTCTCGCTTTGCTGCCAAAATTGCAGATTCATGGTCTTCTATTTTTCCTCCAGGAAGGTAAACGGTATTTGGATCATTATAATACTCCTTGGTATCTAGATTTTTTTTAAAAGCCAAGTATTGATTGGTACCTTCTATGTTAATTAAAGCTACAGCTCGAAAACGTTTTGGGGCTACTGGCAATTTTTTTTCTTGCTCAGTAGTTTCGTCAAAAACCTTAAGTTTGTCATCAACATAGTCAAACAATCCAAGTGGTACGTTGAGCCCTGGTATCTTGATGGGGTTAATAAGACAAGTAAAAATATCCGATAGGTACATTCGTATAGGGTCAGTAGTTTTTTCTCCTATTTTGAAAGGAAATTCTGGAGAAGTGGGAACCAACATCACATCACATTTCTCGAATGCTTTGGAAAACTGATCAATAGCTAAGGCTCTGACTTTTTGAGACTGGTTATAATATGCATCGTAGTACCCAGCTGAAGAAGCGTAAGACCCAAGCATTATTCTTCTTTGAGCTTCCTGCGGAAAGTTTTTACGACGTTGATCAAAATACATTTCCTCCATATTTGTTGAGGAGTCATGGTCTTGTTTGGCAAAACGAACTCCGTCAATTCTTTGCAAATTTGACGATACCTCGACCGAAACAGTCATATAATAAATAGCAAGAGCTTCGTCAACAATTGGTAGATCAAGCGGTACAAGAGGGTGACCCAAATTTTGTAATTTGGTGGTTATGTTTTGAATTGCTTTTAGAATAGTCACGTCAATACCTTCAATATAAAATTGCTTCGGAATTCCAATTCTCAATGGATTGAGTGTCTTATTGATTCTGCTTTGTGATCTCTGAGTTTTTTTGGTTGCTAAGATTTTTTTGAGCTTTGTTATAGTTTTGGAAGAATCTATACTTGTCATATCTTTCTTGTCTTTTCCCGCCAAGGCAATTGTCACAATTATATTATCTTCCACACAATTGGTGAATGCTCCAACTTGATCAAGGCTAGACGCCATAGGTTGGGTTCCCCATCGTGAAACCATTCCGTAGGTAGGCTTTAGTCCAACGGTGTCAGTAAAGCAAGCCGGTTGACGAATTGAACCACCTGTGTCAGTACCCAAACTAAAGACGACTTGACCACTTGCCACGCTTCCTGCCGAGCCAGATGATGAACCTCCGCATATCCGACTGAGGTCGAAAGGGTTTCGCGTTATCCCAAAATTACTATTTTCGCCAGAAGAACCCATTGCATGAGAGTCCATGTTGCAAATACCAATCATTATAGCTCCAGCTATTTCCACATTCAAATAAGCAGTAGACGAATATGGCGCACGATAATTTTGCAAAATCTTGGATCCAGCATTAAAAATCTCTCCTTCCACCTGAATAATTGCTTTGTTACCAAAAGGAATGCCAAAAAGTGGCATAGACTCTAAGATTTGATCCCAAGGTTTTGATTTTAAAATTTCATCTTGATTTTTACCAATTGCATATGCAAAATCTTGGGTTAATAAATTAAACGCAAGTATTTTTTTGTCAATTTCTGTAATTCTGTTATAAAAGAATTTGATAACCTGGGATGGCGTTGCCAGCTTATCTTCGTATAACTTGTGAATCTCTTTGATTGTTGGGCGGTTACTTATGGAAAACATTTTTGATTATGTGGTTATTTTACTGTTTATCTGTTAATATTGATTAAAAAAACTAAATATGTCAATTTAAAGCACTTGTGTTTAATTTTAAATCAACCTAACCCAAAAAAGCTGTAGAGTTGGTTAACATCGTTAAAAATGGAATTGAATTAGTATAATCAAGCTCATAAAAATTTGACCCGAGATTAATATTAGTGTAATACTCCTTTTGATTTTCTTTATAATATTGTTCTGAGCGAATTTTCCAGCCTGTTTCACCTAGCTTGCTAGCCAAAAACCATTTCTCCACAAGCCTAGCAGTCCTTCCGTTACCATCAGCGAATGGGTGAATATGAGCCAATCTCAAATGTAAAAAACTAGCATAATAGAATATTTCTGGAAGACTAAGGTTACTTTTTATTAATAGCTTAGTTTCCTTTATTAACGATTTTAATTCTTCTTCAACTTTTTCCGATTCGAGTGCCAAATAGACCAATCCTAGAGACCCAAAAACCCCTACTGAATTGGTGCGGATATATCCTTGTTGAAACTCTTCAAGAAAAGACTGACTCAATATTCTGTGTGCCTTGAGAAGGTTTTTGTAGTTTAAAGGGTTTTCTTTTGCAAACACATAGGAAAGAACAAGCTCGTCAATTTCTTGTTTTTCGTGACTAGCTTTGACTTTGGGGTCATAGTTAAAATAGCTATTGAGATCCATAGGATTACCCTCTATATTGCTAGAATACACTGAACTGACAGCAAAATCAAAACCAAGTTCACTTTTGTATTTATCGATACTTTCCAAATTGTTTACCAAATTTGTCTTTGAAATTGCCTTTAGATATGATTGAAAATATTTCAAATCGAGCTGTAAACCGATCTGTGAGTTTACCCATAAATTGAGCTGTGACATATTCAAATTTTAATAGTGTTTGGTTGCAATGTCAAGCATTCTTAATTAATTAAACACTTACTCACTTTCTTTTCAAATCTTCGAATACATAGCTTATATTTGACACGAAGTAGGCTTTTGGTGTAATTTTGAATATACCATTAGATGTCAGAATCATTGAAAAACCTCATCAGCCAACCCTGCACTACATGTTTAAATTACCTACTTTCCAATTCCCTAGCATTTTACCAAAATTAAAAATGGATAAACAGTCAGAGTTTACTCTATGGATTGTAGCTTGTGTGGCTTTTGGCATTGAGATTTACTTTTCACTGATAGATTGGGCAGGTAGTTTTGGCGGAATGGTGGGAAGTTTTATCCGTACACTGATGGGTAGAGGCGCAGTTTTTGTACCAATATTTTTGTTTGCAACTGCAGTACTTTTGATCAGATACCAAAGGCGAAAATACGAACCAGAGGAGCTCAACAGTCGAATGATTTGGGGAATTCTTTTTATGATTTGGGGAATTTGCGGATATTTAAACCTCTTCAATTGGGTTGAGCTGAGCACACCTTCGTTGTCGTATGAAGGTGGAGGACTCTTTGGCTATATACTTTATCCTTTAATTACAGGATTTTTTGGAAGTTATGGAGGTTTTGTGATGTTATTTTTTGTTTTTTTGTTTGGGTTTTTTTTATTTTCACAGATGGCTCCTTACGATTTTATCGCCAAGCTCAAGCGATTGCCAAAAGAACCAAATCTACTTTGGGATTTTATTCCTGATATTTTTGAGTTTTGGAGAAAACAAACCAATGAAAACATTATTGTTACTACTGAAACCGTCAAACCTTTTGAAAATGTAGATCTCAAAACCCATCTTTCTACTCCAGAATCAATAATTGATAAGATTAAGCCAAATATCGAGATCAAAGTACCTGACAAAGTCAAATCTGGAGCCAAATCATCATTAAAATCTGAAAATGTAGATATACAACCACTAAAACAAGAAGTCTTGATGCTTACTGGCGAAAAAATCTCTTGGGAGTTTCCTACTTTCAACCTACTCAAAGCTGGAACAAGTGATAGCGATCCTGGCGACATAGAAGCAAACAAGCTCAAAATTAGTAACACACTAAGGAGTTTTAGCATAGAGACAGAAATGAAGGATACTGTAGCCGGCCCAACGGTTTCCCAATATTCGCTCAAGCCAAGTAGTGGTGTCAAGCTATCGTCAATTGAGTCTTTGGCATCCAATTTGGCTATGGAATTAGCTGCGAGTTCTATTCGTATAGAAGCGCCAATTGCAGGCAAAAACCTAGTGGGTATAGAGATCCCCAACAAAAAAAAGGCTATCGTTCGGCTTCGCAACCTTGTGCAAACCAATGATTTCAGAAACTTTAAAGACGACTTACCAATCGTTATAGGCTTGGATGTAGCTGGCAAAAATGTGATTTATTCACTTGCCAAAATGCCTCATCTTTTGGTAGCGGGAAGTACTGGTGCCGGCAAATCTGTTTGGATTAACAACATGCTTTTGTGTCTCCTATACAGATACTCTCCCCAAGATTTGCAACTGCTTTTAATGGATATGAAGAAAGTTGAGCTTACTCCTTACAACGGTATCCCACACCTCTTGGCACCAGTAATAACCATTGCTGAAAAAGCCATCAACTCGCTAAAATGGTCAGTGCTAGAAATGGAGCGGCGTTACAAGCTGCTGGAAGAATTTGGTAAGCGAAATATTATTGATTATAACAAATTTGTACGAGAAGCAAAGCCAGAAGGTCAAGCCGAAATTCCCTATCTGGTGATTGTCATTGACGAGCTTGGAGACTTAATTATGCTTGCCAAAAATGAAGTAGAACCTATAATTGTGAGGCTTACTCAGATGTCTCGTGCGGTTGGTATTCACTTGGTACTTGGAACACAAAGACCTGACACACAAGTAGTCACAGGTTTGATCAAAGCCAATGTTCCGACTCGTATAGCTTTTGCAGTTGCCTCTGGTATTGACAGTCGTGTAATTTTGGATCAAATCGGTGCCGAAAAACTACTGGGTCAAGGTGATGGCATGATAATGTCACCTAATACCATGAAGGCGGTGAGATTTCAAGGCGCGTATGTAGACGAAGAAGAGGTCACCAAAGTCGTGAGCTTTGTCAAAGGGCAAGTAGGCAATAATACTTTTTTGATCAATCACCGACCCGAAATTACCGAGCCACCAAGAGTAAAGATAGTCGTTCCTGGTATGAAATCAAATGCTAGTGACTACGAGAATGAAAATGATACAATTGTAGACGAAGTGTATAACCGTGCCAAAGAAATCGCCTTTATCAAAGGAGCTGTGTCCACTTCTATGCTTCAAACTGCGCTTGGTATCGGATATCCTCGAGCAAGAAAATTTATAGAGCTGATGGAAGAAGAGGGCTGTGTCGGGTCTTCCAATGGCTCCAAACCAAGAGAAGTATTCCCTCCCGACGACTGGACACAACAATTTTAGTAATTCTACTCATGAATTGAATCTTCAATTGACAATCAATTGACAACAAAAAGCAATTAAATCATTATTTGTACTATAAATCACTTACAAAATATTAACAAAATACCAATCATTTGTATGATGACACTAGATCAAGCTCTCACAATTTTTAACCTTACCGAGCCACAACTCAGCTACATTACAGCCGACGAAGTAAGAGAAATATACCACAAATTAGCCAAATCCAATCATCCAGACAAGAATGGTGGTAACAATAGTCAATTTATTGATATTAAAGATGCCTATGTTATACTATCTTCTTTTTCTCAGTCCAACACTGGTAGAGCCTTGGTAGCAATGGATAAAGATGAGATTTTGCACCGATACCAACAAGACACTGGCAAACTTTATAAGACTATTACCGAGCAGTTCAACTCTATTTCCAAAATTCGAGAAGAAGTGGAAATCTTGGTGGCAGATTTTGAAGTCAAAAAAAAAGGACTAGAAGGTGAACTCAATGACGTAATAGGAGAATTAGAAAAACGTTACAAAAAAAACATCTTCCAAAAAATTTTCTTCTTTTTGCCTCATATGACTGAGTCTGAATTTTGGGATACCTACAACAACTTGGTAGAAAAACAAGGTGACAAGTACAAAAACTTAGACTTTGAGTTATTCAAGCAAATGGCAATAATCTACGGCGAAGGTCTTAACCAAATCAGCGAAATCTTAGATAAAAACTTGTAATATTAATCGCATATGGCTGACCTGCAACACATCCGCAACTTTTGCATTATCGCACACATTGACCATGGCAAAAGTACATTGGCTGATCGTCTTATGGAATTGACTGGTACTATTACCAAACGAGAAATGAAAGAACAGTCTCTGGACAAAATGGATTTGGAACGAGAGCGTGGAATCACTATCAAACTGCAACCTGTTCGCATGGACTACGAATACGCAGGATCTCAAAATTTTGCAAAGGGCAAGTATATGCTCAACTTGATTGACACTCCAGGGCACGTAGATTTTGCATACGAAGTTTCTCGTTCGCTCGCCGCCTGCGAAGGTGCTATACTAGTCGTTGATGCCACTCAAGGTATTCAGGCTCAGACACTCGCCAACTTATATGCCGCTATGGGTCAAGATCTCACAATTATCCCAGTACTCAACAAAATTGATTTACCCAACAGCGATATCGACACTCGAGCAGAGGAAATAGACAAAATCTTGGGTTATAAGAAAGAAGACATCATCTGTGTCAGTGCCAAGACTGGTGAGAATATAGCCAATTTGCTCAGCTCAATAGTGGAAAGAATCCCTTGCCCAAAATAAATCAAATATATACTTATTCCACCAATAACCTAATTCAAATTTGGCAGGCTGTCATCCTGAATTTGTTTCAACATCTATAAATCTTAAATTAACTTCAACAAAACCGACAAGAGGACGACTATAAAAATTTAATTATTCTCGTATATATCTTTGTAGCTATCAAGTGTATTGCCACCCTGGACTATTTCAATCTGACTAGTTGACCGGGACATTGATGGTAGTTGCCAAAAGCCTGCCATAGCTGGAGCCGCTGTAATATTCCAGTCACCGTTCCATGGAGCGTTAGCGTCTCGGCGAACCATTGTGGCATAATTGACATAAGTCCGATATCGGTTTTCGTTGGGATAATAATACTTTTCGTACATCGGAGTGATAAAAGCTTCACCTTGCGGACCCAGTTTGTCTGGAAAAATGTAGGTATCATAGATTCCTTTAAATTTGGGATGGATGCTGTTTTTACTACTATATTCCTGATGCGTACTGGTAATATATTTGATATCTACAGTATTGGAAAGGAAAAAATCTCCAAGGTTACCCTCATATATCCGAGCCAATT
>JAYWFY010000041.1:0-7251 GCA_043778555.1 bacterium
GTCGAAATGGTCGGTACTCGTGTATTTGGCCCTGTGGCTAGAGAAGTCCGAGACCGTGGCTATAACAAAGTCGTATCATTAGCAGAAGAGGTATTGTAAAGCTTAAAATAAACAATTTAAACCAATATTTTATGAATGAAACATTACGATTACAGTATTCAAATTGGAAGCAAGAAACTCTACCAAAATTGGAAGTTGATACTTCTCCAACTTCTATAAATACATTAAATCTTGTTATTAATTATATAAAGCAAGGTATTATAGACTTTGAAGCTGGCAACACCAATTTTGCAAACAACAACTTTGAAATTGCTGCACAAAAAGCTAGTGTCTTATATCCTGAATATGCCTCAAAAGCATTACAAGCTATAAACATTATCAGAAATTCACAATGTGAAATAAAACCTATTTCTCAAAGCTAACTTTTAGAATAACAGACTAATAAAAAATCAAATTATAATTATGGCAAAAGCTATCATACAAACAGGTGATACAGTCAAGCTCATTGCTGGAGCTTTTAAAGGTACCGTAGGTCAAGTCCTTGGTATCGTCAAAAAAACTACCAGTAAGAACACTGTCAAAACTCGAGCCTCTGTTGCAGGTGTTCCAGGATTAACCAAATTCCGACGTGCTTTCAAGTACAATGGACAAAGTTATCCAGGATCTATGTACAGCGTTCCTCGAATGATCGATGTATCAAACCTATCACACACTACCAAAGACGGTATTATTTCCAAGGTTGCTATCGTCAAAGATGCAAAAACTGGAAAAAGAATCCGAACTCTCAAAAAAACTGGAACTCCAATCGTATCTGCAAAGGTTATCAAGCCTAAAAAACTTGCTCCTGAAACAGAAAATGTATTAGAAACCAAATAAATATTAACTTTATGTCTCTAAACTTATCTTCAACTCAATACAAAGACCTATCAATAGCGTCTGTGAATAAAGACCTAGGATCTACTGTTAATATTTTTGACCTTCCTAAGATCGAAAAGGTTTCTATCAATATTGGTGTAGGTAAATACGAAAACAAGGACAAAGCATTGATCGCTGAATACCTTGAAAAAATTGTTTGCCAAAAACCTAAAATGATCAAGTCAACCAAATCAATTTCTAATTTTAAACTCCGAGCTGGAGATATCAATGGTATTTCTGTGACTCTTCGCGGTCAAAAAGCTTTTGACTTCCTTATCCTTCTTGTTTACATTGCTCTGCCTCGTATTCGAGATTTTAAAGGTCTTAAAACTACAGCTTTTGATGTCAATCATGCAGCGTATTCTCTTGGTATTCCTTCAGCTTCTATTTTCCCTCATATTGGATTTGATGCTGGAATTAATTTTGGAATGCAGTGTAATGTTGTATTTAAAACAAAATCTGAAAATAACATGTTAATGCTTAAAGCTCTCAATTTTCCGTTCAATAAAGATGGCAGTCTGGAAACCAAAGCTCCAAAACGAAAACCAACCAAAAAATTCTCTAAAAAATAATCACATATGGCAAGAAAATCATTAATTGTAAAGGCAAAAAAAACCCCAAAGTACAAATGTCGTGTCGTCAGACGGTGTGAATTGTGTGGTAGAAAGCATGGTTACATTAGACATTTCAACATGTGTCGTATCTGCGTCAGAGAAACTGCCCTCAAAGGTCTTCTCAATGGATTCACACCAGCAACCAACTAAAAATTCTACAAATAACTTATTAATCAATACTTAAAATATATACTATTATGTCAATGAACGATATTGTAAGCGATTTTGTAGCCCGAGTAAACAACTGCGTAATGGTTAAAAAACCAGAATGCACAGTTCTTAAGAGCAAATTAATCGTTGAAATCAGCAAAAAACTAACTTCTCTTGGGTATTTTAAAACCTTTGAAGTAGAAGCAAATTCTATCTCTATTGTTATCTCTCCAAAACTAGGTAAACTGAAGCGAATTTCTCGCCCAGGACAAAGAATTTATGGTTCTTACACAGAATTGCCAAAGATCATGGACGGTTTTGGTACCAACATTATTACTACTTCTCATGGTGTTTTGACTTCCAAAGAATCTAAAGAGAAGAAAGCGGGTGGAGAATTCCTAATGCAGGTTTTGCGATCTTAGGTATTACCCCAAATACATTTTCTAACTCTATATATAGAGTTTTTTTATTAAGTACTTTGATCAATTAACCAAACTTTAGCAAACAAAAGCAACCTCTATGAAGTTGATGATAAGATTTTTAGTTATTTAAATAATTTTGATAAGTTTTTCGCTAATTTACTAGTTTGGTTTGTGTGAACTAATTTTTTAAGGACAGGAGAGTTGATTTCAACTAAATAAAGCTACTCTCTAGGCTGGCTAGTTTAAAAATGTACTATGGTGCCGCGGGAGAGACTCGAACTCTCACACTATTGCTAGCGGGGGATTTTGAGTCCCCTGTGTCTACCATTTCACCACCACGGCATTGTAAATGCATATAATATAATCAACCTAAAATATTTTGTTGTCAAGCACTTTGAGGTTGAACGTGGGAAATTTTATTTGACAAAATCTAAAAAATAACACAAGCTTAAGTCGTTACCTTCGGGTATTTTTTTTATAAACATTCACAAATCAATCCAACTAATATGTACGACGTCCAAGGAATATTTATCAACAATACGCAAGTCCAGTGGTATGTGCTTCAAGTCTATGTAGGATTTGAAGATGCTGTCCGCAAAAACCTAGATCTTAAAATTAAAAATTTAGGTATTCAAGATCGCTTTCAAGAAATCTACGTACCAATCAAAAAAGTAATGAAGAAAAGAAAAGAAAAAAATAAAGAGTCCTTCCAAACCGTAGAAAAATATGAAAAAGTTTATCCAGGTTATATCTATGTCAAATGTCTTCTTGACAAAGAAGTAGGTTATCTCATTCAAAATACACAATATATTTCCAAAATTACAGGTACTGGAGATATAGCTGTGCCTCTTGAAGAAGGCTACGTTGAAAAGCTCAAACTTTCTATAGATGCTAGCAACGAAAATTACCAAGTCATTACCATTAATGATTTTAGAATCGGTGACCTTGTGCTTGTGCTAGATGGTCCATTCAAAGATATGCAAGGAAAAATATGTGCAATTGATTCGCTTACTAGTCGTGTAAATGTAATGTTGACTATTTTTGAAAGAGAAAGCAATGTTGAACTTGATATTGTAGAAGTCCAAAAAGTTTTGTAGCTATTTGTATCTCCTATCCCCAGTTTAAAAAAATCTTTACAGAGTCGATTGACATTTTACAAATTAAATTTTACTATTAATACTGTATAAAAAATAGTGAACAGGTCTTATTATTTAATTTAAACTAACTGTGGTGCCTATTGGCATCTCTTTTTTATAAATCAATTTCATTATAATTTTAGCTTTTTATGCAACAACTTAACTCTATTCAAATCGCCTCTTTACTTTTGGAAAATAAAATCCTTGAGCTTTCTCCCACTTCTCCTTTTATCTTTGCCAGTGGTATCAAATCTCCAATCTACTGTGACGGTCGTATTATAATGTCTATTCCAGAATTACGTAAAATTATTGCCTACAATTTGGCTACCAAAATTAAAGAGACATATCCAGATATAGAATTTATATGTGGTGTAGCAACTGGCTCAATTGCGATGTCAGCTTGGATTGCCGAGATTTTGAATTTACCATTGATCTACTATCGCAAACCAAAAGGTTATGGTCACAACAATACCGTAGAAGGTCAATTTTACGCTGGTCAAAAAGTAGTAGTAGTGGAAGATGTAGTGAGTACTGGTGGGTCATGTTTGACGGCTGTAGAAAGTGTGAGAGCAGTAGGCTTGAGTGTACTCGGAGTTGCTTTTATCTATAGTCATGGCATGATTAAGTCTATAGAAAACTTTGATGCTGCTAATTGTAATTTTGTGAGTCTTTGCGGCCTTGAAGATGCCCTAGAATCTGCCAATCAGTCTGGTATTTTGACTACCGACCAAGTAGAAATTATCAAAGACTGGAAAGCTGATCCAATCAATTGGGGTAGCAAACATGGCTTTTAGAACTTTTTATTTATAAATTCAAATTGTTATTATGTGTCTGACAAATAATCATATTGCAAATTATTAAACAAAATAATGTTTATAAGTATTTAAACCCAAGAGATCTTTCGCTACCCTCAAGATGACGTAAATAATTTGAATCTTTAAACCTTTTTATATATTAAATAATAACTAAAATGACTCCAACTACACACTTTGCCGACAAAATCAACGCACAAATCCTACTCAAAAAATCACCTATCGTCGTAGGAATTGATCCCAATTTTGACTTACTTCCTGAGCATATGCGTCCACGCTATCTTGAAAAATACGAAATTAATGGTAAGCTTTGGGACTTTGTCAAGCCCGTTCTTGATGCTACACACGATTTGGTTTGTGGTGTCAAATTTCAGTCAGCTTACTTTGAGCAGTTTGGCTCTTGGGGAGTGCGTATTCTTGCCAAGTCTGTGCAATATGCCAAATCCCTTGGTTTGATAGTAATTATGGATGCCAAACGTGGCGATATTGGCTCGACTAGTGACGCTTATGCCAAAGCTTATCTAAACTCCAAATCTACTTTCAAAAACTTTGATTTTACATCTTATCTTGACTCCGATGCCGTGACTGTCAATCCATTTTTGGGATTAGATACCATGATTAACTTTGTAGAGGCTAGTAAAGAAGGAAAAGGTGTTTTTGTGCTTGTCAAAACTAGCAATCCAGGTTCAGGCTTTGTCCAAAATGCTATGATAGGTGACAAAACGGTCTCTGATAAGCTGGCTGAGTATGTATCTGAGCAAGGTGAATTTAGTATCGGGCAAAGTGGTTATAGTAATCTAGGAGCGGTAGTCGGTGCTACCAAAGTCGAAGAATGCTTGCACCTGCGATCAATCATGAAAAAAAATATTCTACTTGCTCCAGGAATCGGAGCTCAGGGTGGCTCTGTTGAGGATATTAAAAAACTCATGGACAAAGATGGGCTAGGGGTCATCGTACCTATCAGCCGAGGAATCACATATCCAAAGCTAGAAGAAGGTCAAGACTGGATCACCGAAGTGAGAAAAAGCTGTGAAAGGTATGTGGAAATGATGCGGTAGGTGACAAAACTGAATTTTTTCTTATTTCAGCTATTTTTAGAATTTTTTTAATGTACTCATCTGACACTACTCCTTTTAAACTTTTTAGATGATTAATTGCTAAGTTTACTATTCTTTTTGAGCAATTAGGATGGTTTATAAAGCTTTCATACTCAACTTGTTTCATATCAACATTTTGGTCTTGTAATAATTTATACAATATATCTTCAGGAGTGTTTATATTCTTTGCATATTGATTATTCCAAAAATTGTCATGTTGACTGAGTTGAAATATTAATTTGATGTTTGAAGGATTGATATTTTGGTTTTGTAATAATTGATAAACCATAGAACAATTTGTTTTAAAATCTGTTCTCGTGATTATAGTTTTAAGTATCTCATTATGTGCAAATTCATTATTTTGACAAAACTTAGAATCAAATTCATTGGTGTCCAATATTTTTAGTAAAATTTCTACTGGAGTATTGGAGTTGTTAATAAGAGGTCTCATACTCATAAAATCTTCACCAGCTGGTGATTCAAAATTAATACTTTTGATATATTTTGTCAAAAACCAAATTGGAGTTTGTTCGGAGGAGTAAAGCAAATAAGGCTCTATAACAAATTTTGTATTTTTTGTAACTTCTAATGGGAGCTGTGCCACTTCTTCAACTTGAAGATCTTTTATGATTGACCAATCTTCCCTAGTTTTTGCCAGTCTAAAATCTTTAAGTAAGTGTACTTTTCTGAAATTATTTGGTGACTGACCCATAGTTTGTATGGGCTTTTCAACTTCGTAAAGAAATAATAGTTCCTCTCTTGTTAAAGCACATTCAGGGTTTTTGGTAATTCTTCTAAAAAGTTTTTCAAGAAGTTTTGTATCTTTATATTTTTGCCTTATTTCTTTACCAGCACCTAATTCAATAGATTTTTGAAAGGCAATATCTGAGAGGTATTCAGGGACTTTTTGTTCACCTTGTTTTACATTTCCATCTTTACCGCAGACTTCTACAACTTCTTGCTTTGCAACACGAATACATAGAGTAGGGATTGTAGTCTCGTTATTAAGATCTTCGCAAAAGTATATATAAAATTTGGTATCTGGATCATCTATTTTATATTCCAATAAATTGTATTTATTTTGCGTACACCAACCAGCACCTTTGGTCAATCTTGAAAGGTCTTCAATCCCATTTTCAGATAGGTTAAATTCCCGCCACTCACCTTTTGTGGTTTCTTTGCCTTCAATAGTTTTATCCTTTGTCAATTCCTTATATACTTTTATAAAATTTGTATCTTTATTTTTGCAAAACTCTTGGTATATTTTATCAATTGCTTCTTCGTTAAAATCAATAAACTCTGAGGTTGTATCCGACCTTCTTTTCGAGCCTTTGTTGTCAACATTAATCACTGATCGTATAGTTTTATATTTAAACCACACAGGATAGTCGGAAGCGGAAAGCCATTCTACCCAAGGTTCAAGAGACTTTATTTGCCTATCAATAATAATCTCTTCAGCATCCTTAATGCTTAGATAGTTTCCTGTTTCACCTTCGTTAAATATTAACAACTGAATTGAATTATTTGGAATATTTTTAGGGTTGATATGATTTTTTTGTATTAGTAGTGGTAGCTTTCCTTTGGAGTCAATTATTTCAAGACGGCTAACCATTCGCTCTACTGGTGTTTTGGCATTTTCTTTTGGCTGATTTGGGTTTTTGACAATAAAATTTTTACCTTCTTGACTAAAACTAAACCTGTCTAGCTTAAGTGGTTTTATGTCTCCAAGTTCCCTGTTAATATTGGGGTATAGTTCTTTTATAATTTGGTTTTCAAATATCTTTTCCATATAATCTATTGTAATCCATAATTGGATTATTTACAAATTACAATTCCCACATTCAACTTTAAAGTGCAACACTCTAACTTTCTAAAAACTCAATTGTGGGGCAGGATTCAATTTATGATCAATCTAAAATATCCTAAAATCAGGCAACATCGTAAAAATTATAGGCATCTCAATTCTGTTTCTTCTGTCTCAAAATGTAAAGTATGCTTGGAGATTCCTATAGAACCTGTTTGCAATAAAATCCAAAATCAAGTTTACTTGTTTAATGCCTTATTCAACAGACTTAACTCAAGAACAATTTGAATTACTCGATTCG
>JAYWFY010000042.1:0-2764 GCA_043778555.1 bacterium
CAAGGACAACGGACTTTCATCAGGCAACATAACTAACAAAGCAAAATCTCAAACAATCCCAGCATTCCGTGAGAAAGGTGTTTGGATGATTGGCGTGTAGTTACAATGGATAAAAAATCGTAATTGAGGTGAAATATTAATTGATTATGCTCGAATATTAATTTTGACAATTACCAAAATCTAGGATATTACATAAAAGTACACAGTAATAAAAAAACTGCTCTCTAAAATAAACAAGAACCAGTATGACTAAAAAAGATAATACTATTGAACAAAAAACTATGAATAAATATTTCCTGATAGGCGGGTTCATGTCAGGAGCAAAGTACCCTTGGGGTTCCCAAATTTTTACGACATTTGATAGCATCAAAGAATCCGGAGTCGAGTTTCAAGAACATTTGTTCAATTCTAAAAATTTGACACCCCTAGAAATAGTAACTATACCTTATCTCTACCAAAAAAACAAGAAAAGAATGCTCTAGCGAGAAGAACCTTATTGAACTAGAACTCAAATTAAATGAATACAAGCCTAGTATTTTGATTTGTCATTCACTCGGATGTCATGCGGTCAACGAATTACTAAGCCTTGGCTATCAACTTCCAGATAGCATAAAGGAAATTAGATTTTACCAAGCAGATGTTGAAACTATTTTCCCAGACCAGAGAATTATCAATTACCACAGTCCATACGACCCTGTACTGATTGCTGCAAACTTGGCGAATCTAAGGAATGTGAATGCTGGAATGTTTGGAGACCCAAACCACGATAATAATATAAAATTAGATCCTAATCCAGTACGAAGCTTAACTGGGAATGTTTTAATTAATGCACATTTAGACAGTGTTAATTCAATCAAAATTACAAAACAGAAGTAATATTATGAGTGAAATAGAATCTTATCCAGTTAATCACATCCAATCAAATTTAACCCTCAAGAAAGGTCGATATCATATTGGAGACTTGTGGTGGCATTCACCTGAACAAAAACATATCTGGCTCAGTAACCTAAAATTTAATTTGCCAACAATTCTCATAAAAGAAAGGGCTTCGGTTTTGATTGCTAAACGAATTGCAGAGTTAAAATCTGATAGTAAAGTAGCTAATACGTTGTTCAAGTCAATGGATTTTGTTGTGCAGAATGTTCTACAACAGCCTTAGGCTTGCGTCAGTTTAACAGAGAGTTAGACACAACAAGAGATGTTTGGTTCATTCACTTTACACCGAACGATATGATTTCCAAACCAAAAAGTAGAATAGACCAAATCAAAGCAATGAGATCCTGTGCCAATAGTTTTTTGGAGATGATTAATTTAGTTGAAAATGAGACACTAGTTGCCCTACAATATTTATTAGGAGTTACGAATTTAGAAATGGCAGAATTTGCTTTGAAATATAGCTTTAAGTCTATGGACGACAAAGAAAGAGCTAAGATTCACCAAAGAGTTTTTAGATCAACTAACTTAATTTCCAAAACCTTACATACACAAAATCTAAAGATCCACGATTCGACACTCAATACTGTAGTCTACCTCGAATTCCCGAACTTACTAACCGCAGAATTCAAACCTCGACTAATCAAAACTATTGAAACGAGTGACCAATTATTACAAAGACTACAAACGAGGCAGATCAGAGGGTAGAAATATAGATCAATTTTCTCGCAAAGTTTTTGGCCAATTGGGGAAAACCACCACAAACCCTTTCCGACTAAAAGGAGGGAAATAATTGTATTGTTTGAATGTTTAGAATGAGAATAAATCGTGAATGAAGCGGTATAATCTTTGTCTATTCACGAATAATTTAGGTAAATTAAGTTAATTTTTAGTCTAATTATAGAATTTAATAGTTTCTTTTTCAACAAAGTTTCTCACTTTATTCCACTTAAAACAAAATTACCTTTGCCAAGTAAAACTGACTTCTAAGCCCTGTTTTTGTAGTATTTGTGTACAATTCTCAGAATCACTTAGCAACTACGCTTGCCAAAAAAGAAAAAATTTGTTTTATTTAGTTCAATGTTTCGGTTTTTTATATTGACAAATTGTAATCAGCCTTAAAATTATACATATAAATTTTATCATAATGAATAATCTCAAAAAAGTATTACTAAAATTCATCGCAGTTTTTAATATCGTTCTCTTTACCATCAACAATCCATTGACGGTTTTGGCAGTCGACGAATTCAAACTATCTGGTGATCGAATTCAATTTCCAAAATTAGATAACCTAGTTTCATCAGTTGCAATAACCCTTCAATACTTTACTGGTGGAATTGCAATTATCTTTATGATTTTCAACGGTATCAAAATTATGACAAGTTCTGACTCTCACAGGGCAATGGAAGAAGCCAAGAGCGGAATGTTCAAAGTTTTCCTTGGTTGTGCCGTAGTATTTCTAGCCGCAACAATTGTTTCCCTTTTCTTCAAAGCAACTACAACAACCTAATCTCATTCATTACTGACCGCTATTAACTAGTGGTTTTTTTGTAGATAAATATTTGTTTTAGTCATCCAATTAATCCCAGCTAATATCTTTACCTAAATTTAAGGGTCATGGTTCTTTTGGCAAAATTAAATTCCAAAGATAAAAACACACTATATTTTCCAAACTTTTCAAAATCTAGCCTAAAACCCATAAAACTTTATGTCTTTCAAAGAAAAATTAAATGGTCAAATTGACGAGGGCTACAAAGCCATAAATTCAGCATTTGTGAACCCTGTTCAAGGATTTGTTCAATCGTGGCAACAACTTCGCTCCAGAGATAGT
>JAYWFY010000043.1:0-2609 GCA_043778555.1 bacterium
TTTGGAAAAATATAATTCGATGAATAAAGGTCAAAAATACTCAATAGCTTTCAAAATAGCGACAGCTTTAGGTGTAGATAGAAAAGCAAGGGCAACGCAAAAGATATTTGAAAGTTTAAAGAAATAAGATGTTTACTAAGTACTATGAATTCGAATCTAAAATATGGACTTGGCATGCCAACTCTGGTCAGTCTGGTGCTTGGTATTTGGTTAGTTTGCCGAAAGAAACCTATGTAGAAATCAAGGAAATATACGGTTGGAGTCGTCGTGGATTTGGATCTATTCCGGTTTTGGTGACGATCGGAGAATCGACCTGGAAAACCTCAATATTCCCTTCCAAAGAACTTGGGACATATATTCTCCCCATCAAAGCTAGTATCCGAAAGGCTGAAAAGCTGAGGGTTGAAGATACTGTTAAAATTAAAGTAGAAATTAAATAATATTATGACCCCACAAATGCAAACCAAAATCATCAAAGTCTGCAATGCTAAAATAGCCAAGTCTGGCAAAAATGTTGGACTTTCGTTCTATGCTTTTTTTGAGAACAAGAATACAGACCCAGAGCTATTACTTGAAATTGCTACTTGGTGGATAATGGAACACAATCTAGACCACTTTGAAAAAGCTGTGAAGATCAAAGCCATGGTGGAAAAACTAAATCTAAACTCTAACTAATATTTTTATGCCCAAATTCAATATTCGACTAGCGACACATTCTGACACAAGCGCACTCGACCAAATCTCAATCGAGAACGGTCTTTCTGATGGTTCGGAAATGAAGCTTGAACCCATGGATGAGAATAATATTTGGATAGTCTTGGAAGACAATAATAAGATAATTGGTGGGGCGTATTTTGGCCTAGAAAGTCATTCGGACAGGGTTTGGAATCTATATTTTCTGGCTGTCTCCAAAGATTTTCAAGGTGGAGGTCGAGGTTCAGCCTTGGTCATTTGGTCAGAGGAATATCTCAGAAATTTGGGTTCTGATAAGGCAAAATTAATGATTATCGAAACCTCAAGTGCGGAAGTGTTTGAACTGACTCGAAAGTTTTATGAGAAACTAGATTACAAAGAAGTCGCCCGAGTACCTGAATATTACGGTAAAAACGATGATAAGGTAATCTTTTGGAAGGCGGTATAATTTTGTTGGTAGTTTATACTAACTTAGTCATCAGTTTGACAACAATACATTAAAACATTATAATTCCTTTATGCCTTTGAATATTTCTTCAGATCCTCTTATCAAAGCTCAAAATTTTGGTAAAGCAATTAGCAATATGTCTCGACAGCTCATTCTCGGCAGACTTTTTGATGGACCAGCGACTGGTATCCAAATAATGGAGTTTACGAAACTTTCTCAATCTCTCGTTTCTCAACAGCTCAAAATCCTAAAAAACTACGATTTGATCCTGTGCACAAGACAAGGGCAAGAGATTCTTTATGAAATAAATGTCCAAGCTTTTGAATCGTTTGTTCACACTCTGGATAACGAAATAAAATTATACAAAAAAACCTTTTCAATCAAATAGTTATATGTACGAAACTAATTATATTCTCAAAGATTGTCTGCAAAATATGTACGATTCTAACCTTGGACTTTATCAACCAAAATATAGACTTGATGATTCAAGAGAATTAGAAGTACTGGAAACAACCTCCGATGAAAGAACCTTGATACAGCATGATGCTCAGTATTTTGTGTTCGGTTGTGGAACGGATATTGAAGGTAAATTAGCTTTGCAAATCAATGTTTTTCTACTTACTAATATGAAAAAATTTTTTGATACTTATAACGATGGGCTAGGAGCTGGAGAGGCTGCTATTGAAGGACTTAAAGCCTTTGTAAAACTAGGAGTAATTGGTGCGATTCTGGCAATTCTAAAACTAATACTACATCTAATACTAACCATTCTCAAGAGATTAAAATTTATAATAACCAGACAAACTCTATTTCCGTTTAGCCAAACTCACAAAATACTTGATCTAACAGTCGACGAAATACGTTCCAAATATAATATCAAACCCTACAATCAAAACTAATATATGGAAATACAAAATAATACTAAACTTTTTAACCAAATCCTAGCGAACAACTTTGTAGCCAACTTAAATAATGCTTTTTTGATAGCTGCACTGTCTTTTTGGATTTACCTCGAGACAAATTCGATTGTTGCAACCTCAATTATGGCTGGCTCGTTTGCGCTGCTTACTATAGCTACAGGGGTATTTTGGGGTATTTTAGTCGACAAATATCCAAAGAAAACCATGATGATTTACTCAAGCATTGGGACGCTAGTTTGCTATATTTTAGCCACTTTAGTATATTATTTGTTCTTAAGTAGTCGGGCAATTGATATACAATCAGCTCAAGTTTGGCTAGTAATTGGCCTAATAATTATTGGAGCTATTTTTGGCAATATCCGCAATATTGTTTTACCGACTACAGTGTCTATGCTATTTGTAGACAAGGATCGGCCCAAAGCGAATGGTCTGGTGGGTATAGCGACTGGCCTGGCGTTTATTTTTTCGTCAATTATCAGTGGACTTATAATAGGATTTTTTGGTTTGGTTATTGTGCTTTGGATAGGAATGATTTTTACAGGCTTGGT
>JAYWFY010000044.1:0-21417 GCA_043778555.1 bacterium
TCAAAGCTGGTTTTTTGAAGGTGAATTGGGCTGTTGGAAATAACTTTTTGTGCGATACTCAAAACCAAACGTTTGGGTACTATATTTACTATTGCCCTGACAAAAGTGACAAAAACGAAATAGGGGGAAACTATAACGGGCAAATAATGGGTGCAAAACCTTTGATTCCTACTCAGTCCAAGTTTCTGGCTCAACAGTCTATCCAAAACATATTACAACAAGCTACATCAGATCAAATTTCTGGTGTTGAAATAGCAATTTTTGGTAACGGAGCAAAGTCAGCCCAAAAACTTTATAATATATTGACTGACAGTTCACCTGATAAACCGATAGATACTTATCCAGCCAAAGGTTTTAGCAATGTCAGCCTCAATAATTTTTATACCACAATCCCAATTACTCCAAAACCAGAAAAGCTCACGATTTATATTCTTGACAAAGACTTTGAAACAACAATAAAACAAAAACTTGACGAAGCCTACAATTCCAATCAACCTATACAGTACACTATCAAAAACGCACTTGAATCAAAAGTCTCACTTCCAATCAAAAACCAAAGGGCAAAAGTAGTTTTTTGGCTCGAATAAGCTGGATATATTTACTCATAAAACAATTGAGCTATAATACCGTCTTAGTTACCTAGATACTGAAACAAGTTTACAATGACAATGTACTTTAATATATTTTTTAAATCGTTACAATAACAACTAAAACACACAATTATGAAATCAAAACTTATTATTTACTGGTCAAGAAGAGACTTTAGACTCACTGACAACCCAGCTTTGCTCAAAGCTATTACCAAATCCAAACTAGATAACACGCAGCTGTTACCAATCTTCATATTAGAAAAATATATGACTGATGATAATTTGCAATCACAATTTGGCTATCCCTCACAATATTTTTTGTCACGATCTTTGCCTGTTTTTGGAGCCAAATTTAAAAATTTTCAGATTTTGCAAGGTTCGGTTTTGGATATTTTTACAAATCTTAAAGCACAGTTTGAGATTGAAATATTCGTCAATGAAGATGTACACCCAGACTTTTATAGGCAAATCAAAAATCTTCAATCCAACAACTTTGTAGTTAATGTGTCCAACGATCAAATGACAGTTGCAAAAAATACAGTGAGCGGAACTGGCAATTTTTATTCAGTTTTTACTCCTTTTAAAAAAGCAATTTGGCAGCAATTTTTGGATTGTCCTGAGTTGGAAGTTTGTAATTTGGAAAACCTCAATTTGCCTTTTGTGGATCTTAGTAACGATATTACTATTAAAAGCCTTACAAAAAATAATATTAATTCCAAAAATATAATTGAATTGTTTGGTCGACAAAGAAACCTTAAAGTTGGAAATCATATTCTAGATTTGGATGAGCTGACTCAAAAACCAACTCTGGACGACTGGTACTATGACGAAAACGATGCCATCACTAGATTTGATGCGTATTTACATTCTGAACTATTGTCAGACTACAAACAAAATCGTGACTCTCTCGAGCTTGACACTGAGATTAAACAATTTGAAAATATTACATTGAACGGTAAAACCTCCAAAATGTCACTAGCTTTGACTTGGGGATTGGTTTCTCCGAGGACTTTAAAAAATAAAATATTAAATTATTACAGTCAAGACTTTTCCAATTTTTACTCTACGTCGGTCAATCAAGGAGCTTTGGTTTATCTTTCAGAATTAATTTGGCGAGAATTTTACAAATATATTTTTTACCATCGACCAGAAGTTCTAGATACTGAATTTCAAGTCAAATTCCGAGGAACTATATCTTGGGTAGATAACAAAATAGCTTTCGAGAGGTTCACATCTTGGATAAAAGGTCAGACAGGATACAAAGCTGTAGACGCTGCAATGAATCAACTTGCCAAAACTGGCTGGATGCATAATCGATCCAGGATGATGGTTGCAAGTATTTTAACCAAAAACCTTGGTGTGGATTGGCGTTGGGGACAAGAATATTTTCGAGCAGCTTTAATTGATATTGACGAAGCTTCCAATAATGGAGGTTGGCAGTGGGGAGCCAGTACAGGATCAGACCCAAAACCTATTAGAATATTTAACCCATATCTGCAAGCGGAGAATTATGATAAATCAGGAAAATATCAAAAACAATGGCTACCCAGCGACTACCAATCAGACCCAATAGTTGAACACAAAGACGCAAGATCTCAAGCAATGAAAAGATATGGTCTCAATGAGCGCGGAGCGGCAAGAGATTTTTAGTTATACACCTTCTATTGACACCCTGATTCAAGTTTGGCAAGCTGTCACCCTGAACTTGTCGTGCCGAAGCTAAACAAATCAAGCTTGTTTGCAGCTCGTTACTTTTCAGGATCTAAAAATCTTAGATAGAGTATAGCCTAATTGTTAGAGGAACAAGTATATATTCAATTATAATATGTCCAAATTTCACCTTAGCATTACCCACTCAACCTGCCTTTGCCTTATTCTGGTTTGCTTTGCCACTTCTTTTGTAATCCAAAAATTTGATATTTGGCATGTCAAGAACTACAGTCAAGAACTTTTTAGATTTGGATGGATTAGTCTTGTGCTCATTTGTACTATTGGATCAATCTTAATTTTAAAATTAAAACTTTACTCCAAATATCCAATCTTTTTGGCACTAATCTACGCAGGAATAATTAGTAATATTATTGAAAAAATAGCTCAAGGTTATGTCACAGATTATTTTTATTTGATCGTTGGAGTAGCCAATTTTGCAGATTTGTACATATATTTTGGTGTTTTTGCGATTGTCTCTCAAGAGCTTCTGTTTAGGCCTCAAAACTAAGATAATTCTGAGATGGCAACACGATAAAATTTAGAGGTAGAATTACCCATTACAATCGACGACTACAAGCAAACAAGGTACACTCATATAGCTAAACCTACTACAACTAATACATATCTTTGAATTTAATTTTAACCTGTTACTGCTAAATATTGATTAGGTTCTTGTCTAATTGATGTTGGGCTTGGCTATAATATTTAAATTATAAATTCTTAAAACTAATCAACATAAAACTAAAAAATTAATTATGAACAAAATATTTCAAGATAATAAAACTTACGAATCCGAAATCGTTATTCAAGAATTTAAAAATTATTTTAATTCTAAGGGATACCAACCAATTGAAAATGTTCTTGTAACTTCAAATATCGATCCAACAGTACGTTTTATCGGTTCGCATATAAGTGTAATGAAAGACCGTCTAATGAATCAAGCTATAGACGATCGTGGTGAGTATATGAGTCAAAACTGCTTACGAACAAGAAATGTTAAGACATTGATGGAAGATACTTCAACAAAATATGGTTCATTTTTCAAAAGTATGGGTTCTTTAGTTCAGTATAAAAATTTAGAGGCAATAGTTGAAGATTCGTTTGAACTTTTGGAAGAAAAATTAAATATTCCTATGGACAATATTGTTTGTAGGGTTAATAGTGCAGATGAAGATTTGGTTCGTGTTCTAAAAAAAATTCGTAGGAATAATCTAGAGTTTGACACTAAGCAAGAATCCTATTACAAGCACAATATTGGAATTGTAGATGTTTTTGGTAGAAATTTTAATTTTGCAGTTGATAATAAAAAAGGTAATGTTGAGGATATCGGAAATCTAATTGTACTACAAGATCAAAATAATTTTCTTGGAGTTGAGCTTGCGTTAGGTGATTCAACTTTGGCAAAAGAGCTTATGGGTCTTAAACATATTTTGGATATATATAAAATAGAAATAGATACAACTAATGAGAATGCAAAGCGCAAAATTCAAGACTGTATAATTACTATTTCCGTTTTGATTGGCGAAGGGTTGATGCCAAATAGTTCTACAAATCAAGGGAGAATACTCAAAAAATATATAAAAGAATTACTCTATTGGTGTGATCAGATTCACTTATCTCAAGAAAAATTAAACGAAACTGTTGAAGAATTTTGTACAAACTATCTAAAACTACCTTTAGAAACTATTCAAACCATCCTAAACACAATTAACCAAAAATAAAACATATGGAAAAAATTATTTATCCTAACAAACTTAGAGAAGGTGATACTATAAAAGTAATTGCTCCGTCAAGATCTCTGTCAATAATATCCAATGAAGTTATAGCTCAAGCTACAAAGACACTAAAAAAACTTGGTCTAAATATTGAGTTTTCGGAAAACTGCTTAGAAAAAGATGATTTTAATTCTTCTTCCGTTGAATCAAGGGTTAAAGACCTTAACGAAGCATTTGCAAATCTTAATATTAAAGGGATTTTGACTGCGATTGGTGGTTATAATTCTAATGATTTGTTACAATATATAGATTATGAATTAATCTCTCAAAACCCAAAAATACTATGTGGCTATTCTGATATAACATCAATAAGTAACGCCATAACACAAAAAACTGGAATGGTAACTTATTCTGGACCACATTTTTCTACTTTTGGTATGGAGAAAGGGTTAGAATACACAATACAAAATTTTAAGAATATATTGTTTGATAACAAAGAAGTTGAGATTGTGGCGAGTAAAGAATGGAGTGATGAAGCTTGGTATATTGACCAAAAAAATAGAAATTTTGAAAAAAACAACGGGTACAAAACATTGAATGAAGGTTCAGCTACAGGTAAAGTCGTTGGTGGACATATGCGATGTTTGGCTTGTTTGCAGGGTACTGAATTTTTCCCTGATTTGGATAATTCTATTTTATTGTTGGAGGATACTGAAAATGTAAACTCTGAGTTGTTTAATAGAATGTTACAGTCATTAATACACTTACCTAATTTTAGAGGTGTTAAGGGTATTTTGGTTGGCAGATTCCAAAAAAATTCAAAAATATCCGACGAGCTATTACTTAAAATAATAAAATCAAAACCTGAATTAAAAAATATTCCAATTATTTCAGGGTTAGACTTCGGTCATACTACACCAATGCTAACTTTGCCAATTGGCAGCTTGATTAAAATCGTAGCATCCCAAAATACCTGTCAAATTAAAATTTTAGCTAACTAAATATGAACAAATTACCTGAATACATAACTAATCAAATTAATTTTTTGGAGAGCATCACTATACTACAAAATACTTCACCTCCGCTGTATAATCCTTTGACTCATCAAAATGATCTGATTGATTCGGCTTATTATTCTAATCTTCTAAAATTAAGGCATATCTTGAAATTATCTTGTGATTACTTTTGGTCTGTTGAAAATAAATCTGTGAATGTTGACTTGTTTATGTTATACCCATTCCACTAACAATCCCAGGTTCTAGAATTTAGAGAATTACAAAGTTTATCTTGGAATGAAAGGGAGGGGTACTATTGAGATCTGATGTCATTTTTGCTGTGTGTCCAGCTTGGCTCTATTGGATTCATATTTGAGGAATAGGCTGGTTGAAATACTAGGTTAATATTATTCTTTTTTAAGATTAGTTCTGTCAGTTCTGATTTGTGATATGTGACATTATCAACTATAAGATTGATATTTCTATTTAGGTAATATTTTCTTAGTTTCTTTACATTTGGCAAAAGAAATTTTGTTCTCCAATAGTTAAAAGTATATGTATCATAAGTACCGTTAAATATCAATGGTGCTATGCATTTGTATTTTTCTTCATCTGGTAATTTGACATAGCCTGCTATTAAAACTGTTTTGTTATGTTTTATAGCTGTTTTATTCTCATATAGTCTTTGAGCTTTTTTGACTTTTTTTGGTGGTTCTTTTGTTTCTATGAATGGTACATAGAGTTAAGAAATTTTCCAAAATATAAAACAACTTCGGGTTTTGGAATTGGAATAGAAAGACTTTTGAGCTGGGTAATATGTCTTAACGATATCAAGTATGCAATTCCTTATCCAAGATTAAAAAATGTAAAAACATTACCCTAAACAAGCCTATCAATTAAAACAACAAAAAATACCCCATTTCTGAGGTTTTAATTTGTCTTGTGACATAAGGTAATTATTTGATTTCAAAAAGTGCTTTGACACCTTTGGTAAGATAGACTTCATCGCCGAACGTAAATGTCTTTTTGGTTTCACCCTTGAGGACGATTCTTAATCGCTCGATTTTGTCAGTCAAAAGACCTTTTGCAAACAATGTTTCTACAGAGACCATATCGCCAGACTCAAAGAATTTGTCTAGTACTCCAGTGTTGAGAACATAAAGATCACGATTAAGCTTTCCTTTGTTGTTGTAACCTTTGTATTTTGGGATTCGTTTGATCAGTG
The DNA here is from genome assembly GCA_043778555.1 of bacterium. Taxonomy (GTDB): domain Bacteria; phylum Patescibacteriota; class JACMRA01; order JACMRA01; family JACMRA01; genus JAYTWQ01. Next base: position 6,236 of record JAYWFY010000044.1, read on the forward strand.
ACGCTTGACCTCCTTCAAAACCTACTGGAGCCTTTCGACCTCCGCTTCGTTTGATTTGACCTTTGTGACCGTGACCAGCGTTTTTTCCTTTACCAGAACCGATACCACGACCGATTCTTCGAGAGGTTTTACCTACTGTCTTTGGTAAATTTGATAATGAGAACATAGTTTTAATATTTTAGGTTTATAGTTAAGCAGCTAATTTGGCTTTGGCTAGTTGTTTTTTGTTCAATTTGCCACCAATTTTAAAATCAATGTGCCGAATAACTCCAGTGACTGGATGAATATCAGCATCGAAAATAATTGCTTTGGTTATTTTACCGTCGATATTAAGATCTACTTCGGCATATCGACCGTTGTCCCTTACTACTTTTGTAAAGTTGTTGAGGTTGAGCTGAATATTAACAGACTCAGTTTTGTCGCCGTAAATGACAGCTGGAACCAATCCAAGGCTTCGGATGGTTTTGACAGCGTGACCTGTTACGACTCGATTTTGACAATCTACTACTATGGACATAATTTTAGGGGTTTAATGGTTAAATTTAGTTATTATTATTTAATACAAGAGTCATCTTAAGATTAGATAAATCCCATTCTTTAATTAAGTTTTTAATTTCTTTAAGAAAATTATTTTGCTCATAAATAGGAAGTTCTTTAAATTCATGTGAATTTATTATTTCTTTTATAGAGTTTAAATATTCTAGTAAATTATCATTAACTTTATTATTCATGTAATTAAATAATAATTGGTTGGCAAGTGAATCTTTGCTTAAAAGTGGTGGTTTAGGCGTGTTAGAATATAGATTGAAAGCTTTTTAGATTCTGAAACAAGTTCAGAATGACGGTTGGGGTTTTAAGTCAATGTCTGTGGGATCTTTCGCTAAGCTCAAGATGACGAACAATTGGATTTTGTAGTCATTAAAACAATTTAAACTTATCTTTTGTAATTACCCGTTAAGGTTGTAGACTACAAATTTGGAGACTTCTACTTTTTCACCGATTTTGGCAGTGAGACCTGCTACTTGATCAGCTACAGAAATGTCTGGATTCATAAGAAATGGTTGAGATAGTAGCGAGACTTCTTTTGCCATTTTGTTTTTCATACCATCAAGAATCTTGACGATCATATCTTCAGGTTTGCCTTGCTCGACAAGTTTGACCTTGGCTAGTTCTAGCTCGCTGTTGATATATTCCTGAGAAACCTCCTCGGCAGTGACAAACTTAGGTTGGTAAGCTGCGATGTGAAGACAAATTTCTTTGCCAAGGTTTTGGAAATCCTCACCACGAGCAACAAAGTCAGACTCACACTTGATCTCTACCATTACTCCAATTCTCATTTCGTGAGTGTAGGTAAAAATTGCACCAGTTGTAGTCTCTCGACCTTGCTTGGCGGCGGATTTGAGGACGCCTTGTTTTTTGAGATAATCGATAATAGCCACCTCATCAGTGTTACCGACAGCTGCAATTGCGTTGTTGATATCCTTGAATGAAAGGTTAGTTTTGTATCGAATAGTTTTAATTAAATCAATATTGGACATATGTTTTAACTTTACTTGCTTGTATATTTTTTGAGGGCAGCAATTACACATTGAACACCAGCAATCTTATTTCTACTTCGATTGATTTTGGAATAGATATTTTCTACACCAGCTAGTTCTAGTACTGGGCGGATAAATCCTCCAGCGATTAGCCCTACACCGTGCGAAGCAGTTTTGAGGAAAATTTCAGATGACTTGTGTTTGGTATTGGAAGTGAAGGCTAGAGATTTGTTGACATCTAGCGATACTTTGATCAATTTGCCGTTAGCTTGCTTGGTTGCTTTTGCTACTGCATCTTGAAAATCTTGACCTTTTTTGAGACCAAAACCTACTTTTCCCATACGATCTCCTACAACTACAAGAGCTGAAAATCGCATTCTTTTTCCACCTTTTACTACACGAGTTACTCGCCTTACCTCGATGACTTTGGATTCTAGTTCTTGGACATCTGAAGCACCTTTTGGATTTCTCCTGTCGGTACGTCTGTTGCCAAAACTAGAACGGTTTTTATCACCAAAAGCTGGTCGAGTACCGTTTGGGTTGGTAGAACCTGGGCCAAAGGATCTAGCTGGTCTATCACCTGTTCGTTGTGGACGGTCTCCAAAGGATCTTGCTGGTCTGTCACCAGAAGTATTAGTCCTAGGTGTAAACGGAGCGTTAGGATCACGCGGAGGTCGGGGAGTAAATGGTCGAGAGCTGTCAGCCCGTGAACCTCGATTGAAGGCTGGACGTTCAGTTCTTGCCGGTCTTTCTCCTCGGAGTACTGGGGCTACAGACTTTGCAACTGAATCAGTTGGTGCAGTTTGAGCTGGTTTTACAGTATCTGGGGTAGATGTGCCAGGAGTTTGAGCACTTGTATTTTGTTCGATTTCTGACATAAGTTTGAAATTGTGATTGAATTTTTGAGAAGTAAATTTAAACTGTTGATCTTATTACAGATTTTGAAAATAAACTATTCTCAGGCTGTCATCCTAAACTTGTTTCAGGATCTAAAGGGGTTTTTAACCTTTATGAATATGCCTTAAGTAAGCTTTAATTTCTTTAATTTGAAGTTGAACTTCTGCTTGGTAAGAATGTTGTTCAGGTGTTAAAGTTACTTCTTTAGAAACCAAACCTACTAATTCTCTAATTTTTAGAATGGCTTCATTTTCACTGGGTATATTATGTTGTACGAATATGTTTGGTAAATTGTTTAAAGTTTCCATAAATAAAAAATAAGTTTGAAATTGTTTGTAATATTTTAGATTCTGAAACTAGTTCAGAATGACACTCAGTGTGTTAGAGATTTTAATTGATATTTTTAAAACAAAAAACAGGTTTTTGAATTACCGTTCTTTATATTGTAATACCAGCTTCTTTAATACCATCAGCGACAGCTTTAACACGTCCATGATAGAGATTACCATTTCGGTTAAAGACTACTTGAGGGATATTGTTTTTCTTTAGGAATTCTGCTACCACACTACCAACCGCTGTTGATTGTTCGGTTTTGGTTTGTCCTGTGAGTTTGTTAGAATTAGCTGTAAAAACTATATTTCTTGTTTCATGATTGATGACCTGGGCAGCAATATTCTTGTTGGATTTGGAAACAACAACAACGGGAAAATTGAAAGTGATTTTTTTGGCTGTTCTATTTTTTCGGATTGATTGTGTAGACATATAAAAGTTAAAGTTTAGTTAATACTAACTTAATTTTGAATTTATACAATTTATTTTTCAACAGTCAAACAAGTGGATTGTTTTCAAAATAAATATATGTATAAACTTGTCAAAATTAGTATAGGTTTGAGAATAATTTTTATAGACTATTTTGCTTTACCGCCTTTCTTACCCACTTTCTTGATGTAGAAACGTCCTGGGAATTTGAAGCCTTTGTGCTTGTAAGGGTCACATGGTTTCATTTCGTGAATGTTTCCAAAAAAGTTGTTGAGCATTTGCTTGTCGTAACTAGTACCAGTAAGCAGATTTTTGACAACAGTGAGTTTGATAGCATCAGGAGCAATGAGTTTTACTGTATGAGAGAATCCAACAAATAGAGTCAGGTTTTGACCGACTAGCTCCATCTTGAAGCCCACACCGTTGAGTTCTAATTCTTTAGTAAATCCAGTTTCAACTCCAGTGACCATGTTGGAGATGATTGCTCGCGCAGTTCCCCAATTAGCTCTTTGGAATTTATTTTCAGGTTCGTTTACAGAAATAGCAATTTCAGTGGCGGTGTGTTCTATGTTTACAAAGTCCAAGAAATCAGCATATAAACTTCCGTTCTTGCCAGATATTGTGACAGTGTTACCTTCTTTTTTGAAGGTTATAGTACTATTAATTGGAATCAATTTTTTACCAACACGGGACATAAAAATTAATTTTGTGATTATTTAGAAAGATCTTCCACTAGTTTTTTGAAGAGATTAATATCTTGCATCGCAATTTCGGAGATAGATTTTCGGTTTAGTTGTACTGAGGATTTGTTTAGCAAATTGATAAATGTACTATAATTCATAGTAGATCCAATTTGGTCTAGTGCACCGTTAATTCTGGTTATCCAGAGCGATCTGAAGTCTCTTTTGACAAGTCTTCGAGATTTGTAGGCATTAGATTCTGCTTTTAAAAGTCGTTCTTTTGCGATACGAAATTTGGATTTGGCAGCGTTCTGAAAGCCTTTTGCTCTGGCTAATAGATACTTTCGATGTTTTAGAGCGGATTGTCCTTTTTTGACTCTTGACATATTAGAATTGTGTTAAAAGGTGAGAAAGATTAGGACTTGTTAAATTTGGTATGCAGTTTATTACCGTCTCCATAACTTGGTTTAAATATATCAGTATCATAGATAAGCAAACGCTCGTGACTGTTTAGATCGACACTCCTAAAATCGAGTATTTTTGTACTTTATATTTAAAATTTATTTAGGTAACTGGGCTGAAACTACAACATTTCTTTGTATCGTTTATGAACGGCACCGTTGAGAATTGTTTTTTTCTTACCATTGAGAACGGTTTGTCGTCGCTTTTTGATCATACGATGACATCGACCGATTACTCCAATTTTGAATTTACCAAGTTTTTTATCTCCTCCGTTTGTAATTTTGATCTTTTTGGAGATTGCTCCTCGGGATTTTGGTTTAGGCATAATTTGAGAATCTTAAATTATTGATAGTTGTTATTTTATTGTCCACCAAATACTATTTGTACTTTGTTTCCTTATAAATAACATGTTTTCTAAGAATTGGATTATACTTTTTGAGTTCCAACTTTGAGATTGGTTTACCTTTCCCTTTAGATTTGTTAATTACATATCGGTGATAGACTTTTTTATTGGTGCCGTCTTCGAGTTTTATTTCTTCGACTGATATCAACAAAATTTTATTTTTTTGCCAAGCCATAATATTGTAATTTGAGTAGGTTTAAAATTGGATTTAGGATTAGAAATTTAGTTCCACGTACTTACGTCTTCATTGTAGTATTTTTGATTAGTCAAATTGGCTATAAGCCGCATTACCACCTCAAAAATTAACTTACTTTTACTTCAGTTTTTTCAGTGTTAGCTTTTGTTTCAAAATCAATTTTGACTTCTTGACCCGCTACTAGACCTTGATTATATGAATCTACTAGCTCTTTGATTACAAAATCTACAGCTGCCACTGAGTGGTTGTTTATAACAACGGTGTACTCAAGTTTTTGCGGTAAGTATGTAATATAAGTATTGGTCAATGCTATTACAGGGCAACCGATAAGCTCAGCTTCCTTTATTGCTATGTCATTGTTAGCTGCATCGAGGATTAAAACAGCTCCAGGTCTATTAGTTTTGAGAGATTTTAGTCCATCAAAAAATTTTCCCATTTTCCCAATTTTACTTGAGATTCGCAATTGTTCGTTTCGAGCCAAAGTTGCAAAAAACTTTTCATCAGATTTAATCGATTCTAGTTTTTCAAGTACTTTGAGACTTTTTTTGACTGTAAGCCAGTTGGTTAAGGTTCCACCAAGCCAACGAACGTTGACGTAAGGCATATCTCCATTGTTAAAGGATTTTGCAATTTCAACAATCTTATGGTTGATGTGATTGGAGGTTCCAATGACCAAAATTTGTTTTTTACTTCTACCAAGTTTGGAAAAGAGTTCTTTTACTCGTGTTACAGAGTCGATAGTAGAAACTAAATCGATTGTACAAACATCACTCGTACGAGAATGAATTCTTGGTTTAAGTTTTGGATTAATTTTGGATTTACTATTTCCTCTGTGGGCTCCGAGTTGGTATAGATTTGCTAAACTTAACATAATAATTCTTTTAATCAGTTTTTGCTAATGGAATTATTCTAAGATACACACAGCACCAGCAGCGATTAGATCATCTTTTTGTTTTTCAGCATCTTCTTTTTTGAGGCCTTCTGAAAGCATGAAAGGAGCTGATTCTACTTTGGTTTTTGCATCAGCAAGACCGATATTCAAGATAGTTTTGACAGCTTTGATTACTGAGATTTTTTTATCTGCAGGAACTTCAGTGACTTTAACATTGAATTCAGTTTTTTCTTCAACAACAACAGCAACAGGATCAGCAGTTATAACTACAGGGGCGGCGGCAGATACACCAAAGGTTTCTTCGATTGCTTTGACTAGATCAGCGGCTTCCATTAAGGTAAGCTCTTTTAATTGATCGATGATTGGTAGGATTTTTGACATAATATTTGTCGATATTATAAATAAGTTGAAAATAAATTTAGTTTGATCTAAACATGACAGATTGCTTAGATTGCATCTTTATAAGATTGACATGATTATTGATTGTTGTCAAGAAGTTTTGAGTTTACATTTTGATATAAATTTACAAATGTAAAATGAATTTAATACGATTGGTTTTTAAGGATTAAGCTAGATTACTTTTTTTATGAATTTGAAATATTTTAGTATTTCGATTTTTTAGAAGTTTGTTAATTTTGTTTTAAAATTTAAAAATGTTCAAAACTTTACTAAAAAAATCTAATAAATAAATTTAATATTTAATAATAGTAGTATAAGACTGGAAAAAATGTTCAAAACTCAAATAAATATATTAAACACGGTAAAAAGACTGTGGAAAAAATGTTCAAAACTTTTTTAAAAATGTTCAAAATTTGTTCAAAACTTTTTATTTTTTGAAAGTTATCAACAATTTGAAAGTCAATTGTGGAAAAAATGTTCACAAAATGTTCAAAACTTGTGGAAAAAATGTTCAAAACTTTTATGTTTTATATATAAATTATTTTAATTTTGATAATATTTTCAGATATTAGAAACTAACTAACCGTAGATTTGATTTCACTTACATTCCCAGTTCTTTGTAGGTGACCCCAACCTACCACCTTACCCTCAAAGGCTTTGAGGATTGATGTTATAGTAATAATCAAAATTAACAACCTAAAAACTAAAATTTGAACAGGTATAAAAAAAAGTAAGATCCATTTACCCTTGAGTTTATACTGCCAAATTGCAAAAATTGTACTTATATACTCAATACCAAGATATCCAATTATAAAAACAAACATCCACTGAATTGAAGTGTAATCGTTACTGTTAAAAACCAAGAATCCAACTTTTGCTCCGGCGTATAGTTTTATTAATAATATAAAAAATGGTAAATTGGCGATTGGTGAAACCAACATTGAGAAAAAATTAAAAAATAAGTAAGGAATAGCGAACATGCTGACAGTTTTGTATTTTGGTTTAAAAATAATATCTAAGTTCTTGAAGATTACTTGTAATGTTCCAAATTGCCATCTTATTCTCTGTTTCCAAAATTGCTGGATAGTTTCTGGGGCTTCGGTAACACAAAAAGCATCTTTACAATACTTTATTTTCCAACCTTTTCTTAGTATCCTAACGGTAAGATCGGTGTCTTCAGCTAATGTGTCAGTTTTATAACCTCCAACATCTAATATAATTGACTTTCTCCAGGCTCCAATTGCTCCAGGAACAACAATAACACAACCCAATCCATTGTAAGCTTGTTTATCAAAATTTTGTCCAAAAATATATTCCAATCTTTGACAAGTTGTAAGCCAGTTAAACTTTGAATTATTATTTTGACTCTTATTTTGGGATTTTTGGTAAAAATAATCATTACCAATTTCAACAAATCCAGCTACTCCTCCTACCTTAGGATCTGCAAAAAGTTGCATCATTTTATTCACTGTGTCAGGTAAAAACATAGTATCTGCGTCCATCGAAACCAGGTAATCATACTTGGCAAATTGAATACCAAAGTTGAGAGCTTCTGCTTTACCACCGTTTGGTTTTGTTAGGATTGTTACTTTTGGATTATTATAATATTTTGATCGAATTAATTTTAAACTATCATCAGTAGAACAGTCATCTATTATCACTATTTCAATTGTAGTATACTTTGAATTAAGGATTGATTCTACGGTGCGACAAATAACTTTTTCTTCGTTGTAACATGGAATTAAAACACTTACTCCAGGTTGTGAGTTTACACTAATAGGATTAGTTGTGGTAATTTTTTTGACATTGAAGTGTTTGATTAAGCCAATAATTAGAATAGTTAAACGAATAAGACCTAATGTAGTAGCTATAAATAATAATAATCTAAAAACCAAATCACTTTTGTTTAACAAATTTAAAAAGATTAATTTTGGAGAATAAAACAGATAATCTTTATTCACCTCAACACTATCTTTTTGTTGTTTTTGTGATATATCATCAAGCTCTGATACGGTAATAAATTGAATTTTTTTTTCTTTCAAAAATTTTATTACCTCTGGTAAAGCGTCCACTGTGGATTGACGGGTAAAACCACCACTGTCATGAAATAGTATTTGACTACTTTGATTTTGGTTAAAACCATTTTTGATTGAATTTAATATTTCCTCAACTTTTTGAACTCTATAGTCATTTGAATCTAGGTCTGATTCTGCAATTTTTAGGTTAAGACCATCAATAACCCTTAGTTGTTTTAAATCAGAATTGGTTTCATAAGTGCCAAAATCATTAAATGGAGTACGAAAGTATTTTGGGGTTGTGTTTGTGATCTCTTGAATAGCTTTTTGGGTGGATTCTATCTCATCTATTATCTCTTGAGGTTGAGCATTTTTGAGTTTTGGATGAGTGTAGGTGTGGTTACCTAGTAGGTGACCTTCGTTGACGATTCGCTGTGCTAGCTCTGGGTACTCCAAAACGTTGGAGCCAACTACAAAAAAACTAGCCTTGATATTATTTGCTTTGAGTATATCCAAAATCTGTGGTGTATATTTGGGATCTGGACCATCGTCAAACGTCAAAGCGATGTAGTCTTTTTTGTAGCCACTTTTTACTAATAAAGCTTTGGTTGGCAACTCTGTGATTTTGGTATTTATTATTTTATCGTCAATCATCTGGATTTCTCTTTTGCCAAATTTTGGGTTTTTCTTCAACTGGCTTATAACACCAGCTCCAGTAGTTTCTATTTCAGTGCTAAATAGTAGTTTATTTCTTAGGATCTCTTGACTATCTTGATTGTTTTTTGATTGAGTAATTTGCCAAGTGGTGGGATCTTCAAATCCAATATTTTCTAGGTCAATTGATATTGGTGGTTTACTAAGCAAGTTGAGATTGTACAAAAAATTGTATACAGCGATAGCGTCGTTGATGATTATCTGGTGTTGTTGGTCTTTTTCATCTTTGTACTCAAAACTACTCACACCTTCAAGGCTGTTGTATTTGATATCTGGGTTGTATTTTTGGATTATATCACCAACTTCCGCAAATGAAATTTGACTTTGCCAGCTCGGTTTATTGTTAACTAAATAAATATCCACACTTTGTGTAGGTAATGCTATGGAGTATTTGATATCAGGAAAAGCTGATAAAACCTTGTTTAACTGTTCAAAACTAGTCTGGATTGGTAAAAAGTTGATTTTGGGTTGATAATAGTTTGAATCTACTACAGTTGCAGGGTTTTTGTTGAATATTGGTTCCTGATAGCTTTCCAGTATCACTGTATTGGAGAATTGCTTACCTATTTCGATTAGTTTTAGGTCATCAAAAATATTTAATTTTAGGTTTATAGCAAGGTTTTTATTGGAAAGGTTGATTGATATTTTTTGTAAAAATTTCTTGTATTCCTCGTATTTTTTGTCAATTGTTTTGTCTTGAATTTCTATAATAATACCTTTATAATTGTTTGTGTTTGTAGCTAGATTAAGACTGTTGATAAAATCTTCTTGCAACTCTTTTTTATCGATCAAATCTTTGAAGGTGTCACCGTTATACCTATTTTCATAGCTTGGCTTTGTGTAATTATTGTCACTTAGTAGTAACAATTTGTTGATGTTTGGGTTGTTTTTTTCTACAACTTCGTCAACTAATTTGGTTTCAGTTGTCTCAATACGATTGACCAATATTTTATTTTCCACCTTTTTGACTTCTAGCCACGGTAAAACAAGATTTTCAATGTCTTTATTATTTTCTTTGAGAGAGATTATAGATTTTTCTGTATTTGGTGTATAAAAAACTGTACTTTTTTTGTTGAGATTGATTGTTTTTGTGTTTGTAACTTTGGGCTTGGTGCCCTGATCTTGAATACTAGCTATTGTTATGCCAGAAGGAATTCCAATGGCAAGAATGATCCCTATTATTATAATAAAAAGACTGCTTATAAAAATTGATAATCGCCAACGATTACCTGTAGGATCGTAAAAAATTTGTTTGTGTTTTTTTAATCTTGGTGGTGGTGTTTTGATAGTTGGCATACAATATATAGATATTTTATTGGTTGATAAGTTTTTGAACTTCCTTTACAAAAATCCTCTCGTCAAAATGTTTAGATGTTTCTTTGATTACACTACGATTCCAATGTTTGTTTTCATCAAATTCTTCAAATTTGGTTATTGCTACAGAAATACTATCTACACTTTGTTTGTCAAAAAAAACTCCATTCACACCATCTTGAGTGTATTCAAGTGCTCCACCAGCTTGGTAAGCTATAATTGGTACCCCAGCAGCGAGTATCTCAATTGGCGTAATCCCAAAATCTTCCTTTCCTGGAAACAAAAAACCTTTACACTCAGACATTAGAGTTTTGATTTCTTCGTCTGTTGTGCGACCCAAAAATTGGATTAGATTATTTGACATAGGGTGAGTAGCTTCAAAGTCTGTGACAATTTTTTTTAAATCTCTGATTTGTGACTCCATTGCTGAGGTTCCAGATATTATCAACCTTCTGTTTAATTTTAAACAGGCTCTAATAGCTAGATCCAGTCGCTTGTGAAAAGATATTCTACCGTGACAGAGATAAAAACCTTGAATCAATTGGGGTTTTCTTGGTGTTTGTCTTTGAATGTCTAGGTAGTTTTGAATTTCTACAGGTGGATAAATTACTACTGATTTGGTTCTGTAAATATCCCAAATGACAGTTTTGATATACTGACTATTGGCAACCCAAATGCAATTATTTTGATTTAGATATTTGACAGCGTTGTGATCGAGTTTTTGAAGCCAGTAAATAAACAGAGGAAGAACAGTCTTTTGAATCAAACCTAGGTTTTTATGATCAGTTTCTGTTACTAGTCCGTTGAGATATCGCGTGGGAGAATGACAGTAATGTATAATTTTTTTGACGTTTTTGACACGAATCTGTTTGGCACAGTCTGTGCTGGAGATAACCACCAAATCATAATTTTTGATAGTTACAAACCTCATCACAATTGGGTACAACCAAAAAAAATGCTTAAAATATTTTAGCGCCAGCCCGTCTTTCCAGTAGAAGAATTCTTGCAACCAAGTTGTTTTTATCCTATTTTGTGCAAAAGCTGTTGTTAGGAGTGGTTTATTTTCAAATTTTGATTTTACAAAAATAGTAGTATAAATATCGGCGTTTGGATAAATTTCTAATAGTTTTTCTACTACGTTTTCAGCTCCACCATTTTGAAAAAAAAAATCGTGAACAATGGCTACTTTTATGTTTTTGTTGGTTTGTGTATAATTTTGGTTTTGGTTTGTGTTCATTATTTTTGTGATTTGAATTTTTAGTTTTTATATAGTTTTTATATAGTTTTTATATTAGTACAAAAAAGTCTATACAAATAACCTTCGGGTAGAAGGTGTTTATGTTTGTTTAAATTTTTAATTTGGCACGGATACTAGGAATCGGACCTAGAACTGGGGTTTTGGAGACCCTTATTTTACCACTAAACTATATCCGTAAATTATATGTCTAGCCCAATAGTAATTGCTTTGTTGCTTTTTGTCAAACAAAGAACAGTTGTAGTTGAAATGACAGCTTTAATTTACCAATTCAGCCAATTCTTCTACAATTTTAATACCTAGTTTTTTGGCTTTACTTAGTTTTGTTCCGGCTTGATCACCAGCCAATAAAATTGTTGTTTTGGCTGTTATGTTCTCAACTACTTTGGCACCAATCTCTTCTAGTTGGTTTTTGATATTTGATCTAGGTGTCTCAAAAGTGCCAGTGATACAGATAGTTTGACCGGTTAGTTTTCCTTGGATTTGTGGGGTGTTAGTGTTTTGGATGTTTACGCCCTTACCTTGAGACTCCAACTCTTCAAACTTGGCAAGCAATCTTTTAAATCTACTAGAATTAACAAAGTTATACAAGTTTTGAGCTAAAACATCACCTATTCCGTGAAGGTCGCTGATGTCGCGAGTGTCTAGTGTTTTGAGCTTTTGTAAAAAAATTGAAGCTTGCATACTGCTCTTATATTATCTATCTTCTTTAGTTAAGTCAAAAATCTTATTCTCCATTGACTTTAATTCCTTTTCAATTTGTTTTTTGAGGTTTAACGCCTCTTCTAGTAGTGTCATACTTTGGCTAAGTGGTACGGACTTTGCTTCTAGTATTTGTTGAATTTCTTTGAGTCTGATTAGTTTTTGCTCTAGGCTTTGGGTTGGTGATTCGGTCATAAATTTATTGTAAAGTTGTATTGGTATTTTGTAATAGAATTACTAATTGGTTGTTTTAAATTGATTTGTTGATAAAATCACTGCTATTATGCGTCTTTTCACCTAGCCCATCTACCATCGTAATATTATTATCTATACAAGTTCTAGCTTCTGGTACTTCTCCGGTATTGCGGTCGCCGCCCTTTGCAAAAATTATCCTCACATCGTTTCCATACAATTCACGGGCTGTTTTAGTAAGCTCGATCAACGACTGGCAAACACTTGAGTCTTTATCAGTACACAAAAATACACGATTAACAAACTTTAAAGCTACTACAATCGCCATTCTAAAATCTTGATCTTGAAAAGACTTTACCCCGCGTTTTGCTTTGGCTTGCTTATCGTTGTTGACTATTACCCAAAGTTCGTCGCCTAGCTGCTTGCTTAGCTGCATGCACTCGATGTGCCCAGGGTGAATAGGGTTAAAATATCCAGAGTTTATTACGATTGTTTTTGACATTTTGGATTATTAAGTTTAGACTTTTGTAATAAACAGGTTAATATCATTATGACATTATTTTTTGTACTTAGTCAAAATTCATTAGAAATTTATACCGAACAACTTGAGTTTGAAAGTCTTATTTTTAGTCTTGACAGTGATACAAAAGTGCTGCAGCTTCACGACAAATTTGCAAATATTTGGTTGCAACTATATGATAAATATATAGTCAAATATAGTCAAATCAAGTTGATTCTCAAACTCAAAGCGAGTTTTACCGATACTCGTATTGTATCTATTTGGTGTCGTAGCCACAGCATGTTTGTACCTAATGTTAGTTTTGAGGTTTTGACACAGCACCAGCTTGAAATGCAAAATCAAACAACATATCTAGAAACTCAAATTATTTATTCACAAGCTCCCAAAATTGGAAGTAAAGCCACTGAAGCTATTCCAAATTTTTAAATTTTACTCGTAATTTTGTGAGTTCAGCCACCTATACCAATTCTTAGAATGAACAATATATTTCACCACCATCTCTAATTCCCATAGCTCTAAAATCTTCAGTTATACTCATTCTACCAACAATACCTATTTTTAATCTACTCATATTTTTAGATTCTGAAACAAGTTCAGAATGACAGCGTAAATTCAGTATAAATTGTTTTAGATTAAGTTTTGAAATAAATGTAAAAAAGTAAGTTTTGTTATTCAGGGTACATAGGAGTTACAAACCCCCTCCGTCAACTATCTTGACACCTCCCAAAGGGAGGACTATTGCACCAGATGTTTTCAGCCTAGTCGTATAAATGTTGGGGTGAGTGCGTGTATAGCCAACAAAAAACTCCCCATAGTAGGGGAAAAATGCTTGGTCAAGAAAGTTTGAAGTGAATCTAAATTATTCTTTTGACTCTGATTTTTTTAGGGTTTTGAAACCGATAGCTAGAATAGCAAGTAATAAAATGATAATACCGCTAGACTGACCTCCAGTTCTGATCAATGATGATACAGATCGTTCTACTGGTTTTGCAAAACAATCACTTGGTGAGATATGATCTACATCAAATGCTTCTGTAGCTGAAAGACCCTGATATCGTGCGATAACTTTGTAGTTGTATGTGCCGTATACTAGTTCAGAACCTAGAATCTGCTTAAAATATCCATTGGCATCTGTTTTGGTTAAGAAGCTCTTGACTACTTTTCCGTTTTGGGAGAATACCAATTCGATGTCTACGATTCCTGATGGATTAGCTTTGGCTACGCCGTATACGTATCCACCGTCTATACCGCATACATATGGATCATTTAGATCAAGAGACTTTTCGTCTACGATGATCGTGTCCGCTAGTAATTTGAGTGACTGTGTAGTTGCTGTTGTAGCTGCTGGGGCTGGAGTTGCCGCCTTTGAGCTAGTAGTTGTTACGCTTGAGGCTGCTAGTGAGCTGGTAGGAGTGCTGGACTGTGCGTTAGTCAAGATAATGACCGTGCCGCCTGTATTGTTGGTTGTTGTGGTTGTGGTAGCTGCTGAGCTGGATGCTACTGCACTTGATGATGAAACTGTTGCAGATGATGATGAAATAGCTGAGCTAGATGCAACAACACTTGAACTTGCAACTAAGCTTGATGATGCAATTGCGCTTGATGAAGTTACTGCTGAGCTGGAAGTTACAACACTAGAGCTCGCTACTGCGCTTGAGCTACTAACTGCAGATGATGAGCTGCTAACGGGAGCAATTTCTCCAAAGTTATTCACAATTGAGTTTTCACCTGCTTTGAGGACTACGCCTGCGATCTTATCATCTTGAGCTGTAGTTCCTGGAGTTGTAGCTCCTGTACCAGTTGTATCCTTTCCATCAGCGTATGCTGTAGGTTGAGTTTCGGTTACTGTATATGTACCTGCAACTAGGTTCAAGAATTGGTATGATCCATCAGCTGCTGTTACTGTTGTCAAAGAAGTTGTTAGACTTCCTCCTGTTAATGTTACAGTTACGCCTGCGATTGCAAGTTCAGCTGCATCTTTGATACCATCGTTATTAGTATCTACATAGACGAATCCTTTGAGGGAAGCTGGTGGCTGGTAGTATGAGTAGTTGACGTTGAGCTTGTCACTAACATCTGTAGCTGTAGGAGTGACTGCTGGCCCGTCTAGGACGATATTACCAGAGTTGTTAGGAGTTGCGAAGGTATTTGGAGATAATAGTGCACCTTGGTCAAGATCCATAGTCTGATTACCAGTAGTTACTAGTGGAATGATTTGCGTTTGGTAAGTTCCACTTGGGAGCT
>JAYWFY010000045.1:0-59254 GCA_043778555.1 bacterium
AGCCGTAACCCTGAGCTCCAAAGCGAATTAGCTTGATTCTGTTTCCCAACTTTGCCAACACCGCCGCTTTTTTGGTTAGGTGGTCTGGTGTCATTTTGGGTTTGTTATACCCTTCAAAAGTGATTCCGCCTTTGGTGTATTCATTAGCTTTACACTCAAAACTAAACTCAAACCCAACTTTTTCTTTTGCCTTAAATTCAAAATCTGGAATGTCAAACGATATTTTTTGACTTGCCTTAAATTCCGTTTCTTTGATTTCTTTATTTTCCAGTTTGTCTGTTTCTTTGACCACCTCAATATCATTACAATCTGGATTTCTAGGGCTTGGTGTAAAAGTCAAAAGTACATCTTCAATCTCAGTGTACCACTTGATTTTTAGCTTTTCGTTAATCATTGCTGTTCCAGTCCAAAGCATAGAAAATCCTGTCAATTTGCCATTCTGGATATATTCAATAGCTAGCTTGTCAATTACTTTACTCGTTGCCTCTACTCTAGTTTGTGGAATTGTAGTTGGCGTAACGGTGTTCATGTCCAGATCCTTTGGAGTGTAATCAAGCTCAATAACTGTTCCTACGATTCGGTCTGCAAATTCTGGCATTACCCACTTGTCTCCCTTACTCTCGTCAAAAGGTCGTTGGATTGGTGCAAGTGTTTGCCCTCGTATGTCTCGAAAGTAGGCGTGCTGGACATCGTTTTCAATCACTTTGTTTTTGGCTAGGTATTCCTTAAAAGCGTTTGGAGTAATTAGAATTTCATAACCTTGGTCGTCTCGTGAGTTGGTGGTTGCCGTTCCTTTGACAATCAAAAACTCCCCCTCTTGTTGGATTTGTTTTTGGTCAATTTCAAAGTTGATTGTGATTGGTTGTAGTGTCATGTTAATTAGTTTTGGGTTTCGTTATCAAAAAATACTTTTATTCCGCACTTACAGTTTATTTCAGTGTTCGGGAATGGATAGCCAATAGAAAATGGTTTATTATAATCTACAATCTCGCCATAAATTGCTTGGTGGTTTAGTCTTCGCTCTTTGGAGATACTTGGTAGCCATTGTTTTTTCTTTGCTCCAAATTCTCCAGCACTAATTGCACTACCTGCTCCAAAAGCTGTGATTGCTTCGTTGCTGGCTATTAGCTCCGAACGGTTGTCAATATCCACTTCAATAGCTTGATTTATTTCAGCTTCAAAATCAGTGTTACTTGTTAGGTTTTGGTAGGCTCGGTCAATTATTTCTATCAGATTATTTCGTGTCGTGTCCAAAATTGAATTTTCAAAGCCTGGATTTCGTACATCTTTAGAATTAGGCTTGTTTTCTAGCCCTGAAAGGCTGTTTAGTCTCTGAGCGGTGTATTCGTCAAAAGAATTATTAACCGCTGTTCTATCGTCCTGTGTAAAGTCGTTTTTTCCTTGTTCTTTGGCTTGTCTCAAAACATCCTCTTTTCCGAGATTTAGATAGTACAAAAATGAGTTAGAAATTGGTAACCACGCTTTTTTGTCATCTTGAACTAAGATATTTACATAATCAGCTATATTTTCTGAAGTGTAGTCAATCTCGTCTTCAAACCCTGCTTTTAGTTCTACATTTTTTTTGAGTGGAGATAGGTCAATTTTGTACATCTTTTTTAGAATGCCTTTGACCTGATTTTTGAGTTCGTCTTTTTGGGTTCCAAGTAATATCTGATCGCAAAGTGAGTATTCCCTATTTTGACCTTTGACCGAATCCAAAAAGCTAAACAGTTTCTTTTTTTGTTGAACACTGAATTTTGGCAAGTCATTTTTATTAAACTTAGAGTAGCCGTTAACCTTACTTTCTGATTCCTTTTGATCTTGATCCGTCCAAACTTCTTTTGCCGTTTCTAATAGTTTTCTTTTGCCTGTGTCTTCTTTTAGCTTTGGTTCGGTAAAGGTTAATGGCTCCACATCAACTGCAAATGGTTTTAAGTTATTGATAATTTTTACAGGTTCGGCTTGTTTTTCTAGTTTGGTTTCAACTGGATTTTCAACTATGATTTCTTTTTGTTCTGGTGCATTTTGGTCTTTAATTTCGTCTTCTACACTTTCTCGCACCGTCTGGACCAAAGTTTCATCGTCAATCTTCTCGTCCACATTATCCGTCAAGCCCTCGTCTGAGTTACCTTCTTTGAGTTCTCCTTCTTTAATGACCGTCAAATTGTTTGGCATTACCCTAAAATTATCTTCTTCGGTCGTTTCCTGCTCATCAATTCTGTACCCTAGCATTTTGACCTGTTTAGCTGTCCAGATACCGTTTTTGTAGCCTTCGGTGTATCTGTTGATAATATCACTATCGCTTTCCACCTGCATTTGTACCGCTTTTGCAGTATGTTCTGGATAGAATATAGGTAGTACCCAAGAATTGTAAAGCTCCTCAAGCTTCTTTTGCATTTGAACGATTGCAAGATCCTTTAGATTCTGTCGGTGTGTGATTTGCTCTCCTGAGCCCAACGCTCCAGTGTTCGGATTTCCAAAGAAAGTAGGCACGCCATAGACCTGGTAGATACTGTCTTTGATATATTGTTTGTCCGCAATACTTAGTCGGTGTTCAATGCCTTGTTTGATTTGCTCTATTTTGTCCACTCCATAAACTACGCTTGCCTTATATCTATTTTCTGATTTGACCAATTCGGATTCCATTCGTTTCAAGATTGACAATTCTTCTAAATCTAAACCATCTTTGGCAAAAATAACCGTGCCAAAAAAACTATTATTCTCCAGAAATTTGTTGAAGTTTTGGTTGTCGAGATTGAGCGTGTTTAATTCATCGTAAAGCGTATTAAGTGGAGACAAACCAAAATACTGCGAGCTGATATTGGCTTTTTTGAATACCTTGAACGATCCAGCATTTACTTTTTTGCTGATAACTTCGCCTGCATAAATCCACCAAAAACTATCAATCTTAAATCTCTTGGCTTGGAACAATGAAACTTGATGAGCTGGAATATTCCTTAAATATAATTCTTTTTCTTCGTTCTCAAAGATTGTCGGCATTGCCTGACCATAAACAAGGATATTCTGACAAAATAGCTCGTTAAAAGTATGGTAACCATCAGCCAACTTTTCTGTAAAATCCAGCTCAACTTCCTCTTTATCTTTGTTGTAAAATTTCAAACCTAAATTGGTTGTGATTTTGGTTATAAGATCAACGCAGCTGACAACCTCGTCAAAAATCTGGTAATAATTCCAGTATGTCCAGAACTTAGGAACTTGAATTGTCGACTTTATGCTGTCATCTTCATCAACCGCTTGCCTGACTTCAAGATTAGTATTCTTTGCCGTTTTATTTTCTCCACCAAATCTAAACCTGTCATAAAAATTTGACGGCGATACTCTGCTAATTGCTTTCGATTCAAGCTGTTTTGATTTGTTTTTTTTTGGCATAATCTAGCAGTCGGCTTTGTTTTAATTTTACACTGTACCCCCTAAAGTTTGCAATTTCTTTAGATTAAATTTAGTATATTCTTTATCTCCAACTTTTTTAACTATAATAGTTTTAAATATTACTCTTGCCTGAAAATTATAAAAATCGTTAATAATCAAAGAAAATACTTGAATTAGCTTAGTAACATCACAACAATAATACTTGACCCCAAACTCAATATTTAGCTCGAATTGATTGGATCTCATATAATCTTTTTCTAGTTCTGATATTATTGGTAATTCAGCGATTACAAGAGCTTGATATTCTCTATATTCCTTTTTTTGACTAAAATAGTCGTTTCTTCTGAATGCTTCATGTGAGCTAAGTGGTCTTAGGTTTATGTAGATCTCTCTAGCCAACAACGGGTTTTGCATCTCCTCAATTAACCTTTTTTTGAGTTTGGCTATTCTAGTGGTGCTTTGAGTTGGATTATTCCTTGCCTTCTTTGCCACGGGGTGCTGGGTTAAAAATTCACTGATAGTAATTTTGTTCATTGGATTTAATTGTTAATTTTGATCTGGGAATAATAGTTTAAGTTTGGCGGTTCGGTCGTTTTTAGGCTTTGTAAAGTGTTGCAGTGAATAGCGTAGGGAATCACAACAATCATCCAAAACCTTTACAGGTTCATCTTTAATACCATCTTTATTTGTTGCCCATTGGTAGTTTTCAACTTCTTTAACTAGATTTTTTGACCCTGCTACGATTTTTAATTTGTAGTTTTGCATGGCTGTGATTCCTGCCAATACTGAACCCGCTCCTTTGTCCGCTGCCTTTGCCTTGTATCCTGCTTTGACAAGGGTTTCAATTAGTTCTGGTCTGGCTCCATCACAGATAATTGGTATAGTTTTTTCAATCTTTAGGGCATTAAGTTCAGCAACTAGCATATCGCCAGTCAAACCCCTCTTGTAGAGCATTTCTTGTCCGTAAAGTTCCTTGACTTCCTTATCAATTACCCCAGTCTTGACCATCGCTGTAGGGTGGTTAAACCCAAAATCCAAACCATAGCAAAAGTCAATGTCTGGAAATTCTGGCACGGTGTCATATTCAGGGAATATCAAGCCCTCTAGTTTTTGACCCCATTCGCCTTGAGCGTAAATTTTGTAATAATTTGGATTGGTTTTGGCAAAGTCTTCAAGCGTTTTGACATAGTTTTTGTCTAGGAATTTGTTGTCTTTGTAAGTAGTTTTCAAAATAAAATGATCATCAGGTAGCTTGTCGTGAATCTCTTTTTTGAGCCAGTGATTGACTGAGATTGGATTGTACATCAGCGTAATTTGCACTTCTTCAAAGCCTCTTAAACGGAGTGACAATTGGTCTAGCTTGTCTCGGCTCTTGATATCCGTGGCTTCTTCAATTACAATTCTGTCCGCTCCAGAGATAGATTTGACCTTTTCTGGGTCGTCCAAACCTAGAAATATAAATTCCACCTCGGTTAGTTTGTTGATTACGGACAGTGGCGAAACTGTAAAAGTAAAGTATTGCTGGATATTCCAATCGTTAATTAGTGATTTGATTTGGTTGTAGCAAGAGTTCTTGAGTGTTGAGTAATACTCACGGATTACCAGCGTTTTGCGTCCTTTGCGTCGATAATCAAAAGTCAAGGCAATTTCTTTTTGAAACTCAAAGACAGATTTTCCACTTCCAGCCGAACCCACAAGGTGCAAAAACCTTGCTTTATTCTCAAACAAAGGAATATATACTGAGTTGTACAGATCAGGATTAGAAAAATCAAAAGTTTGTTTTTGAATATTTGGCATTATATAATACTATATGTAGGGGTTAGCTTAATTTTTTTGCAATAGCCTTGTTTTTGCTATTTTCCCAGTGTCGGGAAATTGAGTAAATTAAAAGTTTTCTCGGTGTTTTTGGACTTTGGGAGTGATTATATCATTTTAGGTCGTTGCCTAAATACTATATGTAGGGGTTAGTCATCTAACGATTCTAGCCATTGTTGTTTAGGCGTGATTAGTACTGGTTGAACCTGAATTGGATTATCTTTATCGCCGCCGTGATTATTTGTTGATTTGCCTGTTGCAAGTCTTAGTAGGTCGTAGCCAACTTTAATCTTTGGTAAATCCTCAACTTTGAATTGAGTGTTAGATCCTAACAATTGAGCAACTTTAATTTCAATGTTTGAAAGTGATTTTGCAAGTAATTTAGCCTGTAGTTCCACATCTGGTTGTTCTAGCTTTTTCTCTTGAATCTTGTTTTGGATCTGTTCAATGTAAAGATTTTTGTCATTTCTCCAACCTTTTGTCCGTGTCTTTTTGTCGGCTCCTAAAGGCTTTGTAGGGTCAAGTTGTAAGAAAGTTATAAGAAAATTTTGGACTTCTAACACCTCACTTTCAAAGTATTTTTGTTTGATTTCTTCCCAGTTATATTTTGCGGTTGGCATAAGGTTTAGTTTAATTTTTCTACATCAAAAGGTTCTCCGTTGAGTGTAAGTTTGTAAGGTTTGTCATTTTTGGTTAGATAGACTGTAGCTCGTTTGATTATTACTTCTACATATACAGGATCTAGCTCTAACCCAAAACATCGCCTGCCAGTTTGAATTGAGGCAATAAGTGTTGAACCTGAACCAAGAAAAAAATCAATGATTAGCCCAAACTCTGGACAACTAGATTTTATTGCTCGTTGACACAGCGGCAAAGGTTTTGGTGTGGCGTGGTTACCTTCATCTCCTTGTTTTGCGTGTCTTTCAAAATGCCAAACATTGTTCATATTCTCGTGGGTGTTGTTAAAGTATGCTCTGGTTGAGTTATATTCTGTTTGGAGTTGATTGTATTCTTTTTTGAAAGCATCTATGTTGTTTTGTTTTGCGTATTGTTGTAGTTTTAAGTAATTTTGAGCAGCAATAAGTGTCCATTGACTTCCTGTTGGGCTTATATGGTGAGCATACATTCCTCCTCCACTAGTTTTAAGACCAAGTGCTGTGTTAAATGAATTTGAGTTAGCTATTTGGCATTTTACACTTTCATTGTACAAATAATCCCTAATCGGCTCCCATCCTTCAAAATAGTTATCAGCGTTGTTATTAGATCCTTGCACTCCACTCATAACAAAAAGACATTTTTCATCTGCTATCGCAAAACTTCTAGTATTTTCTGAATTTTGACCTTGACCATGTGCTTTGTCCCAAGTTATCAAATTTCTAAAAGTTGCTTTTTGATCCGATACAAGTGGCTTAATAATTTGGCTATAAATGTCCATCAGTGGTTCATCAATACCCCAGCAATACCACGAACCATTGTCTTTGATATATTGCCACTGTAGGAATATCCAGTCTTTATTAAATTGTAATAGGTCTTCATAGTTCATATTGTCGCCAATGACACCATCTTTTTCTTTCTTCATACCATAGGGGGGATCGTTGTGTGCAAGGTCAGCTTTTTGTCCGTTCATTAACTTTTCTACATTGTCAACAACAGTGCAATCTCCGCACATTACACGACTTTTTAGACCATCCACTTCTAACTCAAAAATATCCCCAATTTGAACCAACTTTGCCTTTCTATCTGGAGGGGGTGTATCATTTATTTCTTCATCTGGTAATTGCTCGCTTTCTAGTTGCTCCAGCATAAAATCCAAACTTCCCATACTCACTTCTTGCAAAGCCATTTCTTGCAATTCCTCTAAATCAAAATCAAAGCTCGTAAAATCTGCCAAACTTGTCTGAGTTATCTCGCCGTGCTGTGAATTGATCAATAGTACAATCTTTTTGGCTTCCTTGATATTTTTGGCTTCAAAGAATAAAACAGGCAAATCTGGTATCGTATAGCCTTCTTTTGCAAGTTCTGCAAGTGCTTGCCTTCTACCTGTTCCATCTGCTACATAATCTTTCCAAGCCAAAATGGGAGTGGTAAATTGTGATTTTAGGATTGACTTTTTGAGTTTGGATACATCTCTGTTCTCGTTAGATTTCAAAGTGTTAAAATCCATTTTGACAAAATCTGTGTACGGTACAAATTCCAGTTTTTGCTTTCTGATAGATATTGTTTTTGACATAGTTATTTTTTAATTATTATTAAGTTTTTTATTCTGACTAGACGAATTTATCTGCTAAACCATTTTCTATAATATCCTGCCCATAAATTCTATAATTATCATCTAGGATAACTTCGTTTAAGTTTTTAACTGTAGCGTATTTGACATACATTTTTTTTACCCATTCAAAGTGTTCTTTAAGATAGGCTGTATTTCTATCTAATTGAAGAGGTGTATAGGCAGTAAAACCAGCTGAACCATAGTGTATCAGATGCTGGGCATGTTCACTTATATATCGATTGCCTTTTGTACCTGACATTGCCAGTATTGACCCCGCTGAATAAGCGTTTGAATGCACTATAGTTTTCACAACTATATTTAATGTTTTTGCTTTTTCAATTTCAGTTAATAGAATTTTTAGCATATCTGTTTGACCTCCGTCTGAATTAATAATAAAAGTTATTTTAGGATCTGTTTTTTTGCTTTCGGTTTCAATAAGCCTTCTTAATTCTGACAAAATATCTACAATTGAACTGTCAAAAGCACCACAAATATATATTTCGTTATTTTGTATAAAGTTTTTAGGATTTTTATTTTCTGTCATAATTACTTTTCGCTTTTAATACCTTTAATCCTATCTTTAAACCCTTTGCCAAACTGTGTTTTTACAGCATTATATGCTGGTATAGTCATTGGTTTTTTTGTGGCAGGATTATACCCTTGTCGTTGTTTTCTCAGCCTTTTTTCAAAAGTACAAAAGTTGATGAGGTGGACTGTATTGCCCAGCGTTACTTGATAGACAATTTCACCTAGTAAAGTTTTAATAAATCCTTTGACTGTGTGTTGAGTTATCGCTTGCGACTGAGTATTATCTGGATTTTTTGTAGCTATTATGGCTGCAATATCTTCTATTGTTTTTTGGTTGAGATTCATGTGAAAATTTTAATTTAAGATTATTAAAGTTGTGATATATAGTATTGGTGTAATTACCCAAAAAGCAATAATCGCTCCTGCAAGGTGGTTGATTGTCATAGGCTTGATGAATGGATTTCGTGCATAATTTTAATTAATTGTTTTTATTAGTTCATTGTTTTAAGGTCGTTGTAGATTTGTTCGTTCATAATAGTTAAAAATAAAGTTTAAAATTCTAGCTCACTTGAGCCTTTTTCTTCTTTAAAATGATTGAGATTTAATCCACAAAACTCATTGATTTCACTATACGAAAATTCAACCTCAAAAGATTCTGATTCTTTCCAGGCAGGCTTGTTGACTTGGGTTAATCTCCACCAGCCGTTTTTTAATTCTGTAAAGTAGTCACTTGGTCTAAGCTTTATAGGCTCACTGAGATTAGTGCCAAATACACCTTTGTAGTCTATCTTGCAGCGTTGGGTGATTGTGATTGTGTGTGGTTGCATTTGATTGATAGGTTATTTGTTTATAATATCAAGGCTTTTTGCACCTTCAATTGTACCAATGTGCATACCTAGCCACATTTTTGCTTCTTGAAGTTTGGTAATCACAAGCGATAATTCTCTTGAGCCTGTTTCTTTTCTTAGCTCGTTAATTAGATTTTGAATTTCAATTCTTTTTTCTGTAAATTGAGTTGTTGTTGGATTGTTGTTAATATTTTGCATAAGATTACTAAGTTATTTTTTATGGTTTTGAAGACTAGTTGGGTTCACCTTGGGATATAAGATTATTTTTTAAAATTGATAGGCTGCAGTAAGTATTGAAGTAAAAGAAGTATAAAAAAGATAATTGCTCCAGTTATAAAAACAAGTGAGATTAAAGCTATTATTTGGAGTGGTGATATTTGACACAGGCTAGTATTGCACATATAAATAAGATTATAAACAGTATTGCCATGTTACGAACATTGATTATTACTGCTAAAAATACTGACATAGTTAGATTTGGATATTTGTACCAAACACATAATGAAAAGAAGATTATGGCGAGCAACAAGGCGGAGATTTTGAGTTGGTTATTTGGCAAGGTATAGGCTGGTTTTAGGGTTTGTAGAGTAGTTTATTGTCATTTCAGACAGGGTCAACTGTTACGTCAATTGTTTTATTTAATTCTATTATTGACGACTAACAGAGGCATGTTTAGGGCTTTAAACCAATATCATCTCTTAAACTACTATTAAAATCTACTCTTAAAAGTTCTATTAAACTGTTTTGACAGCGGTTAAATTTTAGTTATTGTTTAAAGTTTTAAGATATTCTCGTTTAATAAACTTTTTATCTATTTTCTCACCAGTGTACGGGTCAAAAATAAACCAAGTAAAGTCAACTTTTTTAGTAAACATTTTAATGTTCATATTTTTTACATCACTAAATAATTTAGTTTTTGTGCTGTAGCTCATAGGCAAATAAAAGTCTTTAACAAAGAAGTTTATTCTCGTTGCGGAGAAAAATTTTATGATTTAATTATTAGAGGTTCAAGAAATATCTCTACCCGAGGGTTATCTTTATCAATCTGCACTGGCATTTGGATATGAAAATCAACCCATTTGTCTTCTGTATAAACATTGCCTTTACACCAGTCTTTGAGGGCTTTGGTGAAGTTGGAGATGTCAGTACGCTTTGATGCCATAAATATTTTGATTTGATACACGTGCTGTCGCTCAAATGTAGGAACATCTAATTGCCATTTTTGATTGTCAAGTAACTTTTCTTGGAATTTAAACCATTCGCAGTGACATTGATTTTCCCAATAACGATAGACTTTAGATTTTACCATACCCGCTTTACCACCCCTTGCTGTTGGAATGCGGAGGTTATTGTCTGTTGGTGGAAGTGGAAGAGTTAGGATCATTGTTATAGTTTTTTAATTGCTTTGATTAGCTCTTCTAAGATTGTATCTGTTAGACCATCAAGAGCAATATTTATTTTGTAATAATCCTTATTTGACAAGTTACAACGACCCCATCTTGGATCTTCCCGCTCGTCCTTTTCTTGGCTTGGTAAAGTCTTATCCACCCACTCACTAAAGCGGTTTTGGTTAAGGTCGATTGCAGGCTTTATTAAATAACAGTCTTCACTTGCATATCTAAAATATTCAATTTGAAAATCGTCTCCTTTCATATATTGAATTATATAATTATCTGACTCCCACATCGGCAAGCCTTTAGCTTGCACAAGTTCTGCGAGGTCTAGTTGAAGTTTTAGGTTGGTTTGGGTTGGTTGTGTGGGCATAATGATTATATTTTTTTAATTTCTTCGATTATCATTTTTGGTACTCCAGTTTCATGTTTAACCACATGACTATACACATTTTTGGTATTCTTATGTAAATACTCCAAAATATCACGGTAAGTCTGGTAAGCAAGCGGATTAGCACTACCTGCCCACATTTTCGTTGAAGAGGTAATAAGTTTTTCTTGACACATTTGTTCAAGTACTAGCATTTCTTCATAACTGCATTCTTTTTCTATCTTGTCATTAATTTTTATCTCTTGATTCTTATATTGAACTTCATCAAAAAGTGGTGTGAATTGACCACATACTGCCCTGTGTACTAGCTCAACTGAGTTAGCTATGAGGTGTAATTGTTCTTCTGTAATTGTTATTTGGTAAATTTTTGACATAGGCTTATAGTTTTTTAACTTCTTCCAACCCAGCGATTGCCGAGTCGTATTCTGATTTTAAGTAGATTTTGCCGTGGACTTTAATTGTCTGAGGCTCTGATTCTGGTGGTTCAACACGCTGGACGGCGTAGTAGGGAAAGAACATATAGCATAACTCATATGAGATACCATAACAGGTATCATGCGTTTCTGTAATTTGGCATTCTTGACCTATTATGTTAGGTTGAGTTATTAACCAACTTTCATAATCTTCACATTTTTTAGCCTCCTCAGTAACCACAACCCAATCCCCAACCGCATATACCTCAGGCTTGACAGTAGCTGGTTCTACTAGCTCGAATCTGCCTTTGTAGTTGTCTCGCCATTCATACCAAGCAGAGTAGTCAATTCCCTCAATATCGCCTTGCCCGTACCATTTTGTTGATACATAGCCATTTTTAAGTGGTAAAAATATCAAGACTTGCACTTTACCTTCTCCCCACGGATTACTCTGAATTTTGACATGCACACCGACTTTTGATTCCTGTACGATTTTTTGTAGTTGTCTGTAAGTTACAAATTTTGACATAATTAGTTATTTTTTAAAGTTTAAAATTAGTTTGAGATTCCCAAAAAAGATTTGATTTTCTGGAGTATGTTTGGTTTAGCAAATTGGTCACGCCTGATCTTTTGTTCATTCCAAAAGTCTTGATCTCGTTTTGAGGTTTGAAGATTTGTAAGTGTTTGCTCAAACCATTTACCGTGTTCGTCTTCCATGATTTCCGCTGCAATTTCCTCTGTGGTTTTGACACCGACAACACTTGGCATCTGATTTTTGTGATTTTCTGGGAAAGGTTTGGTTGAAGTTTTT
Organism: bacterium; assembly: GCA_043778555.1. Lineage (GTDB taxonomy): Bacteria > Patescibacteriota > JACMRA01 > JACMRA01 > JACMRA01 > JAYTWQ01. The sequence goes on from JAYWFY010000045.1 coordinate 11,857, forward strand.
TTGTAAGTTGCTCCGTAATCGTAATCACTGATTTCAATTACTGATTTGTTTTTACGATTGGTTTGAGGAGTTTTGGATTTGTTGGATTTGGTCATTGGTAGGGTTGTTAAAAGGTTTCTTGTTGTTTTACTGCAATCTGTCGAAGGGTTAATCGGTAACTTTCAGCCATAAACTTGGTTGGAACACACAAGCCCAAAATCCTGTCTACAATTCGCCTGTAGTCTTCATCTTTGTTTTGCAGATCTTCTAGTACAAGGTTAGTAGTGATGATTGTCTGTAGATTTTGGTTATACCGATAGTCAAAAATCTCAAACAACTCCCTCTTGATTGCCTGTATAGCTCGAGGTGTGCCTTGCACTTCCCAAAGATCGTCTAGGATCAATAAATCTGCTGTTTTAGCTTCTTCAATGGTTATTCTCGCAGCGTATCGTCTATCTTCTTCAAACCCGTTCTTGTCGGCAACATAGTTCTCAAAAAATGCCATTTCAAGGAATGTTGGTAACTCTCGGTACCTTGCAACTTCAAAACCGCTTGGAAACTTGTCACATATCCAATCTCTCAAAAAAAGTATTGCTTGAGTAGTTTTACCGTTGCCAGAAGTCCCAAAAAGTATCCTAGAATCTGTAAGTTTGATTCTTTGATCTCTCTCAGTTTCTGAGATAAGGTTGCCTGTCAATCTAGGGTTTTGGAAGTGTCCAAATTCTAGGAATGATTTGATTATTTGGAGTTTAGTCATAAATTTTAAAATACGTCGTAATGAATTTTTGGTTGTGGTTTTTCGGGCTGTACCCAGGCAGATTTGGTTGATTTGTCTTTAGGTTTTTGATTAAAATTTTGTGGTTCTTGGTACTCAAAAACTCCCGTCCATCCGTTTTTGATTGATTTTTCGATAGCTCTTTTTTGCTTATCAATATCTCCAATATGCCAAGATTCAAGGTCTTTTACGATCAAATCTATAGCTTTTTGAGTAGTTGGAGTTTTTTTACACTTCCTGACTTCTACCAAATCCAGTAAAGAATTTTTTACTTCTAAATTTATCTCTAAAGATTTTAAATATTCTTCTGCATCAAATTTTTGAACAACTTTTTTTATTTCTTTTTTTATTGAGTTATCTTTTCTTGTGAGTTCTATTTGTTCTTGTGAGTTAGAGTAAACGTCATTTACTAGGGGGGGTAAATCTCCTTGACTACCCTTGTCAATCTCCTTTACTAGGGGGTAAATCTCCTTTACCGCTATTTCGTCTTCGTGATCTTGGAGTTTTACTGCTTTTGCCACCTTGATATTCTCAGTACAGATAGTGTAAAAACTACTTGAAAATCCCCCATCTTTACGTACAATCTTCTTTCTGTTTATCACTTGCTTTTCTACCAGATAGTTCAAAGCTTTGATGACCGTTGGTTTGGACAAGTCAGTGTCTTCACAGATTTTATTGATACTTGGAAAACAAGTCTGGTTGTTATTAGCTCTCATGGCTATAGAGCGAATCAAAACTATAAAAGCGTGGTTGTCTGTTACTTGTTGTAATATTTCTTGAGTTAGTATGATCATTTTAGTTTAAAGTTAATTGGTTTGTAGTAGGGTCTCCGTTTAAAATGGAACACTTTAGCATGCCTAATTTCTTCAAAAGCCAGTTTTGACCTTTCTCAGTTATTAGAGTTTGATATGATACTTTTTTCTCACCATATTTGTCTCTCCAAGGTTTAGGAATTACTTCAAAATATTTGTCATCTACATAATTTTGGTATGGGACATTATTCATTCTCAAAATATTTAGATCTCTGCACTTCTCAAAAAGTGTATTGCGACCAAAAGGTAATCTCATGAGTTGAGCTGCTAGAGAAAAGTCAAAAGCATCTTTGGATTGTAGCAAGTGATCTGCAAATTCTACCTTTGGAGCGTCAACTTGTATCTTTTCTAGTAGTGGCTTCGTTTCTAGCTGTACAAGGGTCTTGTATGCCGTGGCAACTTCTGCACTATCATTAGAAAAAAGTTTGAGTAATAGAGCTTGACGTTGGTCTACGACTGGTTGAATAATTTGTTTGGACTTTTCCTCACAGGCTATAAAATACTTACGAGCCTCTTTACCTTTTTTGGTTTTGGACACCATACAGATTTCTTTTGCCATATCAATTGACAAGTAATAATCTGTTTTGTTGTTTTCATGCGGTTTCTCAAATTTGAGAAAGTCTTTTTGACTTGCAAACTCATAATCTGTGATCAGTCTTTTAATCCAATCTGCAAATTTAGTTCGAACTTGTAAAAATTTGTGTAAATTCTCACCGTCAACTCTACCATTTGGTAAAACTTGGATGAGTGATAAGTCAACTTCTTGACTAGATTTATTATTTTGTTCAGTATTAGATAAATATCCTATACTAATTTCAGCTCTCTCGTAGGAGCTGTTTTCATTGGGCTGGTTTGGTGTGAACATAAAATGTTGGGGGGGTTTATAATATCCTATACTTTTTGAACCGATTAAGATTCTTAAAAAGCTAGTTGCAATTCTCAAACTACTGGAGAACTACAATCAGCTTTCTAGGCTTTAATTTTGCTTTTTAGATTTACAAATATTTTCCCACTCAGGATTAATTATCCAGCCCTGCTCAGTCTTTACAAACTTTTCTTTTTCAGGGTTTTGGTCGGGATAGGTCAAAAGAGATTCTAGGACACGGATGAGCTTGTCAGCACTGTCTTTGAATTGGTTTTGACTAACCTCTTTGTGGACTTGTTCCAGTGCCATTTCAGCGGTTTGGGGGTACTTGGTGAAGACAGACATATAGATTATTTTGGCAATACAAAACCTGTCCCTGTTTTGGGTTTGGCTTGGCTGTAGATTTAGAGATTGTTATTTTTACCTTTTACGCCATGCAGGCTTACCGAGGGTTTATTTTTAAAGTCTCAGTAGATAGTCCCCTCTTCTTTCCAACTTGTAATTGACATACTTGGGAGTGGTAAGACTATCTACTCAGATTTCATATTTTGACACATTGAGTTTTTGGATAGATAATTGTTTTTGGTATCAGTTTTGATTTTACCATTTACAATTACCTTTTTACTTATGAATACCGATTCAGAAAACCAAAATAAAACTTTAACTAAAAAACTAATCGCTAATAAAGAAAGTCTAGTTGAGGCTTTCAACAAAGCTAATTTGTCACCTGAGCAATTTGAGATTATTTCACAACCGCTTGAGACTTACATCAAAACTTGGCAAGAAATAGCAGAGTTTATAGCTACTCTTTAGTTGCGGAGTCTCTAGTTTCCTGAGCAGTCCACATTCCTTTTTTGACTTCATTCATCATATATAAGATTTTGGATCTGTTATCAATAAGGTCAATATTACTTGGCTGTAGTTCTTGTTGGACTGTTTCCAGCAAGCTTAAAATATTTTTTAGCTTGGTCTCTGCCTCACTAGTGTCAAGGTCGAGCTTGGCATGAATTATTGTATCAGGCATAAGAAAAATTAGATATTTAGATTTCAAGATTAATGTACAACAGCCAGTCACAAGTTTGATATTACCCCACACTCAGTAGCGTTTGACTGTTGCATTCATAATCTATTTGGAGTTTTCTATTGCCTCGTAAATTCTGAAATTCCCTTTCTAACAAAAAAGCTTGTGAGATTTCATATTTTTACTTGGCTAGTGACAATCACTTAGAAAACTCCAAAAGAATTACTTTTGACTGGATAGTAGATTTGGGATTTAATTTTACTTGGTAGTCCGACAAGATTAACCAAAACCCAAATTATTTTATTTTATGCTTACACCTTTCCAAATAGCTGAACTCAAAAGAGTGGCTACAAGTTACAAAGATCTAACTTCTTTAATCGTTTCTAACAACCAAAGTGTACATGAGCTTATCAATACTTTTTTACCAGAAGAGTTTAAAGTCCAAAATCGAGATATTTTATTATCAATTGTTTCAGAAGCAAAAAATCTAAATACTAAGATTGAAAATCATACCCAGCTACTTACTAGCCTTGTTGAGTCTCTAGACCAAGATTACCCTGCATCTTTGTAAGTTTTTTTTGCATTTTTTTAATCATTCTTAAAGTTTTTTTTATATCAATGGTGACTTTAAACTCTTCAGTTTTTAGGACATTGGTTATTTTGTTGTCTAATATTGTTAAAGTTGGATCTTTCATAAAGTTATTGATTTTAATTTACCCATCACGCCATTATTACGACGATCAAGCGATTATTGGACATTTTGACAAAACATTAAAAATCTGATTATTATACTTCTTACTTGAAGGACTAAACACACTTAAGAATCCTATATTTTAACCTATATTTTGCTATGTTTGACTTTCTCGTCGAACGTTGGACTGTATTTTCCAATTTCGACTCCAGCTAAATTATTTTACAACGCTGCTTTGCGTTACTTTTTTTGCTCACTTTTTAGTGGGTGAGACTTTTTTGACTGTGAAATATTGGCTACAAATTGATATTTACTAGCTAATAGGATTATAAGAAAAATTGCAAATGTTGTCAATTCACTCATAGAACTTGACTAATTATAGCAATATGTTTTATAGTTAAATAAAGCTTAAATCAATACATATATTACAAGTAAATTACTAATTAATACTTTCATATTTTTAATCAATTAGTCAAAGTACATTGACATAACTAACAAAACCTATTAACATTATGATACAACCTAAAAAACAATTTTTAGAAACACTTACAAAGCTAAATTATTTAGAAATGACAAATCACGATTTATTGTGGGACATGATGGCTAAAACTTTTCATGAAAATATTCCCAAACCAAAATACGATACAAAATACAGGGGTTATGTTGATTGCAAAACTACACTTGCAATTGTCAACGCTGGTATAAAAGACGGCTGGGTAAGAACTATCCCAAACCCTGAAGCAAAAAGCTCAAAAGAAGATGAAAATGTTTTGGTAGCTATTGAAGATGTCGATTTTTACCGCCACATTGCCACTATGTTTTCCAAGGCTAAGTCCAAAGAAATTATTAAAGAAGTGGAAATCATGGGCTTAAAAAAGTATGAAGTCGTAAGTTTTAAATCTCAAGGAAAAAGTTTAGCAAAACATAAGTCCAAAATTATGGCTGATTTTGTCGATGACTATCTCAAAACTTTTTATAATGTTGACCTCCAAAGCGTTTTAAAATAAAAAGCTTGACAACTAATCCCAAACCATCTTTAATATTAGTAACTCACTCAGAGTTATTTTTTGTTGTTTATCCCCTTTATGTCTGAAAATTCTTCAACCGTCGTCAAACCAAAACCTTGGTACACCAAAAAACGCTTTATTATTCCATTAGTTTTAGTTGGGATTGGAATAATCGGTAATCTTACAGCCCCAAAACCAGCCCCTACATATATTGTTAATGGTGCAAATGCTACAACAAGTGCAGGAGCGTCAATTATCACAAACAACCAACCAAAAAGCGGTGAGGTTATTGTTGATTTTAATACTGTATTTCCAATTGACGGATTCAATCTTAAAGTGGAAAAAGCTGAATGGCTGGATAATATCGTAAATGATAATCAGTTTTTCAAACCATACGAAGCTAAGAAGAAAATATTAAAACTAACTTTTGACGGCGAAAATACAAGTAAAGTAGGTAAAAATTTGTCATTCTACAACGCTAAAATAAACACTAAAGACGGCTTTGAGTTCTCAAAGATTCAAGATATAAATGTGACTAGCATGGAACAAGTCAAAGATTTGCCAAAAGGTTACACTGGCTGTCTATCGTGCAAAGTAGAGCCGCTAGGGAAAGCAAAAGAATATATATATTTTGATATTCCTGAAAAACCTTTAACCGATTTAAATTTATCAATTAGAGATACAAAAATTAAACTTCAATAATCTTACACATTATTTGATAACTCTACCCCCTCCAAAGGTGGTTTTTTATTGCCTATCCTCTTTCCAAAGTTGACACTTCAAGTCAAAAAATGATAAGATTAAACAATGTCAAAAAACTTACTCGAGCTCAAATATCAGGGTCAAGCTGTTGATGATGGCTCTATTGATTTGCAAGATTTAATCCCTGCTTTGATAGGAATGGACGAGATTTTACAAAGAATTAACAAGCTTATTAATGGCGAAAGCTCAAGGTTAATAGTCAAAGCCCAACCCCTAGAAAAAGGTTCTGTAGTTATTACTTTGGAGTTGGTGACCAATTTTATCCAAACTCTTTTTTCTGGTGTAGATACAGTTCAGGCTAGTGCCAAAATTCTTGAAGTACTTCTTGGTACTGCTGGCGTAGCTGGCTTGATTAAAGCTATCAAAATGAAGGCTAGCGAGGATTTGTCAACTATTGAGTATTTTGAAAATGATGACGGCAAAACTGTTACAATGAAGACAGCAAAAGGACAAATAGCAATTTGCAAAGAAGGACTGATATTGTTAGGAGATAAAGATATGGTTAAAGCTATAAAAAAAGTAATTGTAGATCCTATTCAAAAAAATAACTTAGATCAATTAATAATCTCTAAAATTCAGGATAGTAATAAAATATCAGAAAGTATTACTTCTCAAGAGGTGAGCTATTTTGATTTTGAGCCATTGTCAAAAGAAAGCCAGCTAGATGACCAAACTGGAGAAGACTATTTGCAAGTGATTAGCCCAAACCTAGATCCTGACAAACAACTCAAATGGGAATTCCGAAGGACAGGTTCAAAGATATTTGCAAATATGAACGATGCTGACTTTTGGGCAAAATTAAAGAATGGAGATCAAAAAATATCAGTCAACGATATTTACAAATGCAAAATTACTACCAAATACTGCGTCAAAGGCGGAGAGGTCAAAGGCGATGTATCTATAGATAAAGTACTTGAAGTTATCAACAATGACACTAGCCAAAAATTGTTTTAATATTAGCAAGTACCCTTCACCCCCCCTAATAGGTGGTTTTTTGTTGCCCACCCTACTGCAAATAGTAAAAGTGGATTTGACTGGTTAATAAGTTTTGACAAAATGATATAAAATAGTATATAATGATATAGTATGAAATTATCACAATATGCAAAATTAAAAGGAGTATCCTATTTGACAGCCAAAAAATGGTTTCACGCTGGAGATATTAAAGGTGTACAAATGCCGAGCGGTACAATTGTTATTGACGAATTAATCCCCGAAAAATTAGTTGATCCAAATATTATTAAAGTATCCCACCAAGGAAAAATTACAATTGGAGATTTCAAATTACCTTGTTATGTGCTAGAAAATGGATTGAGAGTTTTGTCAGGGCGTGGCATGCAAGCCTCTTTATCTATCAACAACACTGGCGGCCAAAAAATGGTCAGTTTTATAACCAAAAGTAGTTTAAAACCTTTTATTGACGCTGAAATAATTGCGGCCATAAACACTCCGATGCAATTTGCAAATAAACAAGGAAAAATAGGATATGGTTTTGAAGCAAAAATATTAAATAAAATATGTTCAAATTTGTTGTCATATAGAAGGCATTGTTTACAAAACAATATGGCTATTTCTGATTCAGAAAATAGGATAATTAGTCAATGTGAGATTCTTCAAGGTGGATTTGCTGAGGTTGGTATTATAGCCCTCGTTGACGAAGCCACAGGCTATCAAGGAGATAGGCAAAAAGATGAGCTTCAAAAGATCCTTAGTGCATATATTTCTAAAGAACTTTTACCTTGGCAAAAACGATTCCCAAATGAGTATTACGAGCAAATATGCAGACTTAGAGATTGGAATTATGATCCTCTTACTCAAAAAAGACCACAAATCATCGGTAAAATTACAAATCAGATTGTGTATAAACTATTGCCAGACGGCATTTTAGAAGAATTAAGGAAACTTAATCCACCAAATGAGAATGGTAATAGATCGCAAAACCATCACCAATTTTTGACACTTGATATTGGTAATATTAATCTTGAAAGGCACTTAGCTCAAGTCATAGTTTTGATGAGAATTTGTAAATCTTGGGTAGAGTTTGAAGAAAAACTATACGACGCTTTCCCCAGATTTGGTCAACAAGAAAAATTATTTTAGGTAATTATCCCTTGACAACACTTAAATAATATGATATAATTATAGGGTAATAAACAACCTTATGATTCCTCAAAAATTCGTCAAATATACTATAAAAGAATTTCGTAAAAACTTTGCCACAGATGACATTTGCCTAGATTATCTATTCAAACAGTTCTACGGTCATTTGAGTGATTTTGATAAATACTACAAAATTAAAGGTCGTAAAGAATATGTACACTCTGTAACTGGAGAGCATATCTCGCCAACTGCAAATAGTATTTTTCATAAATCTAGTACTCCTTTGACAACTTGGTTTGAGGTAATCTACAAGTTCTGTAATAGTCGAAATGGTGTTAGTGCAATGGAAATAATGCGTGATTTTGGTATGACCTACAAATGTGCTTGGAGAGTTGCAAATCAAGTAAGAAGTCTGTTTGGATCAAATAAAGCTGACAAACTAGCTGGAATTATAGAGGCGGACGAAACTTACATCGGAGGCAAAGAAGGTAATAAAAAACTAAGTAAAAGACAAAAAGGAACTCAAGGTAGAAGCTCCAAAACAAAAACTCCAGTGATAGGAGTTGTAAAGCGAACTGATGAAGATTCTAAGTCTGAAATTCGAGCTAAAGTAGTCGCTGATACTTCACGATCAACAATAATGCCATTTGTCAAAGCAAATGTAGAAATCAATTCTAGTTTGATGACTGATGAATATCAATCTTACAACGGAGCATATAGTGCTGGATATGACCACCAAAGAGTAATCCATAGCTCTAGCCAATATGTCCTTGGAAATGTTTATACAAACACTTTGGAGGGCTTTTGGTCACTGCTTAAATGTGGAATTACTGGAACTTATAGAATGGTCTCACCAAAGTATCTACAAATGTATGTCAATGAGTTTATGTATCGTTACAATCACGACCATAGCAAATCTCATTTGTTTGACACTGTACTTTGTAATTTAGTTAAGAATGATTTAATTGTTTAGTCAAAAAGTGGGATTGGCTGAGGAGTATTTGGATATGGTATCCTCTCGTTTAACCTAGCCATCGCTTCGTTCATATCGCCTCCAGAATCAGCTGTTTGTTCAAAAATCAATTCTGCTTTCCCAAGTACATATTTCATTTGTTCTCTTCCATAATCTGTGAGGTTTTGGTGTAACCTGTGTTTATATCCTCCATTTTTTGATTTAATTGCCCTATCTTTTAACTCTTCTAAAATAACTGAGCCAGCAGGAAGGCGTTTATAAAGATCATTTGTTATCCAAGAAACACATTGAGGGTGGTTTATTTTCTCGAGTGAATAATGATCCCATTCCCAACTATAAAGCCTATAAATCTGTTTATAAAACTCTTCAGGAAATAATTTTAACCAAGGTCTCAGTGCGTCTGCTATATTTTTCTTAATTACTTCTTGCCATTCATTTATTCTTTTTTCATATCCAGTTACTTCATAAATCAACGCTTTGATTCCTATTTCCGCGAGTGATTCAACAAGTATTTCTGTCTGTTTTACTAGTAATAAAGACAATTTTGGGTCAGGTAAAATTTTGTAATCGCTACTTTTTTCGCGATTGATTCTTGTAATTGCTGTACAAAGTTTAGGTAAAATTTCAGCTGGAATAAGAGCTGTTTTCATACCTCCTCCTTTACCTCTTTTCCCGTACAGAGGATATTTAATTGAGTTTAATACATCTTGAGTAATTAATGACCTAAAAATTACTTTTCCAAAAAGTTCTTCTAAGGCAGTTCCTCGTTTTGAATCTAAAAAAAACAATTTTTGTACATCATTTCTAGCTAAAAGAGTTATTGCTTCATTATTTTCATTTTTTCCTACATAGCATTCTAAACTTATTTCTCCAAGATTTAGCTGGTTTTCTGGCTCACCTGCAATTATTGGAATAAGGTCAGCCCTTTTAGCTTTTTTAAGTGTTTCGTTTATTTGAATTTGAAATTGTTCTCGCTCTTTATTAAGCTCTTCATCATTTTGAAGTTGGCTAGATGTAGTTGTAATCATACCAGATAATTCTACAATAAAAATTACCACTATGTCAAAAGTGGCGTTAGGGGATAATTACCAATTATTTTAAACTATATTAATTTTAGCTTTAGATCCACAAACAGGGGTTTTTCTCACGCCCAAAAACCAGTGCAAAAATAGAAAAGTGTGTAAATAAACAGAATAACTAACTATTCAAGCAACTTTCTTTAGAGGTGGGTTTTTATTGCATTATTTTAGTAGACCCTACTTTTTGACAGCCTCTCCACCACTGGCAATACAAGCCTCCATAGTGTCATAATTTGTCCAAGTTTTGGTCGTGCTATATCCTGCTGTTCCTCTAAAGTGACATTTGCCAGAGCTGGCAGTTTTGATCACTGCACTTTTCTCAAGGCTGGTTGGGTTGGTAACTTTTGGAGTTTCTATTATTTGAGCTTTTGGTGTCTCTAATTTTGGTGATGTTATAGCTGGTGTCTGTGCAACTGGCGGAATTAAGACATTAGTTTTAGTATTTTCTTTGCTTGCTTGAGTTGTATCTCCGTTACAAGTGTCAGCCGACCACAATCCTCTTTGGTTCTCTCTAGCAGATTTTTGAGCATTTAGATAAATTTCTGATCTTGGATGCGGAAACTTCACATAGGCGTTGGCATAACCGTCTAGTATAGCATTGTAATTGTAATCATAGCCTGTTTCTGTAGTAATATATGCCAAGACTCTATTGTATTTGTCAATCCTGTCCGAAGGGTTAAATTCTAGTTTGACTTTTTGACCGTCAAGTTTATTGTGAGCATTTTGACTAGCTTCTTTTCCAAAACATTGCACTACTTTGCGCGGATCTTTGGTTTCGGGTGTGTCTATGCCTATCAATCTCAGTGTTCCATACTTTTCTACTTTGACAGTATCTCCATCTACCACTTTCAAGATTTTGACATATTCTCCAATAGGCAATGTATTTATAACTTTTTCCACTTCTTTTATATCATTGACAACCTCTACTTTTTGACCGTCGTTGTCTATGGTTTTGCCCTGTTCTAGTTTGATATATTCAGAGCTTGAGACAGTGACTGTTTGACTAGATGTTGCGATTATAGAGCTACTTGATAGCCTAGCGTCTTTTGTGCCAGATTCAGGTAATAAAGAACTTTGTACGCTACTTGAGCTTAGTATGCCCAAAGTTTGTTTTGCATCTTTTACAGGATCTATCTTATTTGTTCCAGTTACTACTGCCGTCCAAGCCGTGCCGACTATACCTAGGAAAAATATTGGCAAAATTAAAATTGCTACTTTTGCCCACTTTGGCATTTTGAGTTTCCAAACAAATCTTATTAGAAAATATCCAAGTACAAAAAATAAAGCGTAAAAGCAAACCATTAATGCTAAGATATAGCAAATGATTCCCAGGATTTTGTTTTTTGTGTAAATTGATTTTAATTTTTGTATCATAATAACTCAAATTATACCGTTTATAAAGGTTTTGGTCAAAATTAAATACAAAGAAAATACACAATTTTGTATATTTATTCATAGTAATTTAGTATTCTATAATGCAATCAATACTCTTTTTAATGGCTTATTACAGGTTTTTATAGCTTTAAGTAATTAGTAATCTACTATGAGTACCTTGACATAACAAAAAAAGTTATGTATAATTAGATAGTTAAGTAATTAATAATTTGACAGCTAAGAAAAACAACCCCTCATAGGGCAGTAAAAAAATATGACTATTAGTTTGTTTTCCAATCCGTGCGATTGAGACCAGATGATCATATCCATAGCAACTTGCTAGCAATCTATATTGTGCTAGTAACAAGCCAGCCCGTCAATAATTAATCAAATTTCTTTCAAAACAACTTTATGCCAGATGAATACCAAAACTTTTACCTTGATTCAATCACCCCACAATCGGAATTTGATCAAGATCCGGTTCAACCTGAAGAAGGAGATTTTACTTTTGCTTCAGAAGATTGATCTTATTTCCATATTATTGTTAGTCATACTTTTCTTTGCTTTCCAATATGCAGTGAATAATGATTGCAATATGACTTGGAATCAATGTGATTCCCACGGAATCATCCAAACTATAAACCAAAAATAACCTTTTATGTCAGAAATTGCAACCGTCGCCAACCCTCAAATCCAGAATGATAGCCTCGCTTCATTCCAAGTCCTAGCCTCATTCGCTAATCAATTGTGTAAATCAGAGGCACTCCCAGCTTGCTATAAAAATGCAGCCAACGTTTTAGTAGCTCTCCAAACAGGCAAAGAAATGGGATTGCAGCCAATGGAGTCGCTCAACTCACTGTATATTGTAAATGGTAAAATCCAAATTTGGGGATCAGCTCAAATCAAACTATTAAAGCTAAATGGCTGGAAACTTAATGTCAGAACAACAACAGACAAACTTTGTGACCTGCAAATCACCAAAGGAGATGAGTCATTTGACTATCAAACCAAATTTGAAGAATTACCTACATCATCAAAAGCAAAGGCGTTCGCTCCAAAAGAAAAACTATATTATCACACAGTTAGCAGATTGATAAGATTTTACGTTCCTGAAGTATTAGGTGGTCAACACCTTTATAATGAGGTAGAAATTGCAGATATTGAGCCGACAGTAACAGTAACACAGCTAGGAGACAACGAATCCTTAATCAAATTCATCAGTACAGCCAAGTCAATTGACGTTTTAAAAAATATTGAATCTCAATGTAAAACTGACAATGAAAAATTAGCTTACTCAGAAAAACTAAATACTTTTTTAGCAGTTGTTGAAAAACCTGTAACACCAGAAGTTGAAACAACTCCTATAGAAGTAGAAACTCCTGTTACGATTGCATCTTTACCAGTAATTGATCTATTTGAACAGCCAAAAGCTTGTCACCTCAAATTGTACAGTGTTTTAGGTTTAGCTTATCCAGAGCCTGAAACTTACCAGCGAGCAATTGGATTAATTTCAGAGCAATATGGTATGGAGCTAATTGAAGACTTGACCGAAGCACAGTGCCAAGAGCAAATTAATTTAATCCAAAAAGTAATCAAAAACTAGCCTATGGATTTTTCAAACTATCAATTCAGGTGTTCACAACTTCCGCTTTTAATGACTAAATCAAAGAAAGCTGGAGAGCTATCTGAAACTGTCAAAACAGTTCTCCAAGAAATTTGGATCAAAGAAATCTATTTTAGAGAAAAAATCATCACTTCTAAGTACCTTGAAAAAGGTATAAACCAAGAAGACAAATCAATCGAATTATACAATGAGTATAGTCAAACATTTACAACCAAAAATAGTCAAAAGTTTTTTGGTGAATATTTAGTTGGTACTCCAGATATAATCCGAGAAAACTCAGTCGATGACATCAAAACTTGCTGGGATATTTGGAGCTTTTCCAAAAAGTCTTATGATACAGCTAAAAAAGATTATTACTACCAATTACTAGCCTATATGATCCTTACTGAGCGTCAAGAAGCCTCTATTGTCTATTGTCTATTAAACAACTCAGAAGAGATTATAACAAAAGAATCTTGGGGGATGAATGAAGCTCAAATTGCTCAAGTGAGATACAACAATACTTATGATGACATTCCAGTTCATGATAAAGTCAAAGTATTCCATTTTAGCTACGACAAAGACGAAGTTGCAGCAGTTTATGCGCAGCTAGATCTATGCCGAGAATATCTTAAAAATATAAAATATGAATCCTTTAACCAATAAATTTTATGATTATTTATACTATCAAAAACCACCAAGTTCTTGTTTCAGATTCGATCATTTTTAGTGACAATTTAATCAATTACTATTTCTTCAAAAAAATCTATTATTAAAATGCTCTCTATGGACTTTATTTACTCATTATTCCCTTGTATTACAGGCTTCATAATTGGTAGTTTAATTGCAAAACACATCTTAAAATAACCCTTTATAACATGACTAACTCACAAACCATAATTAACTTCATAATCTGGTTAATCCTAGCAGGCTATTTTTTAGCCATCTTTACCTATTTTCTATTCCATTCAGGAGTTCAGTGATAAAAAGCTTATAAGAATCGACAAACTTGCTTTGGGAAAAATCTATAATCCACCAAGCATTTCAAAAAAAGTTTCTTCATCTAGTCCTATTTGTTTCAGATATGTTTTTACATGAAACGGTGGTATATTTTTATCTTTTGGCTTGACAATCAGTGGTCGTTTATCTCCTATACGAGCGTAAAAAAAGTGGCTACCAGTAGATCTGATAAACACAAACCCTAGCAGTTCTAATATTTTTACAAAATCTTTAGTTTTGATAGGAGGGAACGGCGGCATGAGTAGCTGGTTTAAAAGATAACAATGTTTTTATTACAAAAGGTGGAATAATCGTCACTTCATGATCGTTCTCTATTACTTTCCAGCCACATTCGCTCATTACTTCGTTCAGTGTGCCAAGATCCATCAAAGTTTCAAAAAACCCTTGCAAAGCCTCATTCATCTCGGTAAAACAACCTTCTTGAGTATCTGCCCAAGTTGAGACTTCCAAATCTGGACATTCTACTAGCCATAGACCGTTTTCTTGTAAAGATATTTCAATAGGTACACCACCCATCAGCTGGATTTGTTTTGTGACAGTGTTCACTTTACAGATTTTGTTATTATTTTTCATATGTAATTGTATTATATCACACTTTTTGTTATTACACAAATATTGTTTATTTTCAAGCTCTTTGTCAAATTGTAGAAACTCACGTAGCAATTGATCAGCAGTAAAATCTTCACTAGATAGTTAAGCAATTAATAATTTTACAGCCAAGAAATCAAAACTTTAATTCTATTCATTAATCCAGTGAATAGAGCCTAAGGTTTTTACCTTAATCCGTTGCCGACAAAAACAACGGTGGAAACAAATACAAACAAGTGGACATACTTTTACAACCAAAACAAACAACAAACATTATGCCTGAATTCATGCAGCAATACATCTCACCAACATCTACACCAGTGCCACCATCTGACGCTGAAATCCTAAATACTATTACAAACCAATTATCAAAATAAACATTATGTTAGAAATATACATCAGAACTGAAAGCGGCAATGCTACTGGTTCAATTTGCAACCAATAAAAAAATGAGCTTGTTACAGCTCACTAATAAATTTCTTTCAAAAAATTCACTTTTAATTATGACCCAAACCCAACAAACAGTCAAATCAAAATTAGTATTAATCCTCAAAATCTTAGCCTCTATCCTTACAGCTAAGTATTTTTTAGACATTTTTTTCTACTTTTTAACAAACACCAACTAATTCTAAAATGACAAACACAAGCACAAAAGAGGAGATCCTTCTCGAAAACAAAAAGTTTACAGCCAGCTTGATTTTTATTCCAATGCTCGCAGTGTTGATCGCTGGAGTAATAGGCGGTATCAACCAACAGCCAAGCCCTCAGTATCCAGATTTGCCAAAAGGTTGCACTCCAACTTCACGGTCAATGTTTTGTCCAAACTGGTACCAAAATTCTATCAATCTCAAATAACCAAGCCAAAATGTCTCTATATATATTTTTAGGTTTTATTGCTTTTATCGCAATAGCCAGCTCCAAAAAACCACAAACAAAATCATCCAACAACCACGCCAATCAGTTAGCTCCTACAGCTTACCACGCTCAGTCTATGAGCCACCTTGAAGGCGTAGGTACAATGGCAACCCAAATCACCAACAACGCCAGCTTTGGCAAGTTCCAAGGTTTAGATGGGACTATTGTCAACTGGTCAATCGAAAAAAAATAAATACATATATGCCTACCATCACACTACCTCGCTTTTCAGATATGCTTAAAAAACAGCCAACCGAGAAGGATCTCAATGACCAGCGTGTCCGAGATCAATACAAAAAAGAAGCTATTACTCAAGCCGACCTAGAAGCTCAAAAGCAAATAGTCAAAAGTAATATACCATCTTTAATCTTTGTACTTTTAGTCGTTGCAGCAACAATTTATGGTTATTTTAGTCAAGAATTTGTAGCTAGATTTTTTACAGAATTAATTATTAGCTGGATTGATCAAGCCAATTTATTTATCAGAACTCCTCAGGGCATTTTGATATTGGCAATGTTTATCTACATTGTAGCCGTGACCAAGTTTCCAGCTCAAACACATTTTATACAAACAAAAACATCAACATTATGGTCAAAACTATCCTCATTATTGCAGCGGTAATCTATGTCTTTGTGACTTTTATAGCTCCAATTCCAAAAGATATACAAGCCAAGCAAGCCTATGGTCTTACTTCTAACAAAGTTATTCCAATTACAGCTCAAGCTCAAACCAATATTACTCAGATTATAGGCAACAAACTCAAAGAAGCTAACCCAGCCCAGTATCTAGGTCAAAGCATCAAAACTTCTAGTATTGGTCTAGTGGACAACCAAACCCTAGATTGTGTGGATCTGTTTAATGTTGATCTCTTCAACCGTACAGGCATCAAACCCAAGATTAAAGTTGGCGGTGCAAAACAAATCTGGAATAATCCAAGCCTAGAGATTGACCAAAGTATCAAATTTGAGAAAATTCTAAACAGCCCAGACTTTGTACCTAAAAAAGGTGATTATCTTGTTTGGACTACTTACCCAGAAAGTGATAATCCAAAGTTTAAGTCCAAAGACGGTGCAGGCAATGTTTTAGCAGGTGACAGCGATTATGGTCACGTGGCTATAGACAGCGGAGAATCAACTTCTAATATGCTTATTGATTACGAGCAAGATACCTTTGCAAATGTTCCAACTTACAAAGCAGAAAGATCTTATCACAATCTTGCAGGCGTAATCCGCTTAATTTCAATCAATTAACAAAAATAAAATGTCCAACATCAAAACATACATGTTTGTAGCAGGTTTTATTATCCTTGCAGTAGTTGCAATTAATAACCCAAGACAAACACCAAACAAAACAGCTCAGGCACAAGTGACAGCCCAGTCAAGTATTTCTAATGTTTCAAGCGTTTCAAGCATTCCATCCAGTAAAACCAAAACTGAAACTATCAAAGTAGAAGCCCAAAGCGAGCCAACACTAGCTCAAAGTACAGACGATAATGTCAAAGCCGAAATGTTAGCCAAAGCGGATCAAAAATTCAGCTGGAACGCCAGCAACTCTACAGTAGCTAATGTTGTTATTCCAGAAGTCAAAGCCACAAGTTGCAATACCACTGTTGACGCTCATAGCTTAAAAAACGATATGCAAAAGGGCTCAGAACAGATCAATTTCTTTTTAGATTATTTTATAGACAAAGGCTTTACTTGCAACGGTGCTAGCTACATGACAGCCTCACTAATTACCGAATCAAGTTTAAATTCTCTCAAAGATGAAAAGTGTGGCTTTGGTTTTTGTGGTGAATCTGAAGGGCTAGCTCAGTGGCGATCTACTAGACTCAAGGAACTCCGCAAAACCTGCGACCCGCAAGGCGACCGTGACTGTCAACTAAAGTTTTTGATACAGGAACTCAAACAGCGAGGTCAATATCAACCTTTTCTTACAGACGATGTAGACAATATAAAATCTACAATTGCCAAGTACGAAGGGTATGCCACACCGGGTGACCGCTTTGAGATAGCCACCAAAATTTTAAACAATCTAAAGTAATTCTAATTTTTATGTCACATTACGATCACAAGATCTATTCAACTATTGTCTATCCAACAATCTCAATCCTCATTTTTTCAACAATTTTATTCATCTATTTTCTTTTTAAACTCTAACTATTATGTCCAAAATTATCAAATTATCAATCACCATTTTTTGTTTTCTCACTACTTTTTTTGTAGCAAATGCAATATCTCAATCTTACCAATTAGACAGCTTACTTGTCCAAGCTAACCGTCACCAAAGCGTCATAAACAAAACAATGACGAACGGCTCTTGCCAATCTGTCAACGCTTGCACAACCAGTCAAAAAGGAGTAGGTTTGGCTGCCAACGATTGCAAGCCTACAGAAACTTGCCAATAGACTTAGACCGCCTCACCAGCGGTTTTTTTTGTTGCTCAAATTCCAAGCAAAAAATCATTTGTCAAAGTGGCGTTATGGAATGGTGCAAATAACCTTGTGCAGTTGCTAATGCCTTGTTATTGTTGGTTATATGCCGTTTGTTGTCAAATAGTCTTGACAAGTTAAACTCAAAGTGTCAATATTATATTAAGTAGAAGTTGTAATTAATTAATGTTAATTACATATTGCCCCTCGATTTGAGGGGTCTTTTTTTATGCCCAAAAATCACACTTTCAAACTCATAATCACACCGACCCGCTCTTGACAAAACTGTAATAAATAATCAACCTTAAAAGGTTCAATATTGACCCGCTCAGTTGCACCATTGACAAATTCATCATCTAATTCACCCCAAAAGTCCCTTAACAAAGGGCTTTTTTGTTGGTTCAATACAACCACTTTGTCATCTTTCTTATAGACTACAAATCCTTCAGGAAAAAGCAAGTTCAAAAGCTTTTTTTTAGTGGTATTATTGGCTTGATTAAAGCGTTTGTCAATTTCTATAGCTTCATCCAAACAAAGGTTCAATACATCTCCGACTTTGGCTTTTGGCTCACTAGATAATTTAATCAATTCTTTTTTGTATTCTAAAATCTTATTATTGTTTTCTACAGATTTTTTTTCAATAGCTTTCACCAAAGCTGGAGAATCAACAAGTAATATTTTTGCCACTGCCGTTTCATTTTCGATTTCAATATCTTTAATTTTTCGTTTAATCTTATCAATTTCTTTTTGGTTTTCAGCTTGTATATTTTTAGCTTTCTCTCCGAGGTATTTTTGCAGGTATTGAATAAATTTCAATGACAATACTTGTTTGGACAAATAGTTCAAAACTTCAAGCTCTATGAGTTCAGAGCGTATTGTCTTTGATTGCTGGTTACAGCCACGAGTGGGGCAAGCGTAATATTGCCACTCCAAAACACTCCCATTTTTTAATGTTTTCTTTTTTAATTGTGTTGTCATGAAGTTTTGACACTCACTACATTTAGCGCAGCGTTTAAATATAAATTGATTATTGTTATTTTTCATGTATGCTGATCTTTGAGATTTATTAATTCTTTCTAATATTTTTAAGTAAGTGTTTAAATCGATAATAGGCTTGTGAAGAGCATTTGACTTTGGGAAATTTGTTTTTTTGTCTACATTCTTTGGGTCGTACATATCTACGCCTTGGTTGGGTTTGTGGATAAATCCAGCATACAGAGGATTGGTGAGCATATCTTTGACATCCTCTTGTCTCTTGTTTATTCCAAGGCTTCTCAGATACTTTTGAACCTCTGCGCAACCTGAATAATTCCCATTAGCAAAGTCTTCTAGTAGCTCTTTAACTACAGGGGCTTTATCATTTTGTTGCATTATTTTAAGTTGTGATTTACCACTATTGTCATAGCCAAGTGGTGAGCCATAAAACCAATAACCTTGCTGGAGTCTCGCTTTTGACCGCTCCTTGGCTGTAGTAAGGTTAGATTTACGCATAAACTCATCTTGCCCACCCATCATCGTGAGCATTAACCAGCCAGCGTCAGTTTTCATATCTACACCGTGCAGGTTAAAAAATTGAACATCATAATTATAGTCTTTTGTCAGTGTATCTACTGTAGAAAGCAGGAATATTACATCCCGAGCTAGCCTTGAAGTAGAAGGAAACAGCACCGTCAGATTTGGATTTTCTTTGCATTTTACTAGCAACAAATCAATCCCCTCTCGCTGTCTATTTCCTCCGCTAATAGCTTCATCTTGGAATGATTCCATGATCATATACCCATATTTTTTGGCATATTCCTTGCACTCTTGTAGCTGTGAACTCAGACCATTACCTTCGGTGACTTGCTTCCGTGATGACACTCTGCAATAGGTAAAACAGGGCTTTAGTTCTTGGACTTGGTCGGACATACTGTATATTGTCGTACAAAAAGTAAGATCAAGTCAAGACGACAAAAAACACCCTAAAGTAGAGTGAAAAATCTTTCGCCATTTTTTTTATTTTCTATTATAATGTAGAAAAATATAACTATTGTCAAAACTAATAAAAAATGCTCAAAGCTCTTTATTTTATTTTATCGGTTTGAACTTTTATAAGCTCCTGCTTGGTCATGATTATCGTGACGCTTTGCTGCAACGCTTCTGATGCTTCTACGCTTTTTTCTAGGGCGTTTATAGACCTACTTGTCAGTTCGATCAAGGTTTTATTACTTTCTTTCATCTCAGTTTTGAATTCTCCATCGAGAGTGTCATACCTAAAATTGTTCTCTTTTTGAGTTTGCGAAATATATCGAGTGATAAAGTATGAAGCAACCCCGACCGCACCAAGAACGGGGAACTGATCAAGAATGTGAATATATATTTGTTCCATTGACGATTTATTTTTTAATAATATTTTGAGATAGATCAACAACTCCTTGAGCAACTAGGTAAGTCAAGAATGAGCTGTACGCTGGCAGTAACATTGCCGACCACTCTGGATTTATACCAACCAAAGCAGAAGGAATTAATCCGCCAAAGATAAAAGATAAGAATTTCTTAGATTGATACCATTTTTTAGAAGTGCTGGTCGGGGCTTGAGCAAGTTGGACTCGTAACTCCTTGTTTTGCTCTTGGCACTCGGTGAGATTGTCAGATTGAACTTGTAGATCTTTTATATGTGCTTGTTGAACAAGCTGAACATTATTAGCCGCTACAATTAAACCATCTTCAGCAGTCTTTTTATCCGCTTTTATTGCTTCGTATTTGTCTTGAAGAATGCTATAATCAGATTTATATTTCATCAACAATTCATCTCTAGGCAGTACATAATCAATCATTATCATTTCTGCCACTGCTCCACATCCGTGGATTTGCCGACCCAAAACAAACGGCTGATCAAGCCCTGGATACTGTCCTTTATACTTGGCTACAAATTCTTGCATAGTAGTTTGTACTGGAATTTGGACAGTTTCTTGAGGCTGGGAAACCGATTGATTTTCTGGCTTTTTACGTAACCACCCTAAGACATTTGTGTACTCATATTCTCCCCCCATGATAGCGTCGTTATTACCATATTTGTTTTGCTCGGTTACATAAACTTTATCCAGAGTTGCACTGTTGACAATTGCAATATGACCATAGCCACCACCCATATTTGTGTTAAAAACAACAATATCACCTTGCTGCGGAGTATTGTCAGGTCGGTTTTTGATTAGCTCGACAAGGTCAGAGCGACCGTTGATAAGGCTGGTCGGATAGTCAATGTAAGCGTCCACTGCTCCACCTATGTCATTAAATCGAGAGCTGGTCATACCCCAAACTTCTTCTACATATAGCCGAGGGTAGTCCACACATTGTACATCATTGTTGCGATCAAAATCCTGTTTGGTTCCGACGTATTTATTGATAAATTGTTGATAAGTCATAAAATTAAGATATAGGTAAAATTGGGAAAATATAGAAAATTAAAACGAGGATTGTCACCAAAGCAATTACAAAAGCTACAACTCCTATGAATCTAGCCAAAAAGCTAAATACAAAGGCAAAGATTGATAGACTAAAAAAAGCAATGATTATTTGAATTAGTGAATTTGTTGGTGGTTTATAGTAGATCATAGGGTTATTGATTAATTTTATCCGATTCTCCACGCTGTGCCATCACTATAGACAGGAACATTATTGATTCCTGCTCCTACGACAGCCGTGCCAAAGGTTGTAAGGGTGGCATCGGTCACAAAGCTTCTTGCTCCAGCTCCGACAGTTGTAGCTGACAACAATGTTGCTACTGTTTTTGTTGTAGTTTTTACAATACCTCCAGTTACAGTACCTGTTGGTGAGACACTAAAAGTTACTACTCCATTATTTTTACCAGTAAAATTATTTCCTGTTCCTGCGTTATCAGCGACAAAAACATCACCGCTGTCACTTCCATTTAAAAATTTACCTTCAAAGTAATTTCCAGAATGAGCATAGTTAGTTGCATTAGTTACGTTAATAGCCTTGTTTGTTCCTGCTGTAGAATCAATTACAATATCACAAGCGTTTCCAGTTTGCCCACCTCTTAAACTTTTTTTATTATATACATTTATAAAATTCACCATTGTATTCTCAAACTGTATATTATTTTTAGGATCAATAACCTCAGTTGTATTACCTGAAATATTACCACCAATAAACATATTACCAACACAAGTGTTTCCATTGATAGATTCTACTCCTACAAAGTTGTTTTCGTAATAACAGTTGTGGAAAATGTTGTGCTTAGTGTTAGTCCCAAGATAAACAGCTCTTGTGTTTGCGATAGTCCCAATAGGCTCACAAGCATGAATTGAGATTAAATTATTTTCTGCATTTTGTAAGTATATTCCAGTATTCCCTAAAGTCTGACTGCTTACATTTCCTCGTTTAATTATAAACTCATTAAAATTTACTGGTAGAGAGGTTGACTCGACATATACTTGATAATTACAGTTATAGCTATAAAATTCAAATTTGTTATAAAAAGTTGTGTTTGAAGTATCATTAAACCTTACGCCTTTGTTAAATGCAGAGATTAGTGTATTTTCACTTATTCCACCACCTCCAATGTTTGACCAGTCAAAACCTATCCCTGAACCAATAGTTCCAGTGTTGCGAACAGTCCCTCCACACCAATAAACATCTTGTAAATTGCCAACTCCTTTTATTAAGGTTGGAACAGCAGCTCCATCACACTGAACAAAAACAGCCTCACTTTCACATTCAATTATTAAATTAGAAGATTTAATTAAAAGTCCAGTGGTTATGGTGTGCGTAAAATTTTTGAGATGTATTCTGCATCCATTTGGATAAGTCAGAGCTGCTGCGTCAAGAGCAGGCTGAATTGTGTCATAATCTGCTCCATTGGGTCCTACATAGATGGTTGCAAGATCAAGAGTTAAATTTTTCCATTTACTTCCCGTCCATTTGTACAAAGCTGTAGAAGAGTCAGTAGGTATTCCAATCTGCCCAACTATATTCCCTTGTGTAGCTGCTGTTTGAGTGCCTGTAAGCTGAGCATTAGTCAAGTCAACTCTATAACCAAGGACATTTTCCACCCCTGTATCATCTTTAATATACAAATTTTTATCTGGCTTTGCATACATTGATACTTTACCAGTTGCAGGAGTCGCTGAGGCTGCTCCAGTGGGAAACAACAACCCTTTTCCTAGCTCCATGATTTTGGTTGTAGCATCTACTACCCACCCTAGTACATAAGTTTGCACGCCATTATCCTTGAACCAAAGACCTACTTTTCTATGTATTCCTGTGCCTTCTGCAAGTGATACAAATCCTGCAGCTTGCCCTACATCTGTTGGTGAACCTGGATAATTTTGTGAAAAACTATCTAATCCCTCTCTATTACCAGCCCCATCTTCCCTTATTAACGCAAGGGCAGCCCCGCTATTATCAGTAGCAAGATTTGTAATATTCTTTGGACTGATATCAACAACATGATCACTTCTTTTGAAGCTCTTTATTCTTGTTGTCAAGGCGTCACTTGCCGCAGCATCTACCGCATAAAAACTAGATATAGTATCTTTTGCAGCGTTTTTAATATTGATGGCAGCTGTGTCAATAGTGTTAGCTTGTAAATCGCTATCTCCCAATCTACTAGGTCCAAAAGCAGGTACACCAACTCCCAATCTACCTGTAGTTTGAGTATGAGCAGAACTAAATGTCTTTTCACCTGCAACAGTCTGATCTGTGTTTAGGTCAACATAAGTAATTTTCCACGCCGTCCCATTCCAGCTATACACTTTCCCAGTATCACTAGCAACCGTCAGTTGACCGTTAGCTATGCCAGCCGTACTATTTGCAACCAGTTGAGCGTCCGTGAGATGTACCCAATATTCTACTAGTTTTTCCACCCCAGCACTATCCACCGATTTCAAAACACCGTTTTTGTTGCCCAAGCCAATCGTTCCAGCTGGTGCAGGTTGTAAAGCGGTTTGAGATTTTATGTTGACTTGATTGTTGAGCGTGGACATAGTTAGTGGTTATTCACGTTAGATTAAATCCAAAGCTGACACCCCAGCTAAGATTTCAACAAGTGATTTTGAGTTGATTTGAAGTGCTAGAATATCGCCTTTGATTGTGTTAGAATCTGGGATAGTGTTAAAATACGAATCTTGATTGATTAACAATTCTGTTCCTGCTCTGACTGCTGGGGTAGTATCTCCAGCAATAATTTGCCGAGCTAGATTGTACCTTTTGGTTTGTGCTTTGACTGGAAAGGTTGCGTTTTCCTGCAATAAATCCACTGCAATTGAGGCTAGGGCTTGATGTACTGCTGTTTTGACCGCTTCTGATTTTGCGATTGATGTTAGGTTTGAAATGTTTGGTTGAGCCATATTATTTTAATTTAGATTTATAATTTGCTATTTTGACGGCATAGTTGCCTTGATTTTGCTAGCCCATCGGTTTTGCAAAGATTTTACCTTCTCCCAAAAGCTGGTTAGCTTTGATGATTTTGGCTTCGAGGACTGCTTTGTCAAATGCTATTTTGTCCTTGTTTGGCTTGACTTTGACCTCAAATATCTTGTGGCTAAGGTCGATTGTAACGTTGTCTAAAATGTATAATTGTGTTGACATATAATTTGATAATTTAATTTTTAGTATTCGATCCAGGTTGCTTTATACCCACAACTCATTAAACCTACACCACCTTGATTTGCATTACTTACTGCAATTATATCTCCAGCTCCTCTTAAAGACATTGGTTGAATTGGTGTAGTAAAATAATTCATTGTCTGTGTTATTGCTGTGTGATTATGTACACTATATACCTGTTGTAATTGAGTGGGAGATGCAGCTCCTGTTAATGTTCCAGATGCGCTTCTATATTGAAGAGCAGCTAAACTCGCAGGAAATGATAAATCTGTTGCATTTACTGTACTTAATTGAGTTGCACCGCCTGTTACAAATCCTGTACATCTTTGAAAGTTATTAACCATATTACCATAATTATTAGCAACAACAGTTCCATTTTGGCTATGTATTTCAAAACTTTCTAAAACAATATTTATTTTATTACTACCACCTAACCAAAACATTCCTGTCATGTTAACCATATTAGTGCCTATTGATTGCGTAAATGCTTGGTATCTTGCAAATTGTACATCTGTTGGAAATAGACTTTGGCTACTATTCAAAGTTACAACTGCCGTGCCTGACACAGTACCACTTAGACAACAAATTCTAACCGCACTAAATCCTTCATTTTTGATTGAATATGTTCCAGTCTGTCCTGATTGAATATTTGATTTCCAAAGTTTAGGTGGTGTAAAAGTAGGGTTTGTTCCTATATTAGTTGCAATTTGTGCAAATTTATCTAAGGTTACCCAGTTTGTACCGTCTACTGTGGCTTGGGCTATAAGACCAAACAAAGTACCTGCTGCACCGCTTGTATATGTACCTGCAACTTGCACGCCAATTGTCTGCGTCAATGCGTCAACTGGAATTACCACTGCTGAATTAGCTGTGGCGTTTCCCAGTGATGGTATTAAATTTTGTGTGGTTATATTACCAACTATTTTATTATTTATTTGAGACATATTATTTAAGTTATTAAGCATTATATAAAAATCCACTTACTGATATTGTTAAACTTTGCGGTGTTAAATTACTAGACCAAGCATAAAGATTTATAATTGTACCTGCTGGTAAATCAAAACCTGTTTGGCTACTAGAACCTCCAAAATGCAAACCATTTACTGTACCTGAACTACCTCCTATAAATCCTCCACTACCTTGTACTGATATTGCTCTAGGACTACTTACCGTTGGTGCAGTAGTTCCATAATTGATAGAAAACCCGTTACCTACTTGATAACCTGTTGTAATTACACCTGTAAATTCTACAAAGTCAAAAGAAACTAATCTTAATATTTTACCTACTGGTACAGTATAAGTAGTTAGTCCTGTTGTAACTGTATTACCCACAGCTACTGATAAAGCACCTCCAGCATACATACCATTAGCACCTAAACTTCCTATTGGTGAAGTGTTGTACATATTCCAAGTTTGTTTTCCATTATCTGTTAAAGGAAACCTTGTATTCCATAAATTAGTCCTATTAGGAGCAACTGTTAATCTTATTCCTGTCGTCATGTTAATCCATTCAGAATTATAAACACCTGCTCTCACACTCTCAATAAGTTTAAGAAACTCTCCTTGATTAGCTGTTGGTGTGCCTGTTGCTATATTTACTTTATAAATTTCTTGTACATCACTTGTGCTGTTACTAGCCAATACTATTGGATAACTGTTAGCTGCAGGTTGTACCCCTGCTGGTGTTGCTCCGTTCACGAACAAAGTGCTACCGCTAACCGTTGGCTGATTCCATTCTTGAGCAAAATAGCTCGCTCCTTGTTGAGAACAAAAAATGCTAATTGCTGTTGTAGTAAATGGATTTGGTGTCCAAGTTTCATTTGGGAATAATGTATAATCGCTATTACCACCTGTTGCAACTCCGATCTCGGAAATGAACATACTAGACACGGATTTGTTGGTAATCGTCCAACCACCTCTGTTAGGATTTGCCACCATTACATTTTGAGCTGTATTGGCTGTGGTAATAGTTCCACTTCTATCTGTTTTGACTATTTGACCGTTGATTGTTCCACCCTGCACTGGATAGATTGTATTGACTGTTGGCGGTGTTCCTAATGTAGTTATTGCATTTGGGTTGGTAATATTTCGCCACGCTGTGCCACTAAATTCTAAAAGGTCATTGACTGCATATCCTGTACCAGATGTTGACGCTCGGAATAATTGCGTACCACCACCAGCAGCTCCGCCACCTTCCATTATTGCAACTTTGAGATTCCCAAGATTAGTCAAGTTAGTAGGTAATGTTTCCATTATACCAAGATAAGAACTAACTAAAAATGACGTAGTCGTAGCTAATCCTGTATTTTGCACCGTGACCTTAAAATAGTTTCCAGATAGTTTAATCGGAGTGTTTAACCCTGCATTAGCAAGTCTAGTAAATGTAGAAGTTTCAACTAGCTTTGTCCCTAGCAAATCATCATACTGAAGAATATTAATTGTTGTAGCTTGGTCTGCTAGCACCGTCAAGACAAGCGTAGGAAATTGTAAAGCATCTTGAATAGTACCTATAAATGTAATCCCTGTTGCCAAATTAGCTGTTGAACTATTACCAGGCGATAAGGTATATTCAATTTTACCAAGTTTTGTA
Source organism: bacterium (assembly GCA_043778555.1). Classification (GTDB taxonomy): domain Bacteria; phylum Patescibacteriota; class JACMRA01; order JACMRA01; family JACMRA01; genus JAYTWQ01. The sequence goes on from JAYWFY010000045.1 coordinate 39,048, forward strand.
ATTTGGTTGCCGTCTGTCAGGGCTTTTAATCTATCATAAATTCCTGATAGCCAACCTCTAATTCCAGTACCTCCAGTTGGTTGTGTAATTGCTGTTCCATCTGTTCCTTCAAGGGTAGTTTGTTTTTGTGCTATTCTTTGTAATCTTCCATTAAGTCCAGAACTAGCCGTATCGGTTGTTGGTGCTGTTTCGGTTAATGAGCCAATTTTGGTGTCAATTCCTCTTTGCACATCTAAAGCTACATCTTCAATCTCTTTACAATCAGTTCCGACAACTGGTAAGGTTGCCAAAGTTGCACCTGTGAAGTTGTTTTGCCAAATTGTACCCGTAATTGTTGGGGTTGCTGAAATAGTAATAATCTGGATTCGTTCCAAAGCGTCTCCAACAGTCCAAAATCCAGCACTTGTAGTAGTCGCCTCAAACATTGTACTTTTTAGAACCAAAGGCTTGTCTGGGCTTGCTACTGAGATTGGTTGGACTGGTGTAAAGGCTAAACCAGCCGTTGTCAAAGTTGTTGAAGTCCCTAAAATTTTGTCAAATTTAATTACAAATACTGCACCAGTTGCGTCTTCTGCGAGTTGTAATTCAAACTTATCAACTGAAGTATTAGATACAATCTTTTTGGTAAGCCCAATAAGTGTATTTGCTGTATCAAGATCCGCCTGTGTTCCAATCGCGTTGTTCAAAGTCTTGTCCAAAGTGTCTAAAGCCTGAGTGTTGACATCAACATTTGTACTGGTGGGATTCCCAACAAGAGTTGTACCTTTGCTCGCAGTTGTTAGGTTAGTTGGTGCTGTGGCGACTGGAAATACAAAATTAGATTTTGACGATACGATCTTGACATTTGCTGTTCCAGATGTCCAAGTTGTTGCTATCACTCTTGCAGTATCTACTCCAGCGGATTCAATAAAGTATGTTCCGTTCGTAGTAATCGTACTTCCTGCCAAATATGTCTTTGTATTAGCGTTGTAAATTGTGCCAGCTACTACACTATTAAAGATATTATTTCTAAATAGTTGAGGAGTAATTACTCCAACCCAAGTTCCAGTTATCTCAATCTGTGTTAGATTTCTATTAGATCCGAAGTTGGTTGTTACTGAGTCATTAACAAGACTCATAAATCCAAATTGTTCTTTGTCCGCAAAAACAAATTCGTTAATAAAGTTACCACTTCCATCTCGCAGCGAAACCGCCTGAGCTTTGATCCCAGAACCAAGAATATCAATTTGAGCCTTATTAGAATCATAAAAATCAGTCTCAGAAGCTGTAAGTGTGATATTTGGGTTAGGGTTGCCTGGAATTGGAGCTTGAAATGTGTTTAATACCTCTATACGGTCGCAGTTAAGAGTCGGAATAACATAGGTTTGGTTGCCTCCAATAACAGAATCATTGACCATTGTACTGACATTGATTTGCAGGATATTCTTTGCCAAAATCCTTGTTGTTCCATAGTATCTAGCTATCTCGTAAGTACCAATAGCATTGTTGTTGAATGCAATACTAACTGTATTATACCCACCTAAATCTGTAATTTCTACTGTGCTTGTCAAACCTAAAGCTGGAATATTGACGACTTTATTTGTCTTTCCAAAACTTGCTGGGTTACCGTTAGAATCTACAATTTGGGTCGTTTGAGATCCATCTGTTATTTTATTGAGCTGGTTTTTAACCTGATTCAAAGTCGATTCGGTCGCAAAGTCTTTATCTACTAAATCGTTCAATCTAGCGTTGGTACTTGTCAATTTTAGGTCGATAGAATCTTGAACCAAAGCGTCTGCGTCTAGTTTTGTTTTAATATCCTCTAATTTAGAACTTTGGTTTTGTTGTTCTGCAAGGGTAGCTGTTACAAATAAGGTAATATGAGCATTTGTAGGTGGTGCTACTAGAATTGTTTTTTTAGTTCGGTTAAAAAAATTCGTAGCGGTTACTGTTTGAACTGTAGTGTTAAAAGTTTCGACTTTATCAATTACATCTCCAGCTGAATAAATTAAACCATTAGTCGTAACCGCTTCGTATAGAGTTGAAATTAACTCAAAATCTACTGGCTCAATAAGATTATCTAATACGATATTTGCTGGTGTTGGTGTTGGAATTGGTGGTGTGTTTTGAGTTCTGTTGATCCAAATACTATTATCAATTACCATTGTCCCAGTATTCAACGACTCTACTTTTTGCAGTTTATCGCCAATAACATATCCAGTACCTGCAATAGTTGCTCTATAAGTAGTTGTCAAAAGTTCATAAACTGGTTTTTGAGCGTCAAAATCAATACTAACATTAGCAAATGGTGGTGGTGTAGCTGGAATTGTATTTTTGGTTTTGTTTGTCCAAATAGTGTTGATAATCGCTCCAATAGTAGTGTTGATTGTTATCAAGTTTCGCACTTTATCATTTACTGACCACCCTGTAGTTGCTGTAATGACTTTGTAATCATAACTATCTACTTTGAGATTAAGATTAGATTCGGCTGGTAATAGTGTCAAACCAGTTACATTGGCTGGCGTTCCGTCAACATTCTTAAAAGTCAAAGTTACAACCTGCGTGCCTTGGTTGATTTTTGGTGTTCGGATATAGAAGTTAGTTGGAATATCTTTATCATACCAAACCGTCTCAGTAAATTGAGAATCAACCTGCAATTGATTGTAGATCTGCGTCAACTTTGTATTTGCAACAGTTTGAAGAGCGGCACTAGCATCTCCACCACCACCACTGACAACAGAGCTTGAAACGATTGGAGAAACGGCTGTAATGTTTCCAGAACCGTCAACATTTGACACAACATACTCTTCTGTAAGCACGATATTATACGCTCCAGTACCGCCAAAAGACACTCTAGCTCCAGTTGCGTCAAAGTAGTTTTCGCCGTCTATTCTGGATATTCTATTACTTGAGATTTTGTCGCCAATTTGTGCCATATATATTTTTTAAGTTAATGATTTATTGATTGTAATTCCAATAGCCTAAACCCCTCGAATTGTAGGGGGTTAGAGATTAGAATTAGTTAGTTGGTTGAATTACTGCGGTATATCCGTTATTGGCAATAATAGAGCCACCTGTTGCAATTAACACGGTATTGACCGTTGGTCTTGACACATCAAAAAGCTCAGTTTCATTGGTAGTATTATTGATACACTCAACCAAAACACTTCTTGTTCCGTAGCTATGTGTAACCGTAGCCGAGCTTGTTGTACCATCACCAAAAACAAAACTATTTCCTTTTTTGGCAAAATTAACTAAACTTGCTGAAGTGACGGCTTTCAGTGTATCAGTCTTAGCGTCTGCCTCTGCTATTGAAGCCGTTTTGACCAGCCCTAAAGTGGTGTTAGTTGCTTGATCTCGATTAGCCTCTCCATCTGCCCAGTTAGTTGGTGTTTGAGCTGGAGTGTCAGCCAAAGCACGGATTGTATCTCCTACTGCGTAGGTTCTGGTTCCGATTGTACCTGCAACCGAAATTTGCCAAATATCGCCTTTAAGTACCGCTCCAGAAGTTCCAGAACCACCTGTAGTTGGGTAAGTTCCAACACTTGCGTCATAGTTTCCACGGTCGTCATATAGACCAGTAACTGCAAGATTAATTGCATTATTGACTGCCAAAGCTGTTGGAATTTGTGTTGCTGTAGAAGAACTGTTGACTGTAGTCGAAATGACCCCAGTAGCAAAGTCCGCAGTTTCAAGATTGGTGATTGAGTTACCAACACCGTTAGCGTCAATGGTTTTATTTGTAAATGTGCTAACAGATGAAGCGGTGACCGTTCCTGCTGCATTAGTAGGATAAACCCATGCTGTTCCATTATAGTACCCCTGTTGATTTAGCACTGTGTCAAAATAGATTTGACCTGCTACTGGTGAGGCTGGGGCTGACGCTAAGTTTTGAATTCTAGTATTTAGAAGTTCATTTTTTTTAAGGTCAATGTTAGTGTTAAATGTTTTGGACATAATAAATTGTTATTAATAGTTGTTAGTTCGCTGTTGCGTATCCGCTTGTTAATCCTAGCCAGCTGGCAAAAGCTGTATTGAGATCAATATGTACAATATCATCGCCTTCAAATTGCCTGTTGGTAGAATCAAATAATTGGATTGCTGGATACTTGCCTAGATTGTGAGTGATCGTTACCGAAGTTCCGACTGGAAACGCTTGAGTGTAGGTTTTGTCCCCTGTCGCTCCAGTGCTATCAATATTAATTGCAATTCCATTAAAGGTTGGTTGTGTATCGCAGTTCATAATTAGGTTATTTGGTTTATATCGATTGATATTAGTTCTGTGTCCACTTTAATATTTTCAAACTTGTTGCCTAAAGAATCTACGATCTGGAATACTTGATAATACTTTCCAACTGGTAGGGTCGCCGTTACAGTTTGATCAATAGCAACCGTGATTCGGTTTGTTGGTTGGTTCGGCTGCAAAGTATAAGTTTGGAGAGGATAAACAATATCTATAGCTTGTGGATTATCAACTTTGTTTTTGACAATTAGCATTTGGAGCTGATAGCCTGTCCAGTCAAAGTCGTTGTTAGATTCTTTGTTGGTATAGATCATACTGTTTTGACCAGTTCCTGATAGTTTTGTTAGAACTCCTTTAGGATAAAGGTTGTCAATAATGCAATTACTCACACATTTTATTTTGTTGCCTGCTATTCCAATTACCCAAAAAGTATAGTTTTCAGATTTATAGCTTGCACCGATTTGTGGTAATAAATACAAGTTTTGAATATCAAAAACAAAGATTTTAGACGGCATTTTTGGTCTGATTATTCTCTGATAGGGCGAACCTCGAATGATAATGTTTGACATCTGATATAATTCTACACTGTACCCCCTTATAATTTCAACCAAATTAAAAACCCCCATTTGGTGGCTAGATAATATTTAGTAATTCTCTGCTAAAGTAATATTTCGGCGAATCCTGAGGCGAGTTGCAGTCAATCCATCTGTCAAGTTCAGATATAAAAATAAATGATTTGCCTAGTGTCTTGTTTTCAAATCCTAGCAATTCCTTATCGTTCGGTGCTACTTCATAGCCTTTCTCAACCATCTTTTCTATGACTTGAGTGTAGTATAGCTCTACCGCTGGTTTGCCGATATTTTCAATCTCGGTTCGGCTATTTGCAATTTCCATCAGTTTTGCCAATTCTTCCTTAGATATTGTCTCTGACAAAGATTTTGGTGCAGTTAGTTTGTTTAGCTGTATAATCTGTTCTGGTGTTAGTTTTAGCATTAAATCCTGAATTTGCTGAAGCGGTGGTTTGGTTGTTGTAGGCATAATAGTTATTAAATTTTACTGATATAGTTGTATTCGTAATTACATACGAGATTGATTTGACTTGCTGAGTTCAAAAAGCTGATTGCAGCAGGTGTAAGGTTGGTCTGGTCGATAAACACCCCTTGACCTAGTTGTTTTTTGGTAGGATCTAGTATTCGTGCTAATTGATTTTCTGATAGCCTGTACGGCTGGTTTATCCAGTCTTTGATTTGTATTTTGTCTAATAGATTCAGAAACTGATTTGAGCTAGTATCCAAAAAGAATACATTTTGAGCTGTTTTGTATTTAAGCGTTCCGATTAAAGTTGACAATAAAGGTTCAAATACTGGCTGTACAGGACGGTTGTTGACCAGCGTTTCGTACTGGGTATTTTGTGAGAATATCACTACTGAAAAATAGATAGGGGCTTCAAAGTCAATCCCTGCTGCCGTTCCAAGCGGTGTTGGCTGGTTCCATTCCAGATTGTATTTTAAGTTCAGTAGCGGAACATCGGTATTTGCCAGTTGACTAAGTGAAATGTAATTATATTGACTAGGATCGGCTGCAAAGATAGCTCCTACTTTGGTTGTATCCGTATTGTTTGGCACTACTTTGATTTTACTGACAAAGTTTCCTCTTTCCCTTGATAGATTTTTAGATTGACTAGGCTTTTCTACAAAGTCCTTGATTGCCTTTTGACCTGTCCAAAAAGCATTTTCCATTGGGTTGGTCATTGCCAGTAGATTGGCGGTTGGTTCTTTAACACAGATTGCTGATACATTGTACATATTGATTATTTTTTAAGTTTGGCTAGGTCAAATTTTAAGGCTCGTAGGGTGTAGTCTTCGTCAATGTTGAATAGTAGCCGTTCTGTTCCATCTACTTCAAGCTGATTGTACTTGTATTGTACCCTGACCTTTTCGCCTGGCAAAACTATTCTAGGAAAGGTAAAGTCAAAAGAATAAGCATTTTTGTCTCGCTGTTTTTTGAGGTGTGAGATTCCTTCGTAATACAGTTGTTTGAGAGATGAACACGGACTGACCACAAAAGTCTCAAATTTGTTAGTGGTAGGATCTGCCAAAGTATCTTGAATATAGTAGGCTGTTTGATTGTTGATTTCTTGCCCTTTGTCCACTAGTGGAAATGTAGGCTGGACAAACTGACCAGCGTTATCATTGAGATAAAACACCGTTGACGAATCTGAACCGTTGCCAGTATCTCCAAGCACCATTAGATAGTTGACCGAATCTCCAGAATAGTTGTTTTTGAGGCTATTGATTTTGATAGACACATCGTCAAAAGGGTCATCACTTTTTGAGATATTATTTGCCCTGTATAGCGTTGGCAAAACACTAAAATCTCCATACTGAATCAAGACTTTGTCTATTCCGTTTTGATTGATTATGCCATATTCTCGGAATGTCCAGCCTCCAGCCGATTTGCAAATGTCCTCCAGTAGCTTGAGATTATCCACCACTCCAGTATTGAATTTTATGCTTCGGTCATCCGAAATACACTGAAATATGATTTTGGTTGTATTTAAGTATTTGACAATATCGTTTGCTGATCCGTCATATTCCAGATTGAAAGGAACTAACCGCTGTGAATACTTAAGATTCCAAAGGTAAGAGTAAAATGACAATTCTGTTAGTCCAGTTTGTCGGTCAATCTGTGGTTGTCTATTCTTTGTAAAGGCAATATCAACACCATAGTCAGTAGTGAGCCGAATATCCCAGCTACCTTGCTTGAGATAGTCAAAACCAGTGCCTAAGCTAGGTGTAATGTTTAGCTTGAGTTCATACGCTCCACCCAAGTCCATTGACAATTGCACATCAGTTATCCCCCCTGTCTCGACTAGAAGAGGGCGGATTTTAGAAAGTTTAGAATCAATGGTTGATAGGGTAAAGGACATATTACGAGATATTGCCGTTAGTCACATCATAGATTACATTTGACCTAGATGGTATAAACTTATAATCATAATTGGCATTTACTTGAGCTAAGTTACTTTTGAATTTTAGCCTATAATATGCAAGACCTCCTGATAATGGAACATTTTTATCAAAAATTTGAATCGGAACTGCTTGGGCTTGCGAATTATTTTGTCCATAACTGTGAAAGGTTAAAAACTGAATATCATCAGTCGCAGTGTTGCTCGCCACTGTTACAGGTGCTAAAAATGCGTTTGTCGTGTCTCTTTCAATTGTAAAGGTCAAAAGATGATTCCATTGATTCACATTAGGGAATCCGTCAATTTGCAACTGCAAAAACTGCATAATACTCGCATTATTAAAGGTTAATGGTACAGTCCAGTTCAAAAGAGTGTAAGATGTGGCGGCAGCAAAAGGTGGAACAATATCTGATCCTGTAAATTTAATTACATCTCGTTGCGGTCTATGGTGTCGTGCCAAGATTGCCTGACTAGATATTTCTGCCGAATCAGTAGAAGATAGCAAGAATGCCTGTATCCAGTTGTTGACTGCAACAAAGTTGCTTTGTAGTGGTGTTGCGTCAAGCGGTGTGTTGTTAACGATTGTATTTGGTATTCCTGCGAAAGTTGGTTTGGACATATTAGTGGAAAATGTGTAGGTTTTTAATAAAGATTGATATTGGGCTGGCTGTATTTTTGGTAATTTCTAGGGTGTCAATTGGGTTTGTTTCGTACAAAAATGTATTTATTCGGCTGTCAAAAGTAAGTTGACCTTTGAGGGCTGTTTCGATTTTGACTAGTTCGTCCTCTGGATTGATTTCGTACCCTGTTGTGACATCGAATAGTTGCCCTTTGTGTGCATATAGCAACAGCCCTTCTTTGACGACTTTGCTGGATAGCCACGTGATTTTGTATCCTGTTTGGTTGTCTAGGTTTAGTATCTGTATTGACTCGCCATATTTTAGTTGTGGTATTCTTACCAGAATATACTTTGACTTAAAACTATTTTTGAGACTTAGCGATGTGGTAGTGTACCGTGTCGGGCTGTTGTTATTGATTTGACATTTTAGAACTCCTATCCCGTTCATTTCGTACAATTCATTACTAATTGTGGTTTGGTATTGGGTCGCCTGTATTCCTTGCTCCATTTGTGGTCTCCAAATCGTAAAGCTAACGGCTGTTTGTGGCGAATCGTTGGATAAATAAAACTTGATATTGGCAGTGGTAGAGTTAGGAACTAGCCCTTGCACTGCTATTTTTTGCCAATTACCGTCAAAAGTAACTATTTGGCTATAATCATTCAAGATTGCACCTAGGTTATCCGAGGCATTAAATCCGATTTTGAGTGTTTGCCCTGATACTCCTTTAGCCCAGATTGAGGCGGTCAAGGTTAGATTGATAAAATTCCCTGACAAGATCTGGAATAGCCTTGAATTAAGATTATTAAAAGTAACTTTGGTGGCTGTATTAGTGCCATTTGGTGCTAGTTCTTGAGTATTGGCTGGCAATATCTGACCACCTCCCCATAGTAGTCCACCGCTCCAAGTTCCACCTCCACCCCAAAGGTTATTACTGGTTATTTGCCATACCGAATCAGTCAAGTCATCGGTACGATTAAGGAAGTTATAGCCTCGATTGGTATTTGTAACATTAAGGTATCTGTCGGTATACACCAGCTTTAATCGTTCTTTTTTGCTTTTGAGTTTGATTGTCAATTCCGAATCGGTGAATGTATTTAGCCGTACAAAATGGTCAAAATTACTTGACCCCCAGTATTTGGTAGCTTGTCCCCAAGTCAACCCTGCCTGACCATATGTCAAAATTGCATTAGATTTATACAACGCTTCGTCAACCAAAAAAATGTTGTCGTTGGCTTCATAAAAAAACGGGCTAAACATTCCAAACTTTACTTTGACCATCTTGTTTTTTTGTCCTAGGCTTTCGCTTTGGCTAGCGTCCTGCTCAAAACTCAAACACTCTGCATAGTTCCAAAACACTTTGGTATAAACATTTTTGTTGTCGTCCGAATACTCCGCCGTAAAGAAAATCAGCTGTGGCTCGTTGACGAACTCATACTGTATCTTGTCTATATTCTCATACTCATCTGCCAAAAAACTAACATCAAACTCATAGTTGTTTTTGTAGTTTCTACGCCGTCCATTAACTCTGGCATTACCATCCATAAAGTCTTGATTTTCCTGCACGGTCTTAAATCCACCTGACACTTTACTGGTTAGGTTTTGTTTGTTGAACACATATTGTCCAAATTGGTAGATTTGTTTGACACCGTACATATTAGATTAGTTGGAATTGATTAGACATAAAAATAGGTTTGGCATTCCCAAAGTTCTGGAATGTTTGATTTGTGCTGTTATTTTGGTTATTGTTTATTATACTTGATTGATTTGAGATATTTTGACCATAACTAGGTTTATTTCTTTTTTGGTCGTTCAAGTACCTTGTAATATCTAGGTCAATCTTTTGCCCTTGATTGTTGATCAAGCCTAGGTTAATATTTTCTTTTTGCTTGCCTAACTGTGCTAATTGCTTTTCGTAGTCATCTTCCTTTGCCTTGATTTGCTTTTCCAACTCAAAAGCCTGTAATTTATACGCTTTGTCCTCATCTTCACGCTTTTTCTTTTTGAGTTCATAATCTGCTTTTTCTTTGTCCTCTTGAGCCTTGATTTCATCTTTTTTAGCTAGGATTTGGGCGTTTAGTTGTGCTTCAATGTTCTTGTCTGTATTGAGTGCTTTTTGACGCTGTAATAGCTCTAATTGGTCTTTAAGTACATCGCTTTTGCTTTGGTCAATTTTAAGGCTTTCTTCATTGATATTTTTTAGCTTTTCGGCGTTGTTTAGTAGCTCTAATTTGTCTTTGATACCGTCAACCTCTAGCTTTTCCTTCTCTTTGAGCTGTGCAGTTTGATCGTCCAAGACTTTCTTTGCCAGTAGTTCCTTTTCCTTCTCAATCTTGAGTTGCTCGCTTGCGTCTTTTAGGGCTTTTGCTGTGTCGCCTGCTCCACCTTTGCCACCGCCTGATCCTTTGCCTGCTTTTTCATTTCCACCTTGTTCAGCTGAATTCATATCCTTGAAAAAATCTTCTTGTTGCTTTTCCACTGTATCCATAATGCCACCTTCTCCTTGGTAGCCTTCAACTCCACCTTGTCCATTGTTGGTTTCTGGTAACTCGTTACTATCTCCAAAGCCCAATAACCCTTTTAGCATTCCAATCGGATCTTGCACCGCTCCAAGGTTAACGCCTTTTGTAAAATCTCCAGCAATATTTAGCCCCCCAGCAAGTGAAGTTAAAGCATTTTTGATTCCGTCCCTTGCTCCTGCCCCTAATTTCTCAATTGCGTCTCCCACTTCAGTCTTTAACAATCCTTCTCCAAACTTATCTGTGTCAAACTCATCAACATCATTTTCTAATCCTTCAAAAGCTCCTTTTAATTGCTCTTTGGCTCCTCCTAATTGATTATTACTTTTTTTTGAGTTCAAAAATGCTTTTGCTCCTGCGATATTGCCCGACACTGCCCCTGCAAAGTTACTTGTACCAACTCGTGAGATACTGACACCACCAAGACCAAACAATTTTAATCCTCCTTGAGCTAACGGATTATTGAGCAAACCATTGATCATATCAATAACTGCGTTTATTGCATCTCCAATAGTATTGACCACTCCGTCAAAAACACGAGCAACACCACCACCAATACCGCTCATAGCATCCAAAATACCTAATGCCATATTTCTTGCACCATCTGGAACTTTACCCTGAAATACATCTACTACACCTTGAGATATGTCCAAAACAAACCCATAAAAGTTTTTGTATCCACCAATTACACTTTTTAGAGTGCTTTTAATAATTCCACCAAACTTCTTAAATACTGTGCCAACTCCAACCAAAAATGCCCTTCTTAAAAATCCTACAAAACCATTAAAAGCTCCAATCATTCCATTTACTCCATTAAAGATTCCATCAACAATGCCCTCCATATTAGCCAGTAAATACTGAGCCATACTCTTAAATGCTCCAGCAATCCATTGCACCGCTCCATTCACGACATCACGGATACCCAAAAAGTTCGTTTGCCATGCTAGGAATAAAGCTCCTAAAGCTCCAATAACAAGAACAATAGGGCTGGTTATAAAGCCAACAACGGACATAACCATTCCTTTGACAAGCCCAAGTATTCCAGCAATTCCACCTTTGGCAATTCCAATAACTGACGAAAATATACCTCTAAATCCCCTTGTGAATACTCCTTTTAATCCACCAATTCCACTAGCAATTTTACCCCTTGCTCCACTGGCAATTCCACCTAATCGTTCTTTGGCGATCATTGACTGTAACTGTATTTCTACATTCATTTTGGTTAATCCAAGTCTAGCACCACCTGCAAGCTGACCAAATTTGAGCGTAAGGCTAGAAATAGCACTAGATATTTTCTTAAATGCTACAACTGCCAAAAACGCTGCAATTCCAACCGCTCCAAGTGGCGAATTAATCGCTTTGGCAATCAACCCAGCTCCTTTGCTCAGTATGTCAAATGTGAACTTAAAAGCATTACCCAAGCTAGTTATTGTTGACCGTGTTTGTTTTGAAATTCCTAATAATCTTAAAAACTCTGAAAAATCAAGTTTGCCTTTAGTTAAAGCAACAAAGTTTCCCATAGCCACCATAGCGGAACCTGCCCCTGTTTTAATTTTCTCAAAAAAGCCATTTTTAATTATGTCTCCATTTTCTTCAATTCCAATAATTGATCTACTAAGAACACCAAGACCGTCTTTAATGTTTGACATCGTACCGTTGAATGTTTTAGATTGAGCAATCATGTTGCCAAAGAATCTTCCACCCTTTGAACTCATGGCAAAAAGGACTTCTTGAACCGCTTGATAAGAAACTGCCCCATCACTAATCATTTTTCTCATAGCTGAACCTGTTAATCCAAACTTTTTTTCCAATTCTCCAAGTAAAGGAACACCTGCGTTGTTGAATTGCATTAAGTCTTGTGTCATCAATCTACCTGCTGTTTTGACTTGACCCAAAGCGTAGGCAATTCTATTTAGCGATTCTGGTGTGCTTGAAATATTACCTAGTGAGTTCAAGATCGGTAATAGTTGCTGAGTATTAAAACCTACCGCCAAGAGCTGTTTTGAGATTGTTTGTAATTGTGGCAATTCAAACGGCGTGATTAAGGCAAATTTTGACAGGTTATCAAGTGCAACTTTTGCATTTTCTGCACCTCCACCAAGAATATCAAAGCTAGATCTAATAGATTCTAGGTTACCTGCCATTTCAATTGAGGAACTTATAGCTTCTTTTGTACCTGATACAAAGCTAGAAAATATGTTAGCCAAACTTATACCACTAGCAATTTCAAAGATTCTTAGTAGGCTTTGTTGTAGCCCGGTCATTGCGTCCGAACCCCTGTCAATACCATCTTTCAACCCATCTCCCAGTGCTTTGCCTGAGTTTTTAGCCATTGCGTCAATCTTAGATTCAATTTCGGCAACCTTTGCCAGCACCCTGTCGGTGTCTGAAAGTTGGAGTTGAACATCAAAGATTTCTGCCATAGTGTTGAATTATAAAGTTATAAAAGTTTTGTTTAGATTAGATTAGTTCGTAGCCTGCAATCTCTACGAACTCTGCATATTTGTCGTATCGTACCAGCCATTTTGGAGGTTCTTCTGGTGGTTCTGGGTCTTCTACCCTGCCAATTAATGACAAGTACCTGTCATATTGTTTTTCGTAGCGTTCATCGGCTTCACGATTAACAATTAAAAAATACTCAGTTGCCATATTCCACAGTGTCCAAGTGTTGACTAATTCTAAGCCATAAATCCGCACTAATTTGTTCAAAATAGCGTCTGGATAATACGATTCAGTTATTTCAATGTATTCTTGAGATTGTCCTTCATCTTCTTGACTATCTCCGCTTTTTGAGTAGCCCTCGAAGTAAAAAAATCAATATGCCATTCGTTGTTTTGTTCAGTTTTGACCAGTAATATCTCCATTTCGTCCGTGTCTAGTTCGTTGACATCTATCTTGAGATAATCACAAATCATTTTTATAACTTGGATTTCTAGCTTTTGGATTTTATCCGCAATTGGCTCGATTTCATTGGCTTTTTCCAGTGCCTTTTGTTTGCACTGAGCGTATAATTGATCGTCAAAGTTAATAATTTTTTGTAATAATTGCTCTATTTTAATTCCAACCTCTTTAGATTTTTTGTCTTCTTTGTTATTCGTTAATATCAACAAACCAACTGCATATACTAACTGAGTTACTGTACCATCAATATTGTATTTACTATCAAATTCTTCTAAGGTAATTTCTTTGTCAAAAGCCAGTTGCAAACAAGGGTAAGCTCTTAGAACTGGTAACATTAGGATTTCCTGCATTGCTTGATACTCATCGAGTTTTAGATCTGAGATTCGTTCAAATACACCTCGGATTTCCTTTGCTGTAATTCCTTTGAATTGATATTGAGCAAAGCCAATTGGCTCTAAAATTGAGCCAGATTTAACTTCTAGTAATGTTTTAGGTTTTTTAGAAACTGACATAATAATTTAGTTTTTAATATTGTATAAAATTGTATAAAGTAGTTGATTGTCTGATATAATTACAAGATCCGTCTTAATCAAAACAAAGTCCCCTAGACCAGAAAAAAAACTGTTAAATTCTTTTTCTAAATCTTTAGGGGTTGCAACCAAAAAGGTTTTAATTTGTACTTTGTTCATAATGATTATAAGTTGGATTATCTGATTACAGTTGTAGTCAACCGCTTGTTTAATCTGCCGTTTTCGACTACATCCACTGGCAATACCATAAACTCGATTTCGTACTCGACTTGACCTTTAGCTTGTTTTTTCTTTACATCTACAATCTGCGTCTTATATGCGATGACAGTTTCCTTTTTGGTTGCGTCTCGACCAAATTCAAACTGTCCAAAGACAGAATTTCCAAGGTTTTGAACGGAGTAATATGTTCCTTGCTCTTTTGTCATATACGAACCTTGTGGGATAACGCCGTTGAGAACCCCAGTAGCAAAAGTAATAGCTCCAGTCGGTGCGTTGTACAAAAATTGACCGCCATCTACTAGCTGATCAGCTGAAAATACAGAAACTAAGTCAACGCCGTTGATTGTTAGCTGAATTGCAGAAGTTTCCAAAAGGGCTGGGAATGTTCCTGCTGGAATTGTGTTTGAGGCAATAGCTGGGCAAACAACATCTTTTCGGATTGGTGCTAGACCATTTCTAAGGATCTGACCTTCCAAAAGTGCTTCAATCTGGTAAGAAGTTCTGGCAGTCTTGACTTTGAACGACATTTCTTGCTCGGTGTTGATTGTTCCATCGACATAGTTAAAACACATCAATTTTTCAATCTTACGCTTGTTTTCCTCGTTCCAGTCAAGGTAACAGTCAAAAGTCTCACGAATTTCTGATCCGACAAAACATTGGTCGTTATTAGCAAAACTAGCTTCATAAACCGCAAGTGTTCCCACAGCTCCAAGGGTGTAAGAAAAGTTCTTGGTACCTACTGTATAAACAAAGGCTCCAGTTTTAGTCATTTTTGCTATTGGGATTCTGACGATGTTCCATTGATTAGCTTTAAGTGTGCCTGTTGTATATGATAGATTTGCGGTAGTTCCATCATCAATTTTAACAGTTACAGCCATTGCTACAGATGGATAAAGAGGTAATGAAATATAGTCATTAAAATCAAAACCAAAAGTTGCTCCGCTGTATTTTCGACCATCTCCAGCGGCTATAGCTGTGATTTGGGGGTAGCTTTGAGAACCTGAAACTACAAGTGGCTGGCTATTTAGCTGTCTGTCAAAAGAAAACAGTGAATAAGCGTTTGGAGAGCTAGGCTGTCCTGATACTTGAGTTACTTCCGTACCGCCTGCGATAGCTGTTGACACGAGATTTTGAGGATAAATAGTAGTGTCCACCATTTCGGTGTTAGTGTTGTATGCACTGAATTTAGCAGGCTTTTTAGCAAGTTCTTGCATTGTTCCTTTTCTTTCTTTTTGAAGAATATTTAGTGGGATTCGTGGCATAATTGTGTTGTTAAATTAGTTGATTTGATTTGTTTGGATTTCAAAAATTATTTGAAATTGGTAAAAATACCAGTTGGTTGTTGGGTCAATTATCAAGTCGTTAGTTTGAACAAGCGGATCCCAGTTGTGAAAGCAAGTTGATTTGTATTCTTGACCTGACCAGTTCTGGTCAACGCCTAGTATTTCAACAAATTCAAAATCATTTCTGGTTAGATTGTCTTTAAGGTATTTTACGATTTGCTCTACATAACCTTTTTTGCCTAATTCTCTTTGGTGCCTGATTCTAATATCGGTGGCAATAGCGTACTGTCGGCAGTTACAAGAGATTGATTCTGCTTCTAGGCTAATATTGTTTGGATTAGATTTGTCAAAATCCAGAGTAATTAAGGTGTTATAATTGGTTGGTTGAGTTTCACCGCTTGCTACCGTCAAGAAGTTGTCTTTAATTGCTCCAATGTTAGCGTCCGTTTCTTCTGATTGAATAAGTACTTTAGCAAATAGTGAGGGTTTGGGAATTGTTGGATTATTGCTATTCCAGTTTATAACTCCGTCAATCTCATTTTTTGCTAGTTCGTTAATCATTCTACAAATAAACTCACGCAGTTCGGGAAACAATTTGTAGTTAGGTTTGTGAAGTAGGTTAGATTGAAAAATCATTGTAAGATTTTGATTAGTTCGTTTGACATTTGATTTCGCCAACTTTCTTTCATCGGATCTCGTTGACCGTACTTTCTATTCGTTCCTAGACCGTATCTAAAGAATGTTGCTTGTGGAGTGTCAATTTTGTACTGTAAGTTAGCTGATTTTAATCCGTTTATAACCTCCAAAACCGCTGTGGTGCTTGCTTTAGATTCTCCGCTGTCAACAGGGGCTTTTGTGAATGCTGGGCTGTTGTACTCTGCTTTTGCATAGTCTGTAGCTTTTTGTTCAATCTGGCTTTTGTTTTTTTGCAGTTTATCAAAGAATAAGTTTGATATGCTTAGTGTTACATCAGCAGTAGATCGTCTAAAGGGCATATTATGAGCTAGTAATTGAGGTTAGTTGAATATGTTTAAGCCTTATTCCGTTTGGAGTATCCACATCAATGATTTTGAGTTCTGTAAAAGGTTTTGTATTATCAAATAGTTTTTTACCGTGAATGTCCGAATATTTTACATATAGTTCTGGTAATAATTCTTTGGTAATTTGTCCCGCTTTACAGTTCCTCAGATCAATGTAGATGGTGTAGCCTCCGCCGTGGTTGTAGCCATATTGACCAGTTTCTTTGTTGTACTCTCTAATTCCATCGTCAATTAGTGCCAAACCTTCCCAAATTACAGATTCGTTGTTTGCCTCTGTCGTTTGGTTAGCTCCAATATACTCGCCGTCGTACTGATTCGCTGTAATGTTACCAGCTATCTTTGGAGTTAGCTTTTGAATTACTTTGATTCCAGTCTTAGGCAAGTGTCGTGGTAGCATTTTTGATAGGTTTGGTTTCTTCGACTTTGGCAGGTTTGACTTCTGGTTTTGGCTCTTCGGCTAGCTTTACCCAACCGTTATCAAGAGCGTTCTGGATTACTTCACCGTCAAAGTTAATCGTATCAATTTCGGTTTTGACCGCAAAAGGTAAAAACAAACCTTGGTTGGTCGTAAGTGAACAGTTTTGAGTCGTTATTAAGATCATAGTGGATAGTGATAGTTGACTTTGTAAGATTTGATTAGGCTGTCGAACTGAGGAACAAGCTGAGGACTGTAGATATTAAGAGAATTTAATGGATTAAGTTCGTTGTTAATTTTGATTGATAAGTTACCTGACCGCTCTGAATCTTCAACAATCCCATCATTCACAGTAAAATTGTATGCTGACCTAACCAATTCTTGAATAAAGGAATAAAGTATTGGAGATAAAAAGTTTGTAGCTTCTGTACCTCCGATTCCTTTTGTTCCTGTGATTCTAAGTTTCGAGCATTTAGCAAAACAATTATTACCACAACAATCCAAAGATTTAACTTCAAAAATGACATTTTTATGGGCTTTTAATCGTCCAAAAATAAAGTCAACTTCTTCAGTAATTTCAGAATACGCTATTGATCCAAAAGCTCCGATTTCTACCTTAGTAACATTTTGCCACGCTCCGATATTAAAGGTAGTGTCGCAAAGCTCCTTAGTGGTAAAAGTTTCGCTAGTACTTAGCCCTGTAAATTCGTCAAAATACAGTCCAGTTTGCTCTTGTAAAGTGTCAAAAATACCGTTGACATACGAGGTCAAAAAAGCGTCTGCTGAATTATCACAAATGTTTAATGATTCTCGTATATCTTGAATATTGATTGACATATTACTCGGCTTGCTTTTCTAATTCAGTTTTCTTTTCCAGAATTTCGGCTTTTAGAGATTTTAACCCTTTTCGCTGATCAGCTTCCTTGCCAAATAGTTCTAAATAGACTTCTTTGGCTAGTTTTAGCTCCTCGTTTTGGGCTGCTTCTCTGTCTGCAATTTCCTGTTCGGTTTCTGCTTTCGGTTGATTCCCACCTATTGCGGGGTCTAGTTCAGTAGCTTCAGATCTTTCAAACCTATGCGGTTCAATAGTAATCTCAACTGGTGGCAAATTAGACGGAAAATCAGAAGAATTAACTCCTAAAATTCTATCAAATAAGTTAGATTGATGATTACCAATTTCCTGCAATACCTCAGCCGTTAGTACATCGCCTGAAGTATAAAATACTCCATTAAATATAAATGCGTTTTGTACGATTCCTGTCATAATAATTAAGTAAAGTTAGATTTAGATTGCGAAGTATTTGATAGCTTCAGTGGCAATTACGCCTGCACCCATTCCTGTTGCCATTCCGATTCGGAAGTCATCATTTGCAAATGAAGTCCAGTCCTTAGATGTATCTGAGTTGTAGATTACATCTTCGTTGGTAGATCCTGCAACAAGTCCTAGGTCTGACATATCTCCAACAATAAATACTGTTTTAGCATTTCCTGCTGTTGGTACATCATAAGTAACCACTGCTGAGTTAGTGATTTTTGGATTAGCCGCAACTGGTGGAGTAGATAATACAACGCCTGACGCACTAATTTTGTAAGAATTACCAAGAGCTTTGTTAGGAACAATAAATACTGGAGTACCGTTAAAATAACCAACTGCTTTGTTGTCTCGAATGTTGCCATTAAGATTGATTGCGTCGTAGTTAAATCCATAGTTCGCCATATTAATTGGTCGTCCTTGTGAGTCTCGCTCGTTGATCAATCTGCTAAATCCTGTGTAATTACACATAATCGCAACATTGTTGGAATACTGAGAAACATTGAGAACGGTATCATTACAAAGCTGTAAGATTTTACCGTTGGTAATAGTAACTAAACTTGCGTCAATCGCCTCGACATTAGGATTGGTCAAAACTGCGTCAACACATAGCCTGTCTGACAAAAGTCGTTTACGGTTCTCAAGTGCAGCACTAAAGATCGCAACAAGTTCGCCAGCGTTTCGTGATTGCTGTAAAAGTGAACGGCAAGCGTCAAGATAGGCAATATATCGGTAAGGAACGACAACGGCTGTTTTGGTTGTACCTGTGATGTCATTAGTAGTAGCTGTTCCACACACTGCTGGTACAAAGTCACCCATTCCTGAAAGTGAAGTAAAACTAGCTACGCCACTAAAGTTGTTAAGAAATTGCACGCCTGCACCGATAAAAGCACCGCCGTTGACATCTCGATATACTGGAGGCAACACAATGTTTGAGATTAAGCCTTCGCCTGATCCAAAACCAGTTCCTGTAAGTGCTTGAGCTTCAAAATCTGCTCCTGCTTTTGCTTCAAATTGAGTAACGATTTCAGCCTCGTTTAGGGCGGTTAGTTGTGGAAATTTAGAAATACCTTTGCCCATCTTTTCTGAGACATAAGCTAACATTTCTAACCCTGATTGTGGTAAAGACATTTTAGATTTAATTTGAGGTTTTCGAAAATCGTATAGATTCATAAGATTTATTCTTTGTTCGCAAGTAATTCCCAAACTGGTTTTCGGACTTGAACACTAGCTTTCGCCTCTGGTTCTTTGTCTTCGACTTTTGGAGTTTCCTCGACTTTTGGTTCTGCTTTAGCCTCTGGTGCTTTGACCATACACGCTTTGATTTCTTTTAGCTCCTTACCCATATTTTCCATCTCTGCTTTCATTTCTGAACACATAGATTTCAATTCTGAATAATCTTTAGCTTTGGCTTCTTCGACCTTTGATTTTTTAGCCATTTCTTCCTCTGATTTAGTTTCAGCGACTACTTTTGCCTTTTTGGCTTCGGTTTCTTCGCTTGATTCCTTTTCATCGGCTACTGGAGCTTCTTCGGTGATTTTGCCATCTGTCTCATACTTTCCTTCCGCTGTTGGCGTAAATGTCAAAATGTATTCTTTGGTGTCTCCTTCAAGTTGAAATTCAACCTGTACAGATTCATCTTTTAGAACACAGATCTCAACACAGTCCGTCAAAACTGCTTCTGGATTAGAAGTTGATAAAGATTGCTTTAGAGCGTTAATAAGTTTTTCGTACATAAATAATGCGAACTTTTTATTTTCGTTCTTTGTAATTCTACACTGTACCCCCTTGTAATTTCAATAATTTTGCACAAAAAAAAGACCCTTGATGGGTTTTGATACTTTTTGGCTTTGTTTAATTACTTTGTAATTTCAAATAATCCTTTTTGTAGCTTCACTATTACTTGATCGTTTGGTTTGTCGATTTTGACATTCACACACCTACTTTTTCGGTGGTTGGATTACTGGCGAACTTGGCGACCACAAAAACTTATTTGCCCAATATCCAGCGGTCATTACTGAGCCGTTAATGTCCTTAGCGTGGCGTTGTTTGTACTGCTTTCTAGCTTCTAGTGAATAATTAGAGCCGTAACCCTGAGCTCCAAAGCGAATTAGCTTGATTCTGTTTCCCAACTTTGCCAACACCGCCGCTTTTTTGGTTAGGTGGTCTGGTGTCATTTTG
>JAYWFY010000046.1:0-20811 GCA_043778555.1 bacterium
AAACTATGATATTAAAATCGACTTTATAAATCCACTTCCAGATCAAAAAAACATTGTAACAAAATTCACTAGACTTCTACAAAATCTCAGAGATTTACAATTGCCAAACCTCAAAAACCTTGATTCATACAATCTTATCAAAATTATTGAAAATAAAATTATAAACTTTATCAATCAGGTAAAATTTGATCCAAGTCAAAATTGCAATTTCAAAATGACGGGTAATAAACACTTATTTATTTCCTATTTCAAATCAAATTTTGATCTCAACTCTCATTTTATAACCTTGCAATGCAGCGCAGAACAAATTCAAACCAATTTGAGTAAAGGTGGTTTTGACAATCTCCTCAGGCTTGCAAAGCTAGGTTGTTTTCAAGGTAAGACCAATTATTCCAAAGACTATAATTATATAATTAGTGATAACATTTCAAGGTTAGACTTTTTAACAACCCATATTGACTTTGCAAAAAAACAAAACATACCTGTATTTATCGTTTGCGGGCAAAATAGTAGCCTTAAAAACCTTACCAAAACCGCTAGTGATTTTGATCTTATGAACAACACCCTTGTTATAGGTGAAAGTGGGGGGATTACAAAAATAGCCTCAAAAGTTGATCAAGGTTTTGTAGGCGTTGTTATATTTAAATTTTCTAACTTGGATTATTTTTTGCATTTACGGCAAGCGCCAAACTTAGGCAAAATTGTCCTTTATGACCGACCTTACTTCTTTATCCATGAATATTGGTACAAACAATCAAAAACAAATCGTGAGCTAGCTCCAGAAACTTTTCTAAAAACTCTCAAAGATATATACCTCCAAGGCAAAATCAATCAAATTCATAATTATTTTGGCTGTAATATAGAGCTTTTTTATAATTTATTTTAGATCTTATCCCCCCATTTTAGTTATGATCTAGAAATTATCATAAAAAACTATCAACTCAAAATTGTTTCAAGATCAAAAAAATACTGTTATATCAAAACTCAATATTCATTGGGTAGAAATAGCAAAATAGTTGCCAAAAAACTCAAACTTACCAATACTCTTATTAATAACCAAAGTAATCAATTAATTCCAATCCTAATATTTTTATATGTTTCATACCAATACAACTGACCAATTCTACGACAATACAAGTTTTTCTGCAGAAGAAAACAATTTACTAAAATCTAATTTTCTGAGTTTTGGAAAAATATTATCAATTGCAATCAACCTTCTCAAAAAAAGAATTTCAAATCTATTTTTACCTATTTTAATTTGGCAATTAATTTTGTTGATTGGATTCATGTTTGTAGAATATATTTTATTTTTGGGTATCTCTAATAGTATTCCCAGCGGATCAAGCATTTATATTCCAAGCTTTAAAGACGTTATTAACACAGATTCATACACTATAACAGTTCGCTTTGGCGAAACAATTGCAAATTTGTTAGCGTTACCTTTTGTTGCTGGCTTTATGAGTTTGATGGTTTTGGTTCTTGTAGTATTTGGATTACTATCAAACTGGATCCAATTCAAATCAATAACCATGCTCAATGATAGCCAAATCAAACTATTTGATGGCAATAATTTTATAAAGAGATTCTGGGGTTTAGTTTTATTTTTTACTTTAGAAATTATCATATTTCAAATTATTTCAAGCATTTTTGAGACAAAAGAATCTCAAAGTACTAATATCTTGATAGCAATTTTAAGCCTAGTCATTGGTATAATCATTGGTTACCTTGATACAATTGCCAAATATATTAGTTATATTTATTTGATTGAAAAAAATGATTTTTGGTCTTCATTTCTAACAATGTTAAAAAATACAAAAATGTTTTTAATCATAGATTTTTTGAGACATATATTTTTTGCTCTTATTTCTTTCGGAGTAATTTTAATGTATTTTATGACTTTTGTAGGTTTTAGTTTTGGGTTGTTTTTGCTTATCTCAGGTATTGACTCTAATAATGTTGCTAGCCTTATTTTCTACTTGCTAATAGTTGGATTGCTTATATTTGCAACTGTAGTTTTTGCTGTAACACTGAGCTGGCTTGCTGAAACTTTTTTGTATGTTTCTTATTACAACCTAAGAATGTTAGACTACGATAATCTCAATAACAAAACTGAAAGAACTGAAAACTTAAGTGATTCAAAAACCTCAAATACCAATCAAAACGATATACAAACTTTGGAAGAAAAATTAATGCAAAGTAGTGAGATAAAAAGTGAAATTGTTGATCCAAATTAATTGTGTCCAAAAAATTGTTTTATTTTTTTTGAAAAGTTATTTTATTGGCATCTACAACCCACTCCAACCTTCCTGGAATTCCAAAATAATTACCACTCAAAATATTAAAATCAAAATGTAAATCAAAATCTCTTGACAATAATTTGTCGATTAACCTAGCTCCAATCATCAAGTTATAAATTTCAAAATCAGCCATCAAATATGATTGAATATTAGCAGTGGAGCTAAAGTCAATAAGGTTTTTAATTTCAAAGTTTTTAAAAATTGTATTACTATATTTGCTTATTACAAAATCTTTGTCGTTTCTCACTACAATTTTGTTGACTGTATCAGGTAAAATATTAAGAAATTTTTTACTATTGTCATCGTCTCCGTTCACTACAGCAATGCCATTACCTTTGACAGATTGAAAAAGTTTGAGCTTGCAATTCTTATAGTTTTCAAAGCTACCATGTGAGTCAATGTGCTCCGGGTAAAGGTTAAGAAAACTGACAACATCAAACAAGCCAAGACCCCAGTGACGGTTTTGCTCCAAGCCTTGAGAGGAAATCTCCAAAACTACTATTTTACAGCCATTATTAGTCATAATTAACAAGGCTTTTTGTAGCTCTACTGGATCTATAGTCGTAAGCTTATATGGATTGAGAAATTCATTTGCCTTTACAATTGTAAAAATTTTATCCTGCAAATTCTGCTTGGTTTTTGCTATCAATTCTATTATTTTTGGCTTGATAAACTGCAGACTGTATTCTTCTTGGATATCTTGAACTTGGTTATAGATATTTAAATCCTTAAAAATTTGGATTTGTGAAGGGCTAAATTGCATAAATAAATTGTGTTTAATTTTTAACTTTGTTTCCAAATAGGATCGTTATAATGGATATGATTTTGGCGACGAAGGTCAACCATCACCTGAAAAGGTAGGCTTAGCACAAAGAAAATAATTCCAAAATTGACATTAACTATGCAGATTATCAAGTGAATTGAATAAAAGAGTAATCTAAATTTAGTAAAAAAAGACGCCCTATCCCAGTTGTACTTATCACGAAAAACTAAAAATCCAGATAACACTAAACCACCTAAAATAATCTCTACTATGCTAGATTCTTCAAAAACTTTGTTGCCTGGGGCATGAATGTACGCAAAACTTTCAAAGTTGAAAGATAAAAAATAGTAACAAAGTATAAAACCTAACAATCCCAAATAAAAAAACCACTCAAAGTTACCGTCTTTTTTATTAATCCAAAAAGTTAAACCAATACGAACGATACCATTGATTGTCAAAAAAGGCATAGCAAAATCAGCTATTAAATTAAAGAGAGTGTCAGAATATTGCCACTTCAAGAGACCAAAGTTAAAGTCAAGCCAATTGATATTACATAACCCTGATATACATTCAGGTTTTAGATTAAATGCAAAAAATAATGAAAACAAAAAAAAGCAAGGTAAAATTAATATTTCAACCCATTTTAAAAAAATATTTATATTGGTTAAAAGTTGTTTGACTTTTGTGACAAATTGAAAATATTGACGGTTTTGGCTAGGGTAATTGTCAAAGTGAAGAGTTGGCATAATTTTGATTTAATCAATTTTATTCAAAGTATTTACAATTTTATCGTACACTTGCCAGTACTCAAGAACTCTATCATTGGGAACAAAATGGTTAAAATCTCCTGCAAATACATTTTCAAAAACCCTTGTATGATCTAATTTTTTATCTAAATTCATATCAAAATTTTGGATTGTATTGCCTTGATCGTTGTTGATTTTTAAAATATTTTTGGGGTATAATTGAAGCTCTAAGCTATACTTATTTTTGAAAGTAATTGTCAATTTGGTTATTTTTTGATCATATTTTTTTCCTGATTTCAGGGATAATGTGAAACTATGATTTGTGTCAATTGTATTTTTTAGAAGTGCCACAAAACTTGTTTCAGTTTGAGAATTTGGATTATTAACGTCAGCTTTATAGCCGCTATATTGACTCTTGGCTACATTTAGTACCGACCAGTTGTTACTTATCGATTGGTCGAAGAAAGACATACCAAA
Organism: bacterium; assembly: GCA_043778555.1. Lineage (GTDB taxonomy): Bacteria > Patescibacteriota > JACMRA01 > JACMRA01 > JACMRA01 > JAYTWQ01. The sequence goes on from JAYWFY010000046.1 coordinate 4,284, forward strand.
GTTGTAAAATGAATACAAGTGTGGAAACATATCTTTTATAGCTCCATTATTATCATAATATCCCCCACGATTTTTTACATCTATGGTTTCAGTTGCCAAAATATCCACTGCTTCAATATCCTCAATTTGTAAATTGTATTTTTTTAATTGATCTCTAACCCTCACAATTTCTGTCTGCAGTCCAGATTTGAAGAGATAATGATCTAAAAAATGTACTTGATCTTGCAGGTCGCAAGTCTCTACAATATTCAAAATGTTGCTAGCTTCTTCAATTGACTGACCAAACGGTTTTTCAATTAAAATATGAATTGATTTTTTGGAGTAAGAGCAGGAATTTTCCAAAAAACTGGTATAAATATTAGGGGGTACAGCCAAATAAATTGCCAAACTGTCGCCTAATGTCAAAGAACTTTCAAGCTTGTCAAAAAATGTATTGTCCCAGTATTCCCCTTGGCTTAAGATTATTTTGGGTAAGTTGGAGAGATTGTTCAAGTTCTTTATTTGGCTTTTTATAATTAATTCTATTTCATCTAGATTTGCTTTGGATCTTGAATAGCCATATATTTCTATATTAACTTGCCTGCAGTGGGAATCGTAATATTGACCAATTGACGGCAATATCTTGAGTCTGGCTAGATTACCAGTGATACCTAAAATGAGTATTTTTTGAGTTTTCATATTATTTCATATTAAAGTCTGTATTTTTGTCCTTAATTAATTGTCCTTAATTAATAATTTGTCCATATATATTTTTTGTCAACAATCCATAAAAATTTGGATTACAGATAATCTTATAAGAGTGTTGTTTGGGATTTCAACTATAATTTTATTTTGGCAGTAAAAAAAACTCCTAAAGAGTCCAACCGTCTCAAACAATAAAGCCTGAGAGCCGAACCGTCAAATAGACAAGTTCATAATCATATTAGCACACTTTTGTACCTTTGTCAAACATATTTTTTCAGCTTAACTTGGGGAAAACTGAAATAGCTTAAAGATATTAGCTTTGACATTATAGTCATTTTTTATAATAATTATAACATTATGTTTGAAAATCTCTTGGAGACTATAAAGTCTAGCCGCGTTGCACAGATAGCCATTGGGATCGTTGTAATAATAGCATTATTTGCGTTAGCTCTAATAGCAATAGGCTCCAACAAACCCAAGCAGACTTTTATTCAAGAAGAAATTGACTATCCTGTCAAACTCACGTGGTGGAAGCAATATTACGGTAAAGAAGTCTATGATGATATAATCAAAGAATTTAAAGCCATTCCTCAATACAAAAATGTAGAAATTGAAATAGTTAAAAAACCTTCGGACAATAGTTATTATAGAGATTTACTCAACGATATATCACTTGGAGCTGGTCCAGATTTATTCACACTGTCAAACGATGATTTACCTGCTTACAAACAATATTTGACACCTATAACCAATGTTAACGACCCAACTGGAAAAGTAGTTCCAGATAACAAGCTAATAGAAGACTACAAAGAAAAATTTGTTGATCTTGCTGTTAATCAAACTTTGGACAGAAATCAGCTATATGCAGTCACTAGCTATATAGAGAATATGCAACTCTATTACAACACATTATTACTCTCTCAGGCAGGAATTGTCAATCCTCCCGCTACCTGGGCTGATCTTGAAAAACAAATACCGCTATTAAATAGGCGAGATGTCAACGGTGTAAATTTTTTACAATCTGCTATAGCTTTGGGTACAGGTTTTATTAGCAACAATGGTGAAACAGAAGTCTCAAAACTCAACATAAATAGATTTCAAGATATAATTCCGCTTTTAATTTTTCAATCAGGTGGGCAAATCTATGACTACATTAACTCATCAGTTACCATCAGTCAACCTGGTTCAGATATTACACCTAAAGACGATACCCAAAACTTGGAAACAAATAACTCAAATACCATAATTTCTCAAGCTGTCAAATTCTACAACAGTTTTGCAAACGTCAATAGTGCAAGATACAGCTGGAATGGTAACAGTGAAGATAACAAAACAGCCTTTGTAGAGGGAAGATTGGCATACATTTTACACTATAGTTATTTTCAAAATGAAATCAGAAATCGTAATCCGTCACTCAAATACAATATAGCAAAGCTACCACAACTTGATCTTAATAATAAGAAGACTTATGGTTTTTTCTATATGGATGGTATCAATAAAAAATTGACTGACGACGTATCTAGACTTAATCCATCAGATTACAACTCTCAAGAAAGCAAAGCTACAATAAAAAAAATGCAAGTTGCAAAAGATTTTATGTATTTCTTAACTCAACAAGCGGCACAGCAATCTTTTATTGACAAAACAGGACTACCATCTGCTCAAAAAGATGTCATATCTAGTCAAATAATCAATGGTAGTATTAACACTCGTAAGTTTGCTGAGGGTGCCTTGTATGCAGATAACTATTACAAACCAGACGTCAAACGAACAGAAAAAATTTGGGGAGATATGATGTATAGAATTCAATTTGAGAATATATCTTTAGAAACCTCTGTTGCTGAAGCTATACAAGACTACGATAACATAGTCAAAAATGGTCCAAAGATTAGGTTTTAAATACTTATACACTTTTTATACCAATAATCCAAAGATAATAATAGAACTAGTTCCATAATCTAGGAATCTCAGATTGATTAAAACTTAACGTATTGAGCTATTTTTGGAACTTAATAGTGTCTAATTTTGAACTTCTACTTTTGAATTGCTCAGAAAAAGTTTGGGGTTGAGATCCTGTAGTGTGAGCATCTTGGAGTTTTGATAGTTCTGATTTTATGACAGAAAGTTTTTGGTTAATACCGTCATTTTCGGCTCTATATGAATCTGCTTCCAAAATTGATAGTCTAGATCTTATTTCGTCATTTGAACGTTTTATTTCAATTCTAATATTCCTAATTTCCTTAAGAATTTTTTCTACATCGTATTTAACTTCATCAATTTGGTCTTGAAGAGATCCGCCTCTGTTTTGAGTTTGATTTTTGAGATCTTGGATATCTTGGGCTTGACTAATTACTTCATCGTTGATAGTCAAGACTTTATCAGTCATTGCTTCAATATAATCGTTAACTTCTTCAAATTCACATATTACCGTTGTCACTTTTTCAACAAATTCGTTAAGTGATTTTTCTTGAGATTCTCTTGTATTCACAAAATTAGATTTTAGGAGAAGAATGTCTTCTTTCTTCACATTACTTCTAATACTAACAAAGTCTATTCCTCCATTTGATAATTTTTTTGAGGAGACTTGGGAATTATTTTCAGAATTTTCTATAATCTCGTCTAAAGTATCTGGCACTTCATTTTTAGTATTTTTTGAAATCAGCACTGATTGATTAGCAGGAGATTGGATATCTTCAATCGTATCAAATTCAAATGAATCACTATCTTGATCTTTTTGGGTTTGGATAATCGCAGCTGATGGCTTGTAAATTTGATCAGTTTCAAGATCTTTGTTTGCAAATTTTGGTTGTGAAATTGTTTCGACAGAAGTTTTATCTAATGAAAATACTGGCTGCTGTGGCTCAATTGCGGGTAAAACAGAGCTAGCAACTATGTCAGGCTGTTGATTTTCTATGCTACTAACTGCATTTGCCATTGGCTGCACAATGTTGTAATCAATTTCTTGAGAATTGATATTTTGATTGTGGTTAATACTTTGTTGAGTCTGAGGAGGAATTGACTGACTAGTGAAATTGTCTTTAGGGAGGTTTTGTTTTTGTGCATCTTCCCACATGGTGTGTAAAATATTGATTAGCTCATCTTGCTGTTGCTCGTCAGCTGTCTTCAACCATTCAAACCATTCACTTCTATCTTCATTGGACAAAAAGTATGAAGCGTTGATGGCGGCTTGTGCTTGATTTGGGAAACCGTCTTGAAAAGGTTGTGTTGACATATTGTGAATATTTAATTTATATTTGTTTATTTAGAATTGCTTTTTTGTACTTCACATATTATATCTTATATTATCAAACTATGCAAGTTCTTACAGTTATTTTGCTAATTCTACAACGATTCGTCTACTCGCCAAAATTTTGAGAATTGGAATTTCAATAGATAAAATACCATCTTTTAAAATTGCTTTTATTTTGGATACATCCAAGTTTTCGTTAATAGTTATCTCCCTAAAAAACTCCCCCCACACACACTCTTCAAGGAGAGATTCGATCTCTGTAGTTTGGTATGGTTTTTTGCGAAAACCTTTTATTGACAAAGTGTTATTCTCAATACTAATATCGAGATCTGAGTGCGTAATACCCGCTACAGTAGAAATCACAAAAATAGAGTCAAGTTTCCGGTATACATCAACAGTGAGCTGGGGAACCTCCTCTGGTTTCCAGGTTGAGATATTAGATTTTGTAGACTCGGTAGCGTTGTGAGTTTCGCTAGACTGATTGAATGATACTTGGGGCATTGGATTGATTTTTAGATTTATATATAAAATGTGACTTATTAATTATCACTTCCTCGCTATTAAAACACAACTTAATTTAATTTTTATACAAAGAGATTAATTTGTTATTTTGCTAACAAAATAAGGATTTAGGTTTAGGTTTTTTCTTCCCGCTACTAAAAACTAAAATTTTTAAAAAAGCTTTAATTATTACTTAGTAGATATACAAAAGTCATAAAATATATCTAATTCAAATTATGTTCTAAGCGTAGGAAGAAAGTAAACCTTTTTAGAAATTAGGAAAGGAGTTATCAGCTTTTAGTTATAGAAATTAATATTCCACCGACAATCAAAATAACAGTTAGAACTATGATGATGATTTTCCAATTGCTAGATTGAGTTTCTACATCTTGTTTTTTGATTTGACTAACGGTATTATTAAGATACTGAACTTTGACTTTATCACTTGCATCGGGAGATAGCTTTTCGTAGTTAACGTTTACAAGTTGGACTTTTATTTCCCTTTCTCCACTGTCTTGAGATATATATCCAATTTCTTTGAGGGTAAAGTCTTTTTTTGACCATTTGGTCACAATCGGAATGTTATTAACAAATATTTGAACAAATCCTTCTTTGCTAGATGGGTTAGAGTTATTTTGGGCTGGCTCTTTATCTAATGCCACAAAATTTTGATAGTCTAATAAAAAAACTTTATCCTCTGTGATAGTTGAGAGGGTAGAATCCTTGGAAGGATCTGTGATGTTAATAGTTGGCAAACCGACGTCAGTGGACTTATTAAAATTTGTGATTACTTCAAGCGTATTTTCAGCGACTGGCTCGGCTTTTGCAAAAGATGTGAGTTGAAAGACAAGTTTTGTATTTTTACTGTCTGGTAATTTTGTAAATTTTGCAATTGTTTCTGGCTTAAAATCTACTCTTAATTTACCACCTGATATGGTTAATCCTGTATCTATAGTTTCAAGCAGATTGGAAGTATCATTTGCATATATATTTAGTTTTCCAGTATTTTCGCTTTTATTTTCTGAATCTTTGGATAGCATGAAATTTTCTATGTCTAATATGATATTTTGAGTTGTTTCCTTGGAATAAACTGCGCCAACACCTGGTTTTACGATTGTAATAACTGGTTTTTGAGTTGGGTTTGTCATAGATGTATATTCAAACGCCAAAGTAGATTTGTTTGATGTTGGTTTGTTGGTATGGTCAAAAAAGACCAAGATTAAATTATTTTTACCAAGTTTTAACCTATTTGCAAATTTTGAAATTTTGATAGGGTAATCATCTGATCCAGTAGTAAAAAGAAAGTTACTCTCCAAAGTTTCATCATCTAAGTAAGCATTAATAAAACCACAGCAGAGGGCTGGTTTATTTTTAAAACTAGTCAGAATTCTGGTATTGTCCCATGAGTATTTGATTGAATCTGAATCATTAAGACTATCACCAAAGGTAAACTTGTTTGCTGAGACTTTTTCAGTTGGTTGGTCTTTACCATCTTTTACAACTTTTGTAATTGCAAGGTTTATATTACTTGAAACTTGACTTTCTATTTGGGCAAAGGCAGAAACTGTAGGTATTACTATGGTCAAAAAAACCATTAGTGATAAAAATATTTGGGCAAAGTTTATCCTTAAAATACTAGCTAGGTTTTTAAATTTATTATTTATATTATGCATTTTGAGAATGTAGATTAATGGTTATTACATCACTAAATTTACAATATTTTGGCAATTTGTGTCAAGCTAGGCCTAGGTAAAATGTTGAGATTATTATATCCCAAGTGAGGATTAAATGATTTTGATTTTCCGCAAAATTTTGTATCTGAATTGACATAAAACTATTACTAAATCATTATCGTAAGGCTAATAAGTAAAAATTATTACTAAAAATATAAGCAACAAAACACTATGCAAAAATATAACCTATACCTTATCCTCAACCCCAAGCTTAGCTCTGAGAATGTAGGCACCGAGCTAAACAAACTCCAAGAAATCCTTAAAAATGACGTTAAAGCACAAAATATAACAATGGATGATGAAGGTCTAAAAAGACTATCCTACCCTATCAATAAGTCAGCAACTGGTATTTATGTAGATGTCAATTTTGACCTAAATATTAACGACTGTGCAAAGCTTAAAATTTTTGAACAAAAAATTAATCTGATGGATAACGTTATTAGATATATGAATATCAATGTAACTGATTTTTTGAAACAAAAAGCAAAAGAAGTCGTCAATAAAGTCGAATTCTCAAGCCATCGAGATCTTAATCAAAAAGCAAAAGAAAAAAAATGTATTTCCAAATTTATTGGCATACGCGAAATTGACTATAAAGATCAAGTATATCTGAGACAATTTGTATCTCCATACTCCAAAATTTTTGCCCGTGAAAAAACAGGAACTTCAGCAAAATTCCAACGAAAAATTGCTCAAGCTGTCAAGCGTTCAAGGCATATGGCTCTGATGTCTTTCACCAACATACACAACCAATAAAATCCAAAAATTAGTCCAAAAATTTTTTGAAATACAGGTTTCTTCCTACACTCTTCCTAAGCAAATAGGAAGTTTTTATTTATCAAACAATCTACCAATAGACCAACTTTGACATTTAGCAAATTTTCGTTAACCATTAAACTGCAATCAAATTCAAAATTAAAAAAATATAATGTTAGAACTCAGCCAAATAAATAAAATCATAAAAAATAAAAATGTGATGTTCGCAAAAAATAACTGTCCTTTTTGCAATGCTTCCAAGTCACTTTTTGACAAACTTGTTGATCTCAATTGCATTGATCACTATGAAATTCTTACACTGAACAGAGATATAGACGATCAAACCTTAACACATCTAGTTGCTACATATGGCTGGCAACCAGACAGTAATCAACATACATGTTCAAAACCACAAATTTTTATTCAGGGTGAATATATCGGTGGGAATTTTGAATTCTATAACTCAAAGTGGAACACTGGCAAAGACTTTCCAAATATAAAGAATCCTATGCGTTTTTAGAATAATTAATCAACATATCAATGCTAACCAAGACTTTACAAAAATATCAACTTAAACTTAGGAATATTCATACAGAGATTAAAAAAATTAACTCCCAAATCAAAGACGAGGACAAGTTTTACCTCGAATCAAAAACAACACTGGAGAAAACCATTGTTCAAAATACAAAAGTAAATAGCTTACAAGTAAATATGTTGACCTATTCTCCAAATATGAGCTTTAAAGACGAAGATATTGACCAATTAATTAATCAATTTTAATCTATATGACCGATTCAAATAAAGAAGTACAATTCTTTCTAATTCATTTGGATCTTGATTTGTTTGAGTTATTCTTTGTAGAATTGTTGTCATCAGGAATAGCTTTGGAGGTGCTTGACCCCAGAGAATTAGGTACAAAGTGGCAAAATATTTCTTTTTTAAATTCTCAAAAAAATTTACAACTAAGCCAAAATCAAACTCCAAATCTAAAAGCAATAAAACAAACAATTGATAATTATTCACCTTCATTTTGCTTTGAAGAAAAATATGAAACTGGTAATATTAATAAAATATTGGAAAATTGGCAAGAAAAAAACCTTATGGACGCAGTGCTAAAACTCAATAGCAGCTCTATAATTAACAAAAAGTTTTTACAAAAAAAATCAATACTCAAAAAAAATAAAAATAAATGGGAATTAACAATAATCAGAGATCTCAAAGCCCTGTATACCAAATATGAAATATCTTCAATATTACCATTAATTTATCAAAAATTATTCAAACTTGAAAAGGATTCTGAAGTTAACTTTATTTGTTTTGCGATACCTAAATCTGAAAGCCAAAAAACAATTAATATTTTAAAAGCTCATCAGATTGATTATGAGATTACCAGCTGGACAAGGCAAATAACCTTAAAAGAATCTTCTTCCAATTTGGGTTTTGGGATCAACTCTTTTGGTGAAACGTCAAAATTATCAAGTTTTACTATCTTAAACAACTACTTGCTTTCTGCTATTATTCTTCACGATACTTTTTTGGGATTGATTATTTTGATTGCTATAACCTCAGTTTATAGACTAGAACTTAAAAATAAATTTTTCTTTTTGCAGATTTGGATAGGCCTTGGCTCTTTAGTTTTTGGAGTAATTGGCGGTAGTTTTGCTGGTAATTTATTTTTGGTTCTGGCAATGTCAAAGAATACAATTATCAAAGAATTTGGCGGAGCAACTTTAGATTTTTTGTCACTTTTTCAAATTATAGACTGGACAAACCAAAGTCAAAATCTTTTACTAAACTACGTTTTGAGATCCCAAAAACTATTACCTTCTTTGATTTTTTGTGGTATCTTTACAATGATAAGCTGTATAATAATTGTATTTGGTCAAGTAACTAAAATATCATATAATTATAAAAATAATCAATCCAGGCAAGCAATCGCATACACTTTACTATTATCAACTATAGTAGTTTGGGGCTTTACAGTTTTGAGGTATGCACCACCGTGGCTAGGGCTTATTTTTACTTTTGCTTTGTTGGTTTTTCAGCCAGATACAAATATTATCGCTAAGATTAAAACTTTTTTTGTAAGTGAGTTTGGTATTGTGGGCTTTCTAAAAATATGCCTTAAATCGTTATGGTTTGGAGCTATATTTGGTATAACGATATCTTCAACTTTACTTTTTAATTTTGCAAATAATTTTGCTGGAGATAACCTCATAGTTATGGTATTTTTAGACATTTTTATCGCAATATTCTTATGGCAAATTACAACTATAGTTGTTGCCAAGACTATCAAAGCAAACTTAATTGACCAAATCAGGCAGAAAGCAAACACTGAACCAAATACTGGAAAAGTAAGAAAATTTGACCCGATATCAAAGTTCAAATACTGGAAATTTTAGGCAAATAAAAATACTAAGATATGAATAAAATACTATCAATAATAGGAACTGTTGTACATGGACGCAAGGAAGGTAGAAAATTGGGATTTCCTACAGCTAATGTCAAGACCAATGCAAATCTTAGTACTTTGGAGCAAGGTATTTATGCAAGTAGAATAAAAGTAAGAAATTTGTGGTATAGTTCAGCTACCAGCTATGGATCTGCTCCAGTTTTTGACTTTTGGGGAATAGTTTTGGAAACTCATATACTAGACTTTGATATGGACATTTATGATCAAGAAATAGAGCTAGAATTGGTTGAGTTGATACGTCCAATAATAAAGTTTGATAGCCTAAAAAACCTAAAAATACAAATATATAAAGACTGTCAAAAAACAAGGCTATTGACTAAAAATAAAAAATGCAACAATATATAGCTAGTAAAAAATAAAGTAAAAATTTATGCTTAAAAATGTTCCAATTCGATGCAAAAATTATAAACATATATTTCAAGAACGAGATAGTCAATCAATAAATACTAAACTAGAAATAATCTCAAAAAGACCAATTGAGCAAATAATTCCTGAATTTTTCTTAGAAATACAAGATTGGCAACGTACTGTAGATGGATTAGCAACTGAAATCGAGAGAATAAATTCACAACTCACAAATACTTTTAAACTAATAGCAAACTCTAGCACTGAATCCTTAGAAATACAAACTTTAAAAAACTCAATCGCATCAGATACTAATTGCCTAGAAACTTTGGATAATGCTTTCTCTGCAGCCGAATTAAAATTATATGAACTGACTTCAAGTAATTTATCAAAATCTTTAGGTATAAAGACAAGTATAATGAGTCAAGCCACAATTGAACGACAACAAGTCGAAAAAAAATATTTAAATTTTGATAAAAAAATTCTTTCTACTTTAGCGCTAATATTGATCAAATGGTTTAGCAAAGATAAAAATCCAGGTACCTCTCTTGCTTGTATTGCCTGGACTAGTGCTTGTTTTAAAAACATTTTTGACCCTCAAGGAAATATAAAAATTTTATATGGTGCACCAAACGAAAAGCAGATTGATAAACCAAATGAAATAATTCCAATTAGTAAAACTAAAGCTCTTAAGATTGCTTGCGAATATTATTCTGAAACAATTAAGAATCTTACTCAAGAACTTAACCTTGCTCAAATTGAATATCGAAGATTTCTCAATATTAATATATTTTTGAAGATTAGTCAGTTAAAGTCTAAAATAAATAAAATGACTCAAAAACTTAAAGAATATTCTGAGATATTAATATATTTAGAAAATAATGAATAGTTTTCTTAAAACTTGCTCTTTAAAAAATTTAAAAAATCACTGTTGAGATCTTCTTTCGCCAATCCAAAATCTACTGTTGCTTTGAGAAAGCCCAAAAATGTTCCGCAATCATAGCCTCCGACCTCAGGCTTGAAAGCATACAAGTCACCACCAGCTTCCAGGTAATCAATCAAGGCGTCAGAAATACGAATTTCACCATCGGAGTGCTTGGATTGGGTATTCTTGAGAAGGTCAATAATTGCAGGTGTGATGACAAAATAACCAGCTGATATCAAATTACTCGGAGCATTATCTTTGGGTTTTTCCACAAAACTTTTAACTTTTACAGCACCTTTGTCATCAATGGATTCAAAGTCCATCACACCATATAGATGAGTTTGGTTTTTGGCTACAATATCACCACAAACTACTGGTTGATTATATTTGCTATGAATATCTATAATGTTTTGGATACCTTTGGTAGTCTTATGCATCAAATAATCAGGAAAAATAACCAGCACACTTTCATCGTGTTTCATAAACGGGGCAGCACACAAAAGAGCATGACCGTCACCTTTTTGAGTCGGTTGTCGGACATACGCAAAGTTTGCCATCTCAGGAATTCTCTTTATATCTTTGAGAAGTTTGGTTTTACCTTTTTGATCCAAAACACTTTCAAGCTCGTAGCTAGTGTCAAAATGATTCTCAATACTTTGCTTACCTCTCCCCGTTACAAAAATAACTTCTTTGATTCCTGCTTCAACAGCTTCTTCTACTAGATACTGAATAATAGGTTTATCAACAATAGGGAGCATTTCTTTTGGTTGAGCTTTGGTGGCCGGAAGGAAACGTGTACCGAATCCTGCAACGACAAAAATAGCTTTGATGATAGGCATAGTGTGAAAATATGAATTTGTAATTGATTCTCTAAGAGTGGATTCAAAATATCTAATTGTCAAGCTAATATTATTGAGAAAAGCAAACTCAAAAACTAAATTTTTTGGCGATACAGTAAAATTTAGAGGTAACTTGGTTTAATCCCGTCTCAAAAACTCATCAATAGTTTGTTTATTTAATGCCAACCAAAAAACTGGATTAGATTAGCTTTTAAAGTCGGGAAGAGGGTAGCTACCTTTGACCTCCGACCATAATCTCTCGGCTTCAACGAGCCGCTTTTCAGACAAATCAAAACCTATCTTCCAAAATTCTCGAGACTCAATGTCAAGGTCAAGCTTGCCCAATAAATTGGCTGGAGAATCGCTACCCCCAGCTGCCAAGATTTCTAGATAAATAGCTTTTTTGGTTTCGTCATTTTTAACTACATTATAGATCGCATTGGAAGTCAAAAGCCCTGAAGCATAGACATAGTTGTAAAAAATGTAAGTGAAGTGTGCCACCGATTGCCAACTGTACTCACAGCCAGTATAATCAAATGTACCCCCAAAGACATTAGTATAATGCTCCTGTATCCATAGTTTTCGAATTTGCTCCTTGCTAATCGCTCCTTGCTCACGGTACATTTTGTGAATTTTAGACTCAAAAGTATAGCGCCCTACACCGCCGACGTAAATGTTTAGAAATTCCTCTTCGACTTTTTCACACATTAGTTTGAGCTTGAGCTTTTTGCCGTTGATATCATCCGAAATATCGTTATACATCTTATCAAAAACTACCGTCTCGCAGCATAGAGAAGCAATTTCTGCCATTGACATTGTATAATTGGTATTAAGCAGTGTTTGAGCTTCGTCAGTGAGAACTGAATGTACCAAGTGTCCCATTTCATGAGCAACCGTAGAGATATCAGTAAGTTTGCCTTTGAAGTTACAAAGTATCACAGGATGATAACCAGGTGCAAAGTTGGACATAAAAGCACCTCCATATTTACGCTTACGTAGCCCGGCATCTAGCCAGTTTTTATTAAAGGCTTCTTGGGCAATAGCTCCAAATCTAGGATGAAAAGCTGTAAAATTTTCTACTACTATTTGCTTGCACTCTTCCCAAGTATAAGTTTTTTCTTCCAAGCCTTCAAAAGTCAAGCCAGCGTAAGAATCATACCATTTGGCATCAGTCAGACCCAAAATCTCATTTTTCATTTTGTAGTATCTTTGCAATAAACTTACTTTGTCTTGAGCGATTTTAACTAGTGAATCCACAAACGATTGTGAGACCTGATTGGAGATCAACTTGCTTTGTTCAGCATTCTCATACCCTCGTAGTCCGTCTATGATTTTTTTATCTAGCAATATATTATTATAGGCTTCCAAAACTAGTTCTTCAGTCTGAGCAAAAGAGTAACTAAGAGCTTCGAAGGCTGTAGCTCGGATTTTGCGGTCGCTGCTTTTCATCAAATCCATCAAAGCTGGCACATTGTACTTTTTGGTTTTGCCATAAATTTCTAGCTCTACTTCTATTTTGGCTTTTTGGTCTGTATAAAGACGGCTCCATGCGTCGGCACTGGTTAAAGATTTTAGGCTCAAAACTTTTTCCACATCTTCACTCAAAATATATTTACCATTCTCAAGAACTGTTTGTAGATAGTGTTTGTAATTAATTAATTCTAGGTCATTTATCAAAGTTTCCAAATCTGACCGTTTTGCCAATTCTACATCAAAAAAAGTAAGCTCATTACTAATCATAGTCGTTTGCTCATCGACCACGGATTGTAATTTACCGATCTCTTCCATTTGACCTTCGACATCGCTTCCAGCTTCGTATAACAAATGTAAATAGTAGCTAGGCTTGCTGACTTGAATAGAGATTTTTTCCACTTCTACAAAAGCGTTGTATAATTCTAAAGGTGAAAGCTGCACTACTTTTCCAGCATATTTAAGTGCATAATTATCCACCAGCTCTTTGGCTAATTTCAAATCAGATTGTATTTTTGGATCATTTAGACTAGTATAATATTGGGTCAAATCCCACTTTGGTAATTGAGAGTTAGCACTATTTGAGTCTTCATTTGAAGTGAATTTGTGGCTTTTAAAAGTTTGGTTTTGAGGCTTATGAGTCATATTTTTAGTCTAAGGTAAATGTCATTATTTGTAAAGTTTTGTAATGCTAAGTTTGAATCAAATATCTCATCGAGTTTTGAGTTTTCTAAACCCAAAAAATTGCTTTCTTCTCTACTCGTACCAATACTCGATTCAATCCATAGCCTACTATTCCTGACAAAATTATATAGAAGTACAAAGTTGGAATTTCATAACTGAGCTGGGAATCTAGGATTCTTTTGCCAATTCCTGAACCGCTACCGAGGAACATCTCTGAGACAATAGACAAAACTAACGCGTAACTAGCACTCGTTCTAAGCCCTGATATTATAGATGGTAAGGTGACAGGAATAATTACTTTTAGGATTTTGGTAAGCAAATCAAGTTTTAGAATTTGGATTGTAGCTTGCCTTACTTTGGAGATATACACCACACCGTAAAATGTATTGAGCGCCATTATAAAAGTAACGCCCCAGACGATAGTTGCAATCTTGGCATTGTCATTGATCCCTAGAAGTAGAATAAAAATGGAATAAAGTGCTACAACCAGAATTGATCTGAGAAAGTCTATGTATGGAAATAAGATTTTTTGGAGATTTAAATTAATGCCAATGATTAAGCCTGTGGTTATTCCAAATAAAGAACCCAACCCCAACCCAATTAATGTTTTGAAAAATGTAGTCCAAAGATCCTTGGGTAGCTTATTTTCATTCCAGATTTGAGCTGAACTAAGGATAATTTCACTAGGAGTCACTAGAAATAATCTCGGCAAAAGATGAATATACCCTAGGGCTTCTAAGGTTAGAATTATTGATAAAAGTGGTAGAAAGGTGAGAATTTTAGGCATGAAAAAAAGTTAATTTGTAACCCACCCCAAAATCTGCTTCTTGTAATCCAAAATTCTAGGATCTAGTTCATCGTTACATTGACTTGTGTCCAATTTCAGAATTTCTTTCGATTGATTAAAAACTAGAACTCGGTCGGCGATTAGAATTGCTTCCGTTGGATCGTGGGTTACGATGATTAAGGTTGGCGGGGATTTTTGAGAATTGATCAGTTCTTTGACTTTGGAGTACATTGCAACACTTGTAAGATAGTCGATTGCTGAGAACGGTTCGTCCATCAAGATTAGATTTGGTTCATTGACGAAGGCCCGTAGAATACAGACCATTTGTTTTTGTCCTCCGCTGAGATTACAGGCTCTGACATTCCTTAGTTGTTCGATATTGGCTAGTTGTAGCAGTTGGGTGATTTTAGAATCTGACAAATTATTGCAAGCTTTCTTTTGACCTAATCTCAGATTTTCTTCAACGGTCAGCCATGGCATTATTGACTCGTTATAATTTTGAAACACAAAGCTCAAGTTCTTATTTTCATAAATTTCCCCAGAATGATCTGTATCCAATCCAGCGATAATGTTGAGAAGTGTACTTTTGCCGCAGCCATTGGCACCAAAAATTCCATAAACCAAACCTTCTTCGAGTTCAAGATTAAAGTTTTCAAAGATTGCTTTGCACTCATAGCTTTTGGATAGATTAGAGATTGTAAGCATAGATTAGTTATGGTTTATAAACCAATTCACTAGCGTTGACTTTTTGTTTGATTTCACCAATTTCTTGTAGATAATCAAAGTATTTTTGAGTTTTGATCACATCGATTTCGGTGGACTTACCTTGATTATAGATAGTGTGTTCTTGAGCAATTATTGGATTCATCTTGATATACTTGGTTATTAGTTCACGAGATTCTTTAGGATTGGAGCGGAAATAATCGATACCTTGGTCGATTGACTTTACAACTCTTTTGGCAAGCTCTGGATAACTGCGAACAAATTCACGGTTTATTGTAGCAATTGCTATTACCGCATCAGGGTTTTCGTAAAGAATATTAGACTGAATTTTTTTGTAATCTGGTGACTTGGATAATATCGTAACGCTTGGCTCGTAAGCAAATAAAGCATCGATTGCACCTTGATCTAAAGAGTTTTTTTGGTTTGCAGGTGGAAGTTCTACGAACTCAATATTACTAACGTCAACAGATTTGGACTTCAAAAAGTTTTTGAGATAAGTTGTTGCAGAAGAGCCTAGAAAAACTCCAATTTTTTTGCCTGCTAATTCTTTGATATTATTGATTCCGCTAGTAGTCTTTGCAAAGATTCCATCCCAGTTTATGTCCTTGTTACTGACATTCCCAGAATAAATCAATACTTTGTTGGGATCTTTTTCATTTGCTAGTAGTCCAGCTGTGGCGGTTGTGTAATAATTCAGATCAGAAGTTCCACTTTGCACCGCTTCGGCATTGAGGTTACTAGTAGCCAATTCTGAAAGCTCAACATCAACATTATTTTGTATGAAAAAGCCTTTTTCTTTGGCAACCCACAGTGGAAGAACTGTAGAGAGTGGAAGATAAGTAATATTGACTTTTTTGGTCGGAGCTTGAGAAATTGTATTTGCAATAGAATTATTTTTGATTGAGTTTTGGTTGTATAGGAATATTCCTCCAGTGATAATAACGATTACAGCTAGAATTCCTAAGATTGTTTTGATTGAAGTAGACATAATGATTGTATTTTTGATTACATTGAGAATTGGTCTTTGTTGGAATTAAGAATTATTGAAATAGCTTGTTTTAAGTTTTGGTTTTTATCTCCAAACCTATATAAATGATTTGATTCAATTTCTATTTTATCTTCCTCTGTTACAAAGCCTCTTTCAAAAACTGACCTAAATACACCCTGTAAAATACCCAGTGGTACATTCATATTATTCACATTTCCTGTTTGAATGCAAGAATTAATTGCAGTTTCTAAAAGTTTTAATCCATCCATTGAAAGATTTTTGGGAGTTGGATGTAATTCCAAATTTGGAGATTGATACATCTCAGAAAGTAGTTTTTCCATAAAAAATAAAATAATAATTTTGCCAAGTT
>JAYWFY010000047.1:0-6342 GCA_043778555.1 bacterium
TATACCTCATCAACAAAACTTTTATCAAAGATAAACTAACCAAACAAGAATACCTAGAAAAGATCAAAAACCACCTTGAAACTCACCAAGATTACATCAATGAAATGTCGGAGATTCACTCAGCTAATCCAATGACGACAAGAACTAAATACAAACACGAAAGACACAGAAAAGCCTTGAGGAAGATACAAAGCAACCTAAAGTACATGTTCGTATTCCAAGATTACTACTCACAGCTCAAAATCCCAAAAACAACCAACCACATCGACGGAGGACTATTCTCCCCTATGAAGAAGTTACTCAAAAATCATAACGGTTTATCAAAAGAACATCGTAAAACTCTAATCATCCAATTCTGTAATTCCAGAGCGAAGAGAGTCTAAATCCATCACCCCAAAAGTTCCTATAGGTCTAAATCTTAAATAAAGTATAGTTTCATTTTTAGATGGATCAGTATATAGATTGTTAGTGGAGCGTATAGGTAATATTTTTTATCTCTCTTTTGGTGTGTTCATATATTCTAGGGTGAATTTCATTATTTCTGAAAAAAAAGTTGGTAGTGTAGTACTTGAAAAATTTTCTACAACACCAGGGTTTGGTTCTGCTAGTTTAAGGATAACAATATACCGTTTATTACCTGTGTTATAGCCTATCATAGTATGATCAGTGAGACCCCTCTTTGTGTTACATGTAGCATCACACGGCGCAGTCTTACCGTTTTCTAGTACAATAGGTCTTGAGATTTGGGCGGTTCCAGACTTTATTGCGATACGATAGCCATCAACCATTGCCTTTGTATTACCAGAGCCCAAGTACCCCTCTTCTGCGGCTGCTAGCATATAATTAGTGACTGCGTCTGTAGCCCGTTTGGTAAATACAGATTTTGGCTGGTTAGGCTTGAGGTGAGATTCCTCAGAAACACAATTACCACGAGTAAAAAGATTTTCTTGACTACCATCACTGCATTGTATTTTATTGATCCATTTTGGCTGGATTATGTTTCCATCATTTGCTAAGGCTGTATAAGCTCGTATTAATTGCAGCGCAGATATAGAAAATCCTTGACCAAATCCTTTATTGGCATAGCAAAACTCACAATAAGCATCACTGTCAAACGACTGAGTGTCACCGTTAATACTTCCAGCAAAATTGGGCAAATTATAATCTGGGTCTCCATAATGACCAAATTCTAGTTTATCCAAAAAAAAGTCTTTGAGGGCATTGCTGCCTGTAATCTCAGTAATGTTAGCAATACCAGTGTTGATAGAGTCTCGAATGATTTCTTTGAGTCCAATATTTCCAAATTTTCTCCAAGAGTAATTTTTGGCATTTTGAATTGTAGCTATGCCATCTCCATCTTTGTATTCCTTACCTTTTTCGTCAAAATCTATAAAGCTATAATTGGTGTCTACGCCGTTTCCCCCATTTTGCTTATTTGTAATTGACGTTGCTACAGTCAAAGGTTTCATTACTGACCCGACTTCATAGTCATTGCCTGTGCAGTTGTTGATCACAGATTTGGAATTGGTGCTAAAATAATCTGCGTAATTATTTGGATCAAAAGCAGGGTACGAAGCCATGGCAAGTAAATTACCAGTTTGAGCTTCCATTACTATTATACAGCCGTCTTTTGGGCCACCAACTATATTAGTATTTTTGGTAACAGCTGCTTCAAGCACCTGCTCAGCTTTTTTTTGGATGTTTTTGTCAAAGTTGAGATAAATATTTGCTCCATTTTGAACTATTTGATTTTTTACCGCTTCTGGGTTGGTGAGATTGATGTTGCTAATTGAGCGGCCGTTGACACCACCTAATTCGCTA
Organism: bacterium; assembly: GCA_043778555.1. Classification (GTDB taxonomy): domain Bacteria; phylum Patescibacteriota; class JACMRA01; order JACMRA01; family JACMRA01; genus JAYTWQ01. The sequence goes on from JAYWFY010000047.1 coordinate 1,822, forward strand.
CAATAACGCTGCTCCACACCATAACTACCGATTTGGTAGGCTCCAAATTCCCCTATTTCAGTACCTCGGTTTTGGTTTTTTTCTACTATGTCACGGCAGTTTTTGCGGTTTCTAGCTTCTGTGGAATTGACAGGGCTAATCAATGAATACCCTATTGTTTGACCCAAAGTTTTGCCTTCAGGGTAGGAGCGAATAGTAATCTGTTCCGTTTGTGAGAGCCATGTTGTAAATAAATAAATTTGATTAATTTTATCGTCATCTCGGACTCTATCAATAGCATTACTTTGGTCTTGAGAAATTTCTTTTTTTAAAATTCCATATTTTTTTGTTTTTGAAAGTGAATTGTTACTATCATCTTGTTGTGTTTTCTGTTTGGTCAAAGCACCCAGTAAAACTGACCATGGATTTTCAGGTTTTTTGGTAATTTCTTCTATTTTACTAAAATCAATATTTTGATTAAAAGACTCTATCAGGTCTTGAGAAGAAATGTTAGTTTGAGATGCCAGAAACAAGGCTATTTGAGAGAGAGTTTCATTTTGTGATTTTAATTGCAGGTTTTGGGTAATGATTGGCAAGTTTTGTTTGAGAATTAATGGATTAAAAACAGCGTTATATTTTAGGCTATTGGACGTAAGAGGAACGTCGTCTTTATTTTGGGCAAGATCTTTAAAATAAATATTTCCTTTTTTGGCTAGAATAATATTGTTGAGTTTGGACGGTATTTTGTTATTAGAAGCTCCAAACGGAGTGTTACCTAGCACTTGAAGGCTGTATAAATTAAAAATTGTTAAAAAGAATAGAAACCCAAAAGTAAATTTGATTATATTTTCGCGAATCTTAAGCCAATTCCAAAAATACTGAAACTGAGTTTTTAAAAACACAAAAGCGGGTATTGTCCAAAAGAAAAAAACACTGAATATGAAAAGAATTATATTTGCAATAATTTTAAATACAAAACTTAGTATTTTATTTTGCCTTAAGTTTCCAAATTTTTGAAAAATAACATTTTGTTCGTTTTTATTTTTTTGGCTAGCCTGATTTGTAAAACTAAATTTTGCTCTCGTTTTATCATTTTTAACACTTTTTTTTAATTTTTGCAAATAATTACCAGATCCTGCAGAGTCAAATTTATTACTTTTCTGGGCAAGGTTAAAGAGACTATTTTGTATGTTGGTTTCCTCAACTAATTTCTGAAATTTTTTTAGCATTGAGTTTTTTAAATATTTTATCCAAAACTATCAGTTTATATAGTCATATTTAACCTCAAAAGACTTTCTATTGTCAAATAATTTTGAAGACTATTTTTTTATAATTCAACGTCAATACTGCTAATATCTTTGAGTCTTATTGAATCTGTTGTATCGGGGTTATAGCAATTGTACATTAGTGCTATGAGCTGTTCAGTGTTGAGCATGTTAATCTTTAGATCTAGCCCACCTAATTTACCAGATATATCCTCAGCCCTAGTCATAAGTCTTTTACGATTGGATAAAAAATCTTCTTGTTTTTGCTTGACTATTCTAGCTGGATTTAGGGCCCGTAGGAAGCTACCAAATATACCCTCTTGAAGGGTAATAGGGTCATATCCAACAATCAAATAAAAATTTTTCTCCATTATATTAGCTTCCAAAATAATATTTTGAATGTATTCTATATATTCCTGCATTTTAACTCGTAAAAGATCGTTAGACTGTGTGTCTTCCAAGGTTTTAAGTTTTTCTATATACGTATCAAGATTAACTTTGCGATTTTGTACTACAATCTGTATAGGATAGTCAATTGAGTTTAGTATTCCTTGGAATGTTCCGATTATCATTTCTTGCTCTTGTTGGCTTTTGAGAGCAAAATTAGTACTTGATACAGCCAATATTACCCTCATCTGACTTTCTCGAAGCACCAAAACAGAGTCACGAATTTCGGCGACTTGCATAAAATTAAGCGTTGTATTGACGGTAGATTTGGATTTTGGAGCTGGATCTTGGAGTTTTGTTATCATTCTAATTAATTATAGTTTATATATGAAGTTATATTCACTAGTATATGCACATTAACCAATTTTGACAAGTAAAATATACTGGGCTATAATTACTTTAAATAGCTAATACAATATTCTTTATAAAAAATCATTATCAAAATCAATATGACTCAATCACAATATATTAATAGTAATATTTTGCAGATATATAAAAAAGTGGAATTAATAATGGTACTAAAATTGAAACTTATCAGGAGTTCTTTTTATAAATTACTTGCTAGTTTTACTTTATTAATAATAATTTCGTTATCACTCTTTGCGATTATTGGAATGGCAAGTCATACTCAAAAATTGGAAGCTGATGTAGGAATAAGGCACAAAAATGTATCATTGCAACAAATTGGATTATTTAACAAGATTCAAAATGCAATTCTTAGCCCGGTCAATGCCAGTAGCTTTAGCCTTAACCCTCTCGACGGCCTTGGTGAAATTTTGGGTGCTGCGATCAAAGGTGTAGCTGAGCCAGTTTTTAATATTATTTTAAATTTACTCAAAAGCATAGTTTTACCAATATTTGATGCCATCCTCAAGCCAATTTTGAGCGTACTTAACGGTATATTGGATACGATAAATGGGTTGCTGAGTGTGGTCGATAGCTTGGCAGCCAATTTGAGTGCTACTAGGGTTGGAATAGGTTTTAGGGTATTTAAAGACATTGAAGGCTCTGGTCAAGGAAGCTCAAACTTTGAAAGTTCTGGCAATTTTGTAAAGCGGCTTTTAGGTATCATTTCAAGTAATGAATCCAATACAGGTATTTTTAATTCCAATTTTCCAAAAAAAGATGAAGCCGCAAACTTACTTGCTGATACAGTAGCTTGGACAGATTTTATGGGTGTACAAAAAGCCCTTCAATATAATCTTTTGGGGTCGGGAGACATTACCGCTGCAGCTCTCAAATTTACTGGAATATTAGATTTTGACGTTATCAATCGTAATATTACTGATATTGTAATTGGCAAAAAATGTGAAACTAGCAATATAATATTTGCCCAAACCCCAGTGTTTAAATCCTTTGGCAATATTAAGAATCCTTGCGAGGCAGAAAATAGAGGTTTAATTTTACAGCAGCTCAATAGCCGTCAAAACCAAGTTACACAAAGCACTTTGGCGAAGGCATCGCAATATGAAGTTGGACTTCCTGCAGATTGTAAATACGGGCAGTACTTTGAAATTCCAGATGGCATAGAGCTAAAATATGACGAAAATAATCCTGGCAATTTGGCTGGCAACATTGCACTTTTTGCTGGTAATCTTAAGCTCAAATCTATTTCAGCTTCGGAGTGCTTTGCCTTGATTACAGGTAAGCAAAATCAGACTAATTCAATCTCTCAGCTACTCTCTCCTACCAATATAATATCTTCAATAGTGTCAGGAGCATCAATAACTGTATTGTTGAGTGATATTTTTAATAAAAGTTCCAAAGAGCTATTTAGTGGAATTAGTGCAAAATTTAACAAGACTCTGACAATTATTAAAAGTATCGTTAATGCTACAGCCATAAAAAGTGGACTTGGACTCTACGGAGCGCTTAGTTTGGTAATTGGTTTGAGGGAGAGGATTAACGCTAGACTTGACACTCTTAATCAAGAGTACGATCAGTTTAGAGCAAATAAGACTTTAAGCTTATCAACTGATACTCTCAATTCTATTAATAATGAAGATAGCCCACCACCTCCTAATACTCAAGCAGCATAACAATCAAAAATTTTAAAACAAAAAACTATGTCCATAATTTCTCCAATTTTATTACTTATTTTAATTTTTCTTCTCATTTTACTTCTGATTATTTGGATTCATCAACTTTATTATGGTATCGTTACAGATCGGATTGTTTTTTTCCCTACTAGTGTAAATAAGATAGATAAAGAAATGGATATTATAATTAATAAATATATCTTGGAAACCGACGATTATGATCTTGTAGAATTAGGCTGTGGCCTAGGTAATGTATTGAGACATCTCAACAAAAAGTTTCAATGGCAAAAATCTGTTGGTGTTGAGCTAGATTGGATGACTTTTACTGCTGCCAAATTTTTAGCTAGAAACAAGAATATTATTATTGTTAAAGGGGATATTTTTAACTACAAGATTGAGAAAAAATCTCTTGTCTATTGTTTTTTGGGGAGCCAAATTATGACACATTTGTACGAAGATAATCAATTTGCAAACCATCTTTTGGTTAGTTTGGACTTCAAAATTCCTGGGGTTGAACCTACAGAGATTTTTGAGTTACAAGGTTTTTCCATTCAAAAAAGACTCTTTGTTTATGATTTTAGATCATAGAATAGTCTAACTTTATATGTGTAGCAACTTCTTTGTTTACAGTGGTATAAATTAATACCACCAGTTGATATTATCAACAATTGCCTTTACTCGTAGTTTTAAAGCCTCTGGATCTTTGCCCTTGACACAGTCAGCAATAATATTACCAAGCTCTACGATTTGCCCATCAGTTATACCACGAGACGTAATAGCTGCTGTACCAA
>JAYWFY010000048.1:0-18815 GCA_043778555.1 bacterium
TTTTTTTAATTAATAAATACTATAACTTTAAAAAATAACAAATTATGGCTGAAATAAAACAACAAGAATTTTCAGAAGGCAAAAAAACTACTTATGTTGGTGGTTTGGAATTTACGCTTTCAAAATCAATTCAAAATCAAATGATAAACTACGCAAACAAATGCATGGACGCTTATGGGCAAATTACACCCGAACCTACTAAAATCCAAAAACTACATAATGTGCCTAGTAATTTAATCAGGGTTGACTTTAGTGTACAAGATCCTGAATTTATCCGTAATTTACAGGGTAAATATGAATTAAGCGGAGAACAAATAAATCCTTACGAAACTGAAGAAAATCCTAGAGGAAGGTTTGTAGTTGGATCAATTAACCCAACATTCAAAGACTTATTCTATAAATTTCATAAACCTGGAATTGACAATATAGCTATAGTTTCTGAACTTCGTAAACTGAGAAATAATTTTGACGATATTAAGTTACCTAATTACGTTGTAGATATTGAAGATGCCAAATCAAGGCTAAAGGAAAATCCAGCATTATTTATCAATCCTATTGACACAAAGGAAGATAGACTAGGCTTAACATTTCCTGATTTACAAAGTCATTTTGGCACAACAAGCACAACTGAAGGCAATAAACAATATCAAATAGAGCTAGGATATGCCAGAAGATGTGGAGATGAGTTTAAACAAACAGCATCTAAGCAAACGGATGAAGCAATTTTCTTCCAAACTTCAAAAGACACCTCAAAAGCTTATGGCATTTCATTTTATCACCCGGCACCAAGATTTGTTCATCCTGTAATTCATGAAGATAGTAAATATATTATATCAAAAGAATCTGCAATTAAAAGACTTCGTGATGAAAATCTTATTGCGAAACCATATTACCCGCCTATAAATATTGATCAAATATCAAAATATGAAAATTTACCTGAATTACAAAATTATGTTGGCATTATAAGGTTTTATCTTGCTTTTTGCCACATTCCAAATCAGTATATTCCTATTGGAGGAATATTTATGGCTCGCCCTCATAGAAGTGTTATAATTCATGGAACAGAAGATTCCGTCAGTATACCTATTAACCCTTACTAACTTTTGCAACTAAAAAATCAAATAATACCTTATGAGCCAAAATATACTTATCAAATTCTACAAAGATCGTGAAAATATTGACCTTAATTATGCTTTCCAGATTGACTCTGGTGTGAAAGGTCCTCACCTTATTTTTGTAGCTGCAACTCATGGTAACGAACCCGCTGGAGCTTTTGCAACTCAAAAAATCGTGACAGAACTGGAATCTGGAACCCTCAAACTCTCCAAAGGTAAAATAACTTTTGTACTTGCCAATCCGCTTGCATTTGAAAAAAATATTCGATTTGTAAATTACAACATGAATAGAGTCTATTCAAAGGATTTACCTGATAATTATGAAGGAAATAGGGCTAGTGAAATTCGTAAGTTTTTACAAAATAATCCAGCCGACTTACTCATCGACATTCACTCCGTGAGTCATGGCGAGATACAAATGGTAGCATATCTTGACATTAACCCAAAAACCAAAGAACTTGCGCTTGCAATTAGTAATCTAGAAATGCACTTTATACCTGATACTAAGATAATTCCTAGATCATTGATGCAAGAAGCTGAAAAGTGGGGGACCAACGCCTTTGCTGTAGAGTCTGGTAATCACACTAGTAGCCAAAGTCAGATCGTAGCGTATGATCAATTCATTAATGGACTTGAGTATTTTGGTATGCTAGAAGCTCAAGAAAAAAGCCAAACAACTTCAAAGTCAATTACGATTTACAAAACTTTGGACTTGGTTAAGCCGTTAGCTGGTTTTGAGTACTTGGACAAAAAAACTCATACAGGAACTTTTATCCAAAAAAGTCAAAAATACGCTTCTCACTCCAATGGCTTTTATATCGCACAGCAAGACAGTTTTATAGTTATGCCTTGCCACAATCCTAGTCTGAATGATACTGATGCTGGCTGGATATGCAGTAGAGAGATTGTGTAGGGTTGATCGAGTAAATTAAATTAACTATTTTGTCACCTTAAATTTGCCTGCTAGGTCTTTCAAAGTTTGTTGGTATAATTGAGTTGGAATTCCTTTAAATAATTATTCCACCTATAAATTCTAAAAACTATTAAAACTATCATTGGAACAAAAACCATATCATTATTAATAAAAAAAGCAAAATTTAAAAAAAACTGGGCAAGTGAAATTATTATAAATAAGCTTAGTTCAATCAAAATATTTTTTTTAATAATAAAAAATAAAAAATATACCATAAAATAAAATATCGTAAAAATACCATATAAAAATATATTATCTAAATTACTATCAATTGTTTTACAATGTAGAGTATAACATATTCTAAAGTGATACAGGTATAAAACAACCAAAAAAAATATAAGGTTAAAAATATCTATAAACAATAGCCATTTAAATTTATTTTCATGCATAATTATGACTATATAGATTAAATTTGGAAATATATTGAACTTGGCGACATAGGTTCCCAATTATAGTACCAATTAGAGCTGATATTTTCATATCCATAAGCTGTGTTCCACAGTTTAATTGATTGACCTGAACAAACAGTGCTTAAGTCAAACAAATTGTAATTCGCTTGATAATTTGTATTTCTACTTTGAGAAATATTGCCTTGATACGTACCTGATCCACCTAAATCTACTTTTGTACCCCACCATGCATAATTACTTCTGTAACCTGACCCAAAAACAACATAATCCCAGTATGATTTGGTTAAACCAACACTTCTTTTTTTAAATGCATTATATTTTGATGGGTTTGTTTTTAAATCTAATTCTACGTCTACTGTTAACTTATCATAGTCACAAATATTATTAGTGCTATATCCATTATAATTATTACAGTCATAATCTGAATCAGGCCATCTACTAAAAGTATTATGAGCTCCATAGTTGTTCCAATATTCTACAAAAGCATGACCAGCTAAGTTATAAACAAAATTACCTGTATAAGTAGCCCAAATAGTTTGTCCCATTTGTGTACCTGAGTTACTATATCCAGCCCTATAATCTTGGTTTCTTTTATTTACTCCTGTACCACAGCCCCACATTACCATTGGGTTACCGTTAGTTAAGCCTGAGGCGTTTTCGATACACATGTCTTGTCTATAGATCAAAGAGATTCTTCCCTCTTCATCAAAGAACCATTTTTGATTTGGATCCGTTCCGTTTTGAAAATTACAGTCATAAAGTCCTACAGATCCTCCGTAATTTGCTCCTCCTAGAGCATGAATACATTTTTTACCAAATGTACCATAACAAGCCGCTTCACTCGTTAAGTAAATTTTATTATTATCATTGTCAAAGCACCATCTTTGGCTTCCGTACGTACCATAGTTAGTTCGCAATCTTAAATATTCAAAGTTATTTTGACTATCTGCATTGAGTGTAAGATTGGTATTCTGGTTGGCATAAATAATTAATGAATATTTAGCATTATTCAACCCTTTTGCACTAGCTTTGAGACCTCCTAATGATAGTAGTTCTTGAACGAAAGAGGTTTGCTTGGTTTCGTTAGTAGTATTTGTGTCTTCTACAGAATTTACTTTTATACCATCTTTAGCATACATCTCTTGCTCCATTTTGTTATGTTGCATTTTGCCACTTTTAGCTCTTTCTAAATAATCTTGTTTGTCTAACTCTTGTTTGTCCTTGATAATTTTTTCTTCTTCTTTTGTTTGTTTAAATTGGTTTGTAATATCTTGGGTAATAGTTTGTTTGATATTATCTTCTAATTTTGGTTTTTTGGTTTTGTTGGACTTTTGAGATTTGTTTTGAATTTTTACAACATCAGATTTATCGCCTTGTTTCTTAGATGTTTTGTTGTTCTTAAATGCAGCTGTTTGAGCTGTGTTATCACCAATATTTGTGTAGTAAGTTAAAACGGAAATTTTAATGTTAACGCTGGTAGCAGTAGATTTTTCAATTGACTGTAGATTTACTTCATTAGTCTGGTCAACGAATTCTTCTTGAATTTTTGTATCCGCTAACCTTTCATCTCGATCTGCTTTTTCTTGAGCTGTCATTACTGCCTCACGATCTTCTGGTCGAGCATTAGTAAATTTACCTTTTTCTTGTTTGTCTAGGTGTGGAATTGATTGGCTGGCTGGCATGCCTAATTCTTTAATTTTAGCTCTTACTTCATCCTCATTGATTTGAGCTGGAGGTAAGTATCCATATTGATCAAAAAAAGTTAAGTCAGCTTCTGATGGTTGCTGTTGGGGGACTGGTGTTGTGCCTGGAATTGTAAGAAGAGGTTTTTTAAAGCTTTCGATTAGATCATTTTTTTGCTTTTGTTTTTCTGCTTTTTTTGCTGCAATAGCTTCTGGAGTTTGAGCTTTAATTCTCTCATCTTTTGATTTCCTAATACCTTCTACAATAGCTTTCTTTTGATTGTTATATGACTCTATGGTTTTATTCATAATCGATATTAAGAGGTATAATATGATTGTTAGTTTCTAACTCAGCTGTTACACTTGCGTATTTTAAATTATCAAATTGTCTGCTATCTAAATATCCTTTTACATCTTGTAATTCTACACTTGGTTCAAATTGAATTTGGTTAATTTGAATTGTTTGGTTATTCTGATCTTGAAGTGCAAAAACTTTAGAAATAGGTGCAATAGTAAATGCAAACAGTGTTCCAATTATAAGTGATAAACTAATTAAAGTTTTAGATTTAGCTATGAAGTTAAAAACTCTTTTAGTGGCAGTTTGGATATTTAAGATTGAGAACATAAATTGGTTATAAAGAATTTATAAAGCTTGTTATGATAGGAAATATTAGGAGTTAATATTTGCCATAGTGTGCAATATTTGTTTTAAATTTGTCAAATAAATGTTTTAGAATTTAGCTAAAAATTAATTTGGGATTCTTAGATCTTGAAACAAGTTCAGGGTGACAGCCTGCTAAATTTAGTTTAGCTTGTTGGTAGAATAACTATAGTAAAAATTGTACATTCTACTTTCTCATTTGACCTTATTGTTACTACTACAAAATTTCTATGAGTCTAAAAATAAAAGTTTAGATGAAATATGTATTACAAAGCTATGAATTCTTAGCATTATAAGCTGACTAACAATGACCAAATACTCATTCCAAAGACTGAAATAATTATAAAAATTCCAAACAATGATATTACAATTGTGCTAAAATAAAGATTAACTAATTTTTTTACTTTTTTTGTTTTTCCGTTCTCCTCTTTTTCTGCTTCTTCGTATTTACCAATTTCAAAGTTTTTCTTTGTTTTGTCTTTTGGCGATTTTCTCATTTCGCTCAATCTTAGTCCTCTTATACTTTCGGCTAGCTTCTTTGGCCAGTCATTGCCCCAGCCTATTTGCCCAAAACCCTGAGAAAGACTTTCAGCAATGACGATAACATCCTCACGTAGTTTCCAAGTGAGCAAAACTAGCAAATAAGTAAAAATAAGAATCGCTCTAGCCGTCGGAAGCGCTGAAACCAGTGCTAGCTGTAAAAGAATCAAAGTAACCAAATATCTTGCCCAAATCCACCAAGCATCCTGAATAGCCTTGACACCTTTGGCTTCGTGGTGCAGTCGCTCACGATGGTGAAACAACCTCCAATACCAAAAATTCATATACAAAATTACGCTGTAAAAAATAGAAAATGCCAACGCAAAATAATTAAAATTGGAAAGGACAGCATAAAAAGCGTCTATTCCCCCTACGCTCAAGGCATTACCAACAGTGGGTAAATCTTTATAAATCTTGGTTTGAGCTGCAGCATGAATCAAAAAGTTAAACATCGAATTGGATAATAATTTAGTTAATATTTTTGTAATTATGCTGTGTATTTGCTTTGTTGTCAAAAGCGTTAAAATTGATCTTTACCAAACCTGCTAGCCCTATCATAATAGCATTATCACCTGTGAGTAATGTGTTGGGTTGGAAAACTTTTGAGACTTGTAAAGCCTGCACTGAATCCAAATCTTGAATTTTTTGAACCAAAATGTTGTTGGCACTGACTCCGCCTGAGATTCCAATTGAATTGGGTCGATGCGATTGAACTGCTTGATCAATTTTGAGTTTGATTTGTTCTACGATTGCAAACTGAGTAGAAGTGCAAATGTCCCTGACAAATTGAAGTTTTGAACTGACTTCAAAGTGTTTTTGACTAATAAGATCTTCTATTTCTTTGGCGAGCAAAAGTTCATCCAAAGTCAAATTGGGGATATTGGATTTTTCTATTTTGTAACGGACGGCTGTCTTGAGCCCAGAAAGTGAAATGTTGAGGTCTTTACTATGCATCATAGCAATAGGCAAATTGAGAGGGTTGAGATATTGTTGACCTGCAATTTTGGAAAGTGTGGCTCCGCCAGGGTAAGGAATTCCAATCATTCTGGCTGTTTTGTCAAAACACTCTCCAGCAGCGTCATCGATAGTTTGACCCACAATTTGCCAATCATGCCAGGATCTTAACAGTCGTATCTGCGTGTTTCCTCCAGAAATGATCAAATGTAAGTGTGGGAACACAATCTCGTCAGGATAAAGCGTGTTGGAGTTATTGACTAATTCTAGAATAGATTTGCTCAAAGCAATTTTTTCTTTGTTAGAATTGGTTATAGTTTTAATATGTTTATCCAACTCAAAATTTGACTTGGGTTCTAATTTATAAAAACTACTGACAATATGACCTTGAAGGTGGTTGACAAGTTCTACATATATTGACTTTTGAGTTTGTTTGGAAATATAAAACTGAATACTCTTGGCAAATTCTACTCCTACTCGCAATGCGGAAGTCAAACCAGGTTCTGATGTTACAAAGATAGTTTCTAGTTGATTATAAAAACTTGTTTGATCAATTTGTAGCTGTTCCAAGGCATTATCTAATACTATTTGGAAGAGTTTGTGGATTTGTTCTGCGTGTAGCCTAGCTCCAATCTCTGGCACTACACCACCATAAACAGCGTGGGTTTGAACTTGGCTTGAGATTATCGAGCTGACTACTTTAATGCTATTTAATCTATCATAAAAATTAGTTTGGGTAGCACAAAAATTTGACTCAAGCTGTAATATGGCAAGGCTCGTTTCGTCGCAGCTAGATTCAATGGCAAGGTAAAACATAATTTTGATTGTAGTTTTTGTTATGTTCAAAGCTATCCACAATTACACCATCTTTGAGCCTGATAATCCGACTAAATTTGGAAGCTAGGTCGTCATCATGCGTTACAAAAATCACAGTTTTACCAAACTCCGTATTGAGTCTAAAGATCTCTGTCATAACCTGATCTGTAGTCCGCGAGTCCAAAGCTCCAGTTGGCTCATCGCCAATTATTACATCACAGTCGTTGACCAAAGACCTTGCCATTGCTACTCGCTGTTGCTGTCCACCCGAGAGTAGTTTTGGAAGTTTGTAGGCTTGATCAACAATTTCAAATTTACTCAGCAAATCTAGGGCAATTTCTTTACGATTATACCACTTGGTTTTGTCGGAGTTGTAGTATAGCGGCGCTGTGACATTATCAATCACATTGAGTTTGGGTAAAAGATTAAACTGTTGAAATATAAAGCCAAAAGTCTTGTTGCGAATTTCTGATCTTTGGTTGTCGTCAAATCCTGATACATCCACGCCATTGAGTAAGTATTGTCCACTAGTTGGAAAATCTAAAAGCCCCAAGATATTGAGCATTGTACTTTTGCCAGAACCAGATTTACCTAAGAGGGCGACAGTTTCACCAGGCATAATTTTGACATCCACACCTTTGATTACCAATTGCTGCTGCTTATCAACCGTATAGTATTTTTGGACATTTTTGAAATGGATTATTGGTTGGATTTTGGTTGGATCAACTACAGTCATATTTTGCTAATTTGAATTTATACACTAATTTACTCCTCAACTTTCACAAATCTATAAACAAACTACCAATCTAAAAATTCCCCTTCTTGTAGAAGGAATAGTACCGTAGTTGATGGAGTAGTATCTTGAAAGAGCGTAAAAGCTGGTGGTGGAATGAGTTCGCTAGGTCTATTATCAATCTCTTTTGCCACTTGGTCAAGACAGTTTTTATAAAGTTGACAGTAAACCCGCAAACCAGTAGTATTATAACTACACAAGTCTAAAATTTTTATTTATGCAACTCACTCCAGATCAACTCAAAAAACAGGTCGACAGCTCACCCCGCAAAGTGGAAGCTACCAATTCCAAACAAATTCCAAAAGCTTTATATCTGCAAAACAGCCGACCAATATCTCAAAATAATATTAGAACCAACAATAACCCATCTGGTGCCAAACCATCAATATATAGAAGAAACTCTCCCAACCAGTAAAGCTATTTGGTCTGATCTTAGAAGTAATTGTCATTTTGAAGTCTTGATTATCATTCTAAGCCTGTTTGGGAATTTAAAAAACTTAGTCAATTTTGAATACAACTCTTTTGTGTAATAGCTAAATAACTACCCCGTCAGCTCTGCTGCCACCCCTTCTTAGAGAAGAAAAATCCTACCCAACCAGCCTTAAATAACCAAAGTTTTAATTTTATAAAACTATTTAATTTATGATACATATTCAAGCTCACCAAATTCACTTTGATTACAACCAAGATGCTCAAGTTCTTGAGAACCATTCTTTAGATCTTCAAGTAATAGAAACCCAAGTCAACAAGCTCTATGGAATTATTGGTCCATCCGGAGTTGGTAAAACTACTTTTCTATCAATTTTGGGTGGACAGCTCAAACCAGATCAAGGTGAGATTCTCATTAACGAAACCAATATTTATCAAGTTGGAGATTTGACCAGAAGACAGCTTATTGCCCTACAGATGCAGACTGCCACCAATCTTCGGGGAACTTTGCGGTATAATGCTACTTTTGGCTTGCCAAGAGATGAAACTATATTTACAGATGACCAGATTGTCAAAACCCTTGACGATGTAGGATTATGGAAACTCTTTGCAGCCAAAAAAGGTCTTGAAACACTTATAGGTGAAGGTGGTTTGAACCTCTCAGGTGGGCAACGGCAAAGACTCAATTTTGCCAGTCTATATCTTCGTTCGCAGTACTTTAAGCCAAGTCTAATTCTTATCGATGAACCAACCTCGAGCTTGGATGAAATCTCAGAACAAAAAATCACCAAAATGATGCTCGACATGTCTGCTAATGCTATCGTGATGGTCATCGCTCACAGACTCAAAACGATAGAAAATGCAATTGGCATAATGGATTTCTCATTAGTCTCAGACTCCAAAACCCTAGAATTTATGCCCAAAGTAGAGCTGATAGCCAAGTCCGAGTATTACAAAGGTCTAATGGAAGGCAAGGTGGAGCTCGAATAAAATTGTTTGTATACTCATTACTTTAACAATTAAATTGCCTTACTTATACCCTATATACTCTGAAGCAAGTTCAGGGCGACAGCTCACTTTAATTATCCTTGGACAGTTACTATAACCAATATATGAAACCATTTCAAACTCGATATTACGACTTTTGGACAAACCAAGTCAAAGCCAAAAAATTCCTCAAACCATTTACTATTGATTTTAATGCCCCATTTTGGCACTATCTGTACAAAGTCAAGCTTCATATTTTTACCATATTTTTGTACATTCTATGCACTTATTTATTCAATCCATTGTTCTTGATCTTTGTAACTAAAGCTATTCTTGATCGAAATTTTAAGTTTTTTGTAATTTTGTCAGCCTTAAAAGTAATTCAATCTATCATAGTTTTACCATTAGCTCGCTCATTTGTCTATCTCTATGATACTGTGCCGTGCTCAATACAATCAACTATTCAAGAGTTTTTGATTCAAGTCGATCCTATCTCGTTTACAAGTAAATCCAGTGGAGAAATTTTGGCAAAAATAGAACGTTCTGTCCTTGCTTGTCATACTTTTATGTCAACTATTTTTGAAACATTAATACCATTTGTAATCTCTATTGGAGTGGCACTTTGGGCAATTGCACAAGTAGATTGGAGGTTGAGTTTTTTTGTGAGTATAGCCTTTGGGCTACTATGTTTTGTCAATATTAAAATTATCATTTTTAATAACACGGTTTTTTTACCCAAGATCAATAGTTTGGAAGATGAGCAAAAGCAATTTGTACTAGAAAATATTCAACAAAACCAATACATCCGATCCACTTTTGCCACTACCGAGCAATTAGACAAAACCCTTCAAACTATCAGACAAGTTAGCTACGATACAGCTACAAAATGGCGAACTTGGCAATATTTGGTTATTATCCTTGAGACTTTATTAATCATTTTGATAATGGGGGTAGTAGGTTTCCAAATATCTAATGTAGCGGTGGATTTGTATATCGTCGTGGCTATTTTTACGAGCCTGTACAATTTGTATGTCAAGTATAGCGAAATCGGGTTGATTACCGATGCCTTTTTAAAATCTATTCACAATCAGCAAGAACTTTGGCAATTTATGAGGACTTTTGGCAAGCAAACTTTCCCAGTTTTGGAAGAGAATAAATAATTAACCAGAAGCAAGTTATGACACATAATCAAAATAAATATTATAATTTCTTTACAAAATTAAGTAACTTTGAAAACAGAATACATCTCAAGCCAGTTGACTTTAGCAAACCATGGTGGACAATTTTATGGCAACAAAAAGTAGTTTTAATTATGTTGATCATAGTTATGGGAGCAATTAATATTTATGATTCTATAATTTTGGTTTGGATTTCACAGGCCTTAGAAACTCAAGATATAAATAAATTAATCTGGATAATTGGGCTAAGAATTTTCCTTATTATTGCTTCGGCTTTTGTTCTTAATTTTAATGCAATTTTGCAAATGGTTTCTATTCAGTCAGTTTTTTACTCTGCCAATAAACTACTTTTGGAGACTGATCCTATTTGCCATACAACTAAATCTAGTGGAATTATAATTAGCAAGGTTAATAAAGGTTCAGCAGCCTATGAAAATATATTAGATGTGATTACTTTTGAGATTTATAGCTTGTTGATAAGCTCCATTAGTACCGTGATTATTTTATTTAATTATAATAGCAATATAGGATTTGTGGCATCAATTATGGTAATAGTTTTTACATTTATCAGTATCTACTGGACAGATTTTAATAATAAAATTTTCAAACCAGTGTGTATCGAGGCAGAAGATAATCTAAGCAAAATCGCAGTTGAGTCAATGCAACAAACTACCTATATTAGGTCAATTTTTGCAACAACCGAACAACTCCAAGAAATAAAGTCTAGTATTCAAAATTATACAAGTAAAGAAGCTACTCGATGGGAAGCGTCAGCTTTTGGGTATTATATTTTAAGGATATTATTCTTTGCTTCAGTGCTTATTATTTCATATATGATTCTTAATCAAATTCAGGCAAAAAACTTATCTACAGCAATAGGATTAGCACTAGCAACTACATATTTCATATCCCTTAGTAATATTAGAAATGCTGGTGGACAAATCAAAAGATTGGTTGAAAGTCACTCTAGAATAGTAGATTTATTTACATTTATGAGGGCTTTTGGCAAGCAGACTTTCCCAGTTTTGGAAGAAAATGTTAAAAATAAAGTTTGACAAGGTTTAAGGCTTTAAAGTCGTGAATAAAGTTAGATCGCTGCAACATTATATTAATAATTTGAGTGAAAATTATAAATTAACAATCTTGACTTTATTTCACAATCTGTAGTAAAGTATCAATCAACGAACCATCGTTTTGTTATTACTTCCCAAAAATAATCAACCGCCTATGCCTATAATTTTTCAATACAAAAACACGTCTTTAGAAGCACTTTCTAAAAATCAACATTTTAATACTGATGAGCTCAAGAGTGTCTTAAATCAGTGTTATGCTCTCGAAGGTTTTGGTAAAAATGGGATTATAGACATCTATTGTGTCTTAGAAATGACTTCTCATAGCCATAATTCCTTCGTATGCGAAGTGATACTTAAGATGGAAGGACCAGATATTCGAGTGAGTAGAGACGGCAAGGAACCTTTTCAAGTGGCATTAACAGTGTGCAAAAAAGCAGTGTCTGTAGCTAGGAACAGGAGTCACAAACATGACAAGTAGGCAAAGAAATTAACCAAAATTGAGTTTTCTAATTTTGAGTATTCTCAGTGGAATCTGTGGAATCCCAAGGGTTTGAAAGTATCGCAATTAATGAAGTTGAATTTTTCAGACTGTGTAAAACAGCTAGAGAATCTTCTGGTATTGGTAAAGTTTCTTCAATTGTTTGGGCTCTTCTAACCGCATGTAGATGTCGGGCTGTAACGCTTCCTATGAAAGCAGCTAAACTGTCTGTTGTATCCAAAATGTCTCTATCAAAAGTTTGGTCTGGGTTTAAGGCATTTATTTCTTTTAATAAATACTCCAAAACATTACTTTTTGGGTCTTGTTCACTTAATCTATCATATAATTCTAAAAGCTTTTGTAATTTGGAACTTGAATCTGTTGACTGTTCTGGTTTTGACATAATAAAGTGTTTTATTTTTCTGGGTTGTTTTTGGGTTGTACTTAATAACTTAATTCACTTTTTTAGTTTTGTCAAATCGTACATTTAGACTTTGAACAAAGTATGGTATTTTCTATTTTCATTTATCTCTTTGACAAAAAACTCAATTAGGATCAACATTCTATTAATATGTCAGATTATCAAATTCAATTTCAAAATCTCAAAACTGTTTCTGCCTGCCTTTTTTTGCGAGACGAATTATCTGCTTTTGGGGCTATCGCTGATCTCAAAAACCAATTGGTAAAAGCTGATAAAGATCAAAAAATTACTCTAGGTCAAGAGCTTAACAAACTTAAACAGGATTTGAAAATCATATGTGATAAGAGAATTCAAGAGATTCAGACTGAGTTGGAAAAAGATAGTTTTGTTGATTTTGATCCTAGTTTTTACTCTACCAAGTATTTTAGTAATGATGGTAATTTGCACCCAATCACCAATATTACAAACGAGATTGTAGATATATTCAGAAACATGGGCTTTGCTTTAGCTGACGGTCCACTGGTAGAAACCCAAGATGCTTGTTTTACCAAGCTCAACATGCCAGATTATCACCCTGCTCGCTCGATGCAGGACACATTCTATTTAGCTCAAAAAGATAGTATTGGAGAAAATTATGTAATGAGAACACACACTTCTGGCGTACAGTATCGCTTTGGTTCCACTCACAAACCACCGATTCGTATTGTTGTACCTGGGCAAGTCTATCGCAACGAAAAAATTGACGCTACTCATGACATTATGTTTCACCAGATCGAGTGTTTGTACATTGACAAGAGAGTTTCCCTTTCTCATCTCAAGACTTTGATAGAATTTTTTTATCGAGATTTTTTTGGAGACAGCAAACTCGCGGCAAGGTTCCGACCTTCATATTTTCCTTACACGGTACCAAGTCTAGAAGTTGACATTAGCAATCCGTTTAAGCCTGGTGCGTGGTTGGAAGTTGGCGGTTGTGGGCTTGTACATCCAGATGTGCTGGAAGGCTTTGGAATTGACTCTTCTGAGTATCAAGGACTAGCTTTTGGGTTTGGGTTGGATCGAATGGCTCAGTTGAAACTTAATTTGTCTGGTCTTGGTCAGTTCTTTGACGGCAATCTCAAGTTTTTGGAAGGTGGAAAATAAAAGTGATATATTTATTAGATAGCTAATCCCATCACGAATTAGATAATAATCTTCTTAGTAGTCAGCAATTATAAGTAAAAATAAATCCAAAAAGAATAAATCCAAAACCAATCAAAATTTAAAATTAGAACCAACGATTCTAGTCGTGCCAAAGACTTTGATTTACAACTGGCAAATTGAACTGGGCAAATTTGCGCCTGATTTGACCTTTACCGTGATGCATGGAGTTGATCGTGAGACAGAATTGTGGGCAAAAATAGACTCCAATTTGATTATTACCACTTATCACACAGCTCTCAAAGACATTCAAGAGATTAAAAAGCGAACTTGGCAATGCGTAATTCTCGACGAGTCACAACAGATCAAAAACCCTGAATCCTTAATTTTTAAAGCTATCCGAATAATTCCAGCTCACCACAGATTGGCATTATCAGGAACACCCGTCGAGAATAACTTGGAGGATCTTTGGTCGCAGATTTCTTTCCTCAATCCTGGGATGTTGGGTTCTAGAGAGTGGTTTAGAGCCAACTTTGTAATTCCAATCCAAAAAAATAAAGACCTAGAAAAGTCTGAAAAACTCAAAAAAGTCGTCTATCCCTTTATCCTTAGAAGGCTCAAACAAGACGTTGCCAAAGAATTAGGTGACAAAGTAGAGCAAACACTTTATGTGGAAATGGATAAAAAGCAAAAGTCAATGTACGACAAGGTCAGGTTATTATTCAAAAAACAAATTGAGGAAGATTTTGAAAATAGTGCTGCCAAAGCCAAATTCAAAGTGTTAGAAGGTTTGACCAAACTCCGACAAATCTGTTGCCACCCAGCACTATTGGATACAGCCACTCAGATTGAATCTGCCAAAATGGAATTGATGCTCGAGACGCTCGATGATATTGTAGCCGAAGGGCATAAAGTGCTAATTTTTTCGCAATTCACTTCGATGTTAGCCTTAATCAAGCCAGAACTAGACAAACGAATGATCAAATATTCATACTTAGATGGCAAAACCGATAAACGGCAAGCTGTTGTAGATCATTTTAACGATACCGAAGAGCAAAAAGTATTCTTGATTTCGCTCAAAGCTGGAGGAGTAGGACTCAACCTTACTTCGGCTGATTATGTCTTTATATACGATCCGTGGTGGAATCCTGCTGTAGAATCTCAAGCTGTGGACAGATCACATCGAATTGGTCAAAAAAACACAGTATTTGTCTATCGGTTTGTAGTCAAAGATTCTGTTGAAGAAAAAATTTTGACACTCCAGGAATCTAAGCGAGAATTGGTCAAAAACATCATTACAGTAGACGAAAGTATCATGAAAAAAATGGATAAAGACGATATTCAAAACCTGTTTGGGTAAATGATATTCCTACAATTTAAGATTAGCTTCTAACCTCCTTAAGTCTTGTCGTAATTTTTTTAAAACCTTTAACCTACTTTCCAACTTTGATAAACCATAAATATTTGATATAGTTAAATAGAAGGAAATCCCATTAGGCAGACTGTTTACATCGCTATCTTCAATACTCAAATATGAGAAGACAATAGAAAGTAAACACAAAACTGTAGTATAAGGAATTTCTGTTTTAATTTGAGTTAATAATTTATCTTCAAGCGATTGAGATTTGGTTGAATGTTTATATAAATATTGCCTATAATCTTCTACGGCTTTTGTAATAAATTCACTACTTAACTTAGGTCTCCTATAAACCAAAGCAAGGTAAACTTCATCAGGACTAATATTTTTATTAAACAATCTTTTAAATGCAGTTGGGCTTACACTATTTTCTATCATATATTTCTCCACTACAATAGCTTTCACGATACTGTTAATTTGAGGGTCACCTTCGTTTTTTACAAAAAAATCTTCCATAATTTTATAACTATAGCTTTTGTGTGTATTTCTGTCAAGTCTAACTTGT
Source organism: bacterium (assembly GCA_043778555.1). GTDB lineage: Bacteria > Patescibacteriota > JACMRA01 > JACMRA01 > JACMRA01 > JAYTWQ01. The sequence continues at coordinate 15,570 of JAYWFY010000048.1, forward strand.
CCAGCAAAAAACCTCCCGTGAGGGAGTATTAAAATATATTTAACTAATCTTAAAATAGATTATTTTCTACATTTTTGATTTCAGATTGAAGGTCATAATTGTATTGCTTATCACCAAAATTGACAGTGAAACCAGCAATAAGACTTGAATCAACTTTATAGATAAAGGGGTAATTACCAATTTTTAGTTTTAGTTTTTGTTCTAATACAGATTTGTTTTCAGGTAAAATTTCTACGCTAGAAGTGACGATAATTTGGTCAGACATATACACTAAAGTTTGGAGTTGATAATGCTTCCCATGATTTCATTTTGAGCGGAACCAGAGATTGAAAGGTTTGAAGTGGCTTTTTGTATAGCTTTCTGAACCATATTCATTACTTCTTTTTGAGCTGTCATATTGGCGGTAAAGATTATTTTTTCTCCTTGAGTAGTTGCCGCAGACAGAATTTGAGTTTTTTGATAGTCAGCGTCAGCTAGAACTTTTTGCTTGGTAGGATCTATTTCAGCTTTAGCGTCTTCGATGATTTGGCGTGCGTCTGCTTTAGCTTGATCTATAATAACTTTGGATTGATCGTTGATTGTATTTAACTTGGCTTCTATTAATTCTGCTTCGTCTAATGCTTTTTCAATTCGAGCTTGTCGCTCGTCAATGATTTTATTGAGAGGTTTGAACAAGTATGCGTTGAGAACAACCATAGCAATAAAAAAACAAACCAAATAAAAACCGAGATCGAACAAATTGATACCTAGACCTTGATGACCAGATGTTTCAAGTAGACTATTTTGGATAGCTTCTGTATCTACTTTTGGACTAGCAGATGCTATTAAAGTTTGAAATATCATATTTTTAATTTTAAAATTATTTGACAAAATTGATTATAAAACCAACAACGAGACCAAAGATAGCCAGTGATTCGCAAAAGGCTATACCCAAGATCATAGTGGACTGGATTTTGGATTCTAATTGTGGATTTCTTGCCAAGGCATTAAGAGCGTTGCCTCCTATCATGCCGATACCGATACCAGGACCAATTGTTGAGATGCCTACTGCGAGGGCGAATGCGATTTGTTTGTAAACTTCAGGAGTCATAGTAATAAAAATTGATTTAATTTATAAAATTTAAGCGTGCGATTGAGAGTGAGAATCGTGAGATTCTGTAGCAATTTTGATAAAAACTGTCATAAGTGAAATTAAAACATAACCTTGTATCAAAGCTACCATAATTTCCATCATGATAACTAGTGCTGGAATTGGTACAAAAAAGTCTTTAGAAAGGTAAGATAATACGATAATAAGAACTTCCCCTGCAAATATATTTCCAAACAATCGGAAGCTATAAGATAAAATACGTGCAAATTCTAGCACAAATTCTAGCAATCCAATCAATGTCCCCAGTATTCCACCTTTTAAAGTGAAGAATTTACCTAAATAAGCAAATTTTTGAGTTTGGAAACCTGCAATCTGGACTGTCATAAACGCAACTATTGCTAGTGCAATGCAAGCATTGAGATCGGTAGTTGGGGCTCTAAAAAGATGGGTACCATTGTATTCTAAAGCTAATACTCCAGGGATGAGCCCAGACCACGAGCCTAACACGATGAATAAAAATAATGTTAAGGTCAAACCCAAATATTTTCTTGCCTTGACTGATGATGCTAGATTGGAACTAGTTGATTCTCTTATAAATTCAAGCAGACCTTCCAAATAAGTTTGAAACTTGGAAATTTTTTTGTTTTTAATATAATTACCAGCTATTATTCCAAATAAACACATAAATATTGTGAGTAAAAACGTAGTCAGCATAGCGTTTGTAACTTCGATAACCCCGATTCCAGGAATCCGAATGTTAGAAATTACTTCTGCTGCAACGGATATGTGAGGAGAAGAGGATTCTGCGGCCATAAAGTTGTAAAATAAAATGTAAAAATTAGTATATATTTTGGGAAATTACCTTATTTAATTGGTCAACACATTGAGCGAAATGAAAGATTCTCTTCGTCGGGTTTTGGACTTGGTTAGTTTGGGGAAATTAAAATTCAAAATATTCCACTATACTTTTATTGTAAAGGAAATCTGCAATATAGTCAAGCAAACAAGCTGATTTGACCAAAGTATGACTTTAAAGCGATGATTATAATCTATGAGCCAGTATAATTTGACCAAAGAAGACCTCCAAATACTGGAAGATATAGGACTGGACTTGAATTTAACTGAAGCTTTGGACAAAATAGAACTGAAAACTGCAATTGAGCAACAATATCAAGTATATTTGCAAAAAATCCAAATCAAACCAATTGCCAACACATATCCAACTATTGAATCCTCCAACTCTACAGCTCAAATCGAGCACGAAGCCAGTACAGGCAAAATCTCCGAGCAAATAATGTTTTATCTTCAATCCCGAGGTTTAAACCCTGAAGAGTGTATATCACTTGTAGTTTCAGGTTTTTGTGGAGAAATATTACAAAACTTACCTTTTGAGTTTGCGATGGAAGCTCGGGAGTTGTTGAAAGTTAATATGGAGAGAAGTGTTGGGTGATGAATAAAATCTTAGATTAATTAGATACGTATTAATTTTTAAATTGACAACGAGTAGATATTCAGCCAAAAATAATCTTAACAACCTGCTGATATCTGTCAATGCTATTTCCTTTGAGAGGGATAATTTTTTGACCTAAAATAGCAACAACATTTAATAATCTTGTATCAATCAGTTTTTGAAAATTTTGGTCTTCTATACTTCTGTTATCACAATCAAAGCCAAACTCAATCGGCAAATAAAAAATGTGAGTATACTGGGTAAATTCTAGGTGTTGCCGTGTTAATTCGAACATCGTCTGAAAGTTATCAAACTCCCAAGAATACGCCAAGCCATCAAGAATACTTCGGTCGGTTATGAAAGATTGCTTGTTTTTAATAGCAGTTTTCTCATTGTTAACTTGGGCTTCATAAACTGCCAATTGGAAGTTTTGGCGACCTAGATTGTCCATATCTACAGGATGAACTCCGCCACTTCGAATAATTGCCATTGCAGTTTCGTCAAGGAATGTAAAATCCTTAAAATTAGAGCTTTGAGACAAAAGTTGGAACAAGGTTGTCTTGCCAACTGACATGCTTCCTATAAGGGCGATTTTGAACATACAACAAAAAAAAATATTAAACAAAAATTACTAAATCTCACTAAAAACTCTATTTCTAATTTTACTATTAATCTTACTTTGGGATTCAACTTTTGTAAAATCTGG